>PFLP01000025.1 GCA_002784625.1 Candidatus Pacebacteria bacterium CG_4_10_14_0_8_um_filter_42_14 | reverse complement strand
TACTGAGGCAACGATTATGCTTGGAGTACTTTTTTAGTGAGTCAATTCGAATTCTTGACTTTGTATAAGTGAGTATATACAATTTATTTATGATTTCTTTGAAAAAACCCGTTGAATTTGAGTGGGATGAGGGAAATTTAGATAAAAATTCAGAGAAACATAAGGTAAATAATTTGGAAGCAGAAGAAGTTTTTTTTGATAATGATAAGCAAGAGTATCCAGATCCAAATCACTCTAAGACGGAAGCTAGAAAAATTATTGTTGGACGGACAAAGAATGGTAGACATCTTTTTATCGTATATACAAAACGAAAAAACAAAATCAGAGTTATTTCTGCAAGAGATTTAAATAAACGAAAAGAAAGGAGCTTATATGAAGAAGCCGCTTAATTTACCAAATTTTAAGAATGAAGATGAAGAAAGAGATTTTTGGGCAAAAATAAATTTAGCAGATTATTATGAGCCAAGCGATGCCAGGCGCGTTTCTTTCCCCAATCTAAAGCCAACCTCTCGGCCAATCTCGATTCGTTTGCCAGAAATGCTTCTCAATAGAATCAAAGAGAGAGCAAATGAGGCCAATGTGCCGTATCAGTCTTTGATTAAAAGTTCTCTGCACGAGGCGTTTTTTAATAAATAAGTAGCTGTATAATCAGCTGATGTCTTTGCACATCCCAGATTTTCGCTTGATTTTTTCAAAAGATATTGGCGAGCGCAACGCCGGAGCCTACTATTTCTCCCAACTATTCCATTCTCTAATTTTCTTGGCACCCATCTGGGTTCCTTACTACATAGCAAGAATCACGGCTGCAGAGATGTCGATTCTGTTTGTGGCCATGTATCTTTCGCAAATGTTTTTTGAGCTCCCAAGTGGGGCCCTTGCTGACATGATTGGGCGCAGACAGACAATTCTTTGGGGTTTTGTTGTTGGAGGAATTTCCTATGTTATTTACCCGTTATTTCCAACATTCTGGTGGTTCCTGTTTTTAGCAATCTGTATGGGAGCCGCCGACGCTTTTCGGTCGGGATCGGAGGAAGCGCTTCTGTATGACACGTATATCCAAGTTGGAGATGAAGAAAGATTTGCTGGTGTCTATGCCGATGGCAACATTATTTATCAAGTAGGATTGGTTATTAGTGCGGTGATAGGCGGTCTCTTATTTGGAATTAATGAGCAGGCGCCATTTGTTTTGTATGGAGTTTCACTCTTCGTTGGTGCCATAGTAACCCTTCGCTATATAGAGCCAAAAATCGATAGCGTTAAGTTCTCAATCAGCTCTTATTTCTCGCAAATAAAATTGGGGACAGAGGAGGCTTTTAAGTCAGAATACGCCAAGTACGTGTCACTTTTTTATATCTTTGTCGGAGGTATCGCGTGGTCAAGTACGCTGTATTTCGATGATGTTCTGATGGCTGCGCTAGTACCAGCAGACGCACTTCGTGGCTTCATTTTTGCAGGAATGAGATTCCTCAATATTTCGGTAGTAATGTTAGTTCTAAAGCACACAAAGCTATTTAATTGGAATAGAACAATACTCTTTTTCCCAGTGATAATGCTCTTGGGCTATCTTCCAGGAGCCTGGCTGTATGGTTTATTTGGAACGCCATTCGTTTTTCTGGCGATGGTGGCTACGACTGCTCGCTGGGTGATTTTGGCGCCAATAACCAACAAGGTTTTTTCTTCTAAGTATCGGGCGACAGCAATTTCTGCCCTGAGCTTGCTCATTGGGGTGGTGTATGTGATCCTAACTGGAGCATCCTCATTTTTGGTTCCACTCCTTGGTATTAGAGTCATGTTTAGCTTGCTGGGTGTTATTTCGTTGGTGACGGTGGTGCCGGTGGGGGTTAAGTTGTTGAGGGTTTCGGGGAGGTAACTTATGACATTTATCCAACCCGACTCAAGCTCATGTGTACCCACTTCTTTTGCATACTTAGTTCATAAACAGTTTGGATTAAATTTCCATGAAGTCCTAGGGAAGGTTCTAAGTGCATCCCATGCTAAATTTGATCTGAAAGCCAATGGCATGAACTTCTTGCAACTTCGGGAAATTATTGAGCCGCTAGGGTTTAGTGCCTTAGTTCACTCGCAAAAGCCCGATTCAACTCAATATCTTGTTGGGGTAGATCGTTTACCGAAAGTGCCATATGTGGAAAATAGCATCATGCAAGATTCGATTAAAGATGGGTCTTTAGAGATAACTGAAACTCATTTTGTATATCCGGAGGGGCACGCCGTGGCGGTGTTTGAAGAGGGCGGATCGACAATGGTTTTTGATTCATTTACTGGGCTTGAGAGAACTGCACCGATGACGGATATCATGGCTAATCTTGAGAAACAGCCGGAGTTTTTAGTAGTAGAATCATATGCACGGCGCTAGGAGTCGCTATGAAACAAGAACTTACCCTCTATCCCTCAAAGCGAAAGCTTCTGCTGTTATTAATTTTGTCGCTAGTTTTTACTGGAATTGGTTTGGCGATGCTAGTGTCAGGAGAAAGAACGGGCTGGTTTGTTTTTGGTTTTTTTGGATTATGCAGCGCTGTTTTTGTTATCTCAATGCTCCCAGGAGCATCATATTTACGTTTAAAGTCCGAAGGCTACGATATATGCTCGCTTTTCAAAACGCATAGTGTGAAATGGCGAGACATTGGACCGCTCACAGTCGGCACTATCTCGGGAAATAAAATGGTTGTCTTCGATTATTCCCCAAACTACACAGAGCATGTCTCTTCGCGGCAATTGGCAAAAAACTTAACAGGTTTCGAAGGAGCTTTGTATAATACATTTGGAATGTCAACGGAAGAGTTGGCGGGGGTGATGAATGAGTGGAGGACGACAGCTAGGCCATGCTAGTCGTTTCCTTAATAAGATTGTTGCTGTCACATACTATTTTAACTTGAAAAAAACCATGGAAGCTTACACTGGGAAAGCCGATAGGTGTAACTGATTTTATTGAATAGCCATTTTTTATTAAGAGTTTTTCCCACTCTCCAGATGTTCTAAAGTTGAACGGAAGACTCATTTTAGACAAACCCTGAGCCACCACGTTTCCATAAAAGTCTGCAAGCACCACGGCGCAGCTTCTTGATTCCTCTGGAAGACTTGCCATTTTTTTCTCTAACTTTGTAATACCTTTGTCCTTGAAGGTCTCAATATCAATTACATCTTCAATAACGATAAGTCTTCTGGATATAAGAGAAATCTTAGAGAGGACGTCACCAATCTTTTCTTTTTCAATATGATGAAGTACGGTCAGGCAAACTGTCGTGTCTACTGTGTCTATTTTCTTTGATATGTCACTTGTTGTCCTAAGTTGAACAAACGGTATTTCTTGGCGATGAACTTCATTATAGTCAAGTACATCAGCGTCAATCGCGGTATATCCATGAGAGTATGAATAGTTTGAGAAATGTCCTTTCCCGCAACCGAAATCTAATATTCTCTTACCCAAGAAATTTTTTTCAGTCATCTCAAAGTAATATTTGGGTTTCAAAAGCTTTTTATATAGGACGTACTTTTTGGAAAAAATAGAGTTGTCATTTTTGGAGTAGAAAAGTTTTGACACCTTGGTCATGGCGTCTTTAAGTTTTGGGATATCGGTTCCTGAAGCCTGGCTTGAGCTCAATATATTAAATGAGTTGCTTATTACGTGTTTGGAGAATTCTTTATCAAAAAAATTGCAATAGTGATCGATAAATATTTCCTTAAGCAAAACTATCGCAGCAGGATCAGCGACACACCTGGAGATTCGTGGGAGAATGCCACTGTTGTCACTTGCAAGCTGAATCGAAGAGGCGGGGTAAGCTCTATGGTCGAGAAGAAATAGCATAAGGAAAATATTAGACTTGTCGCAAAATAACATCTGATACGATTATGGGCAGTA
>PFLP01000057.1 GCA_002784625.1 Candidatus Pacebacteria bacterium CG_4_10_14_0_8_um_filter_42_14 | reverse complement strand
GCGTTATCGTGTTAAGAATCTTTTACTCGGAGGTGGGGTAATCGCAAATACTGCTTTGCGCCAACGATTTAGCGAGAGCGCAAAAATTAACGGAATTAAATGCTTCTTCCCCGAGATTAAGTTATGTATGGATAATGCGGCGATGGTTGCCGGGCTGGCAGGCTATCTTTATAAACAAGGAGCAAGAAGCAATCTTAATTTAAATCTTGAATTTAACTAAGGAGGAGCTCATATGCCAACAGATTTTGAAATGATTGTACGCCTATTATTAACTTTATTTCTCAGCGGTTTAATCGGCCTTGAGCGCCAGGTTCATCGCAGGGATGCCGGCTTACGTACGCACATATTAGTCGCCCTGGGATCTTGTCTTATCATGTTGACATCTTTATATGTTTTTGATATATATAAAGATAGGGTTTCTTTGGATCCGGCCAGAATTGCTGCCGGAGTAATTACCGGTATCGGTTTTCTTGGCGCCGGTACGATTATCCGTGAGCCTGAGAGAGTTAGAGGGTTGACTACCGCTGCCAGTTTATGGGTTGTTGCCGGGATCGGATTAGCTGTCGGAATCGGTTTTAATAAGGTAGCCGTATACACTACGGTTCTGGTTTTAATTGTTCTACATTTTTTACGTTTCGCAGAAGGATCACTTGCAAAAGGAGGGAAACATGGCGTTTAAGAATAAAGTGGATGAAAAGATTCTTGATGTTGATGCCGCAATGCAGGGGAGTTTAAGTTTTAAAGATCCGGTTAATTTGCGGATTAACGGGAAATTTGAAGGCAACCTGGATACCCGCGGAAATCTTACTATCGGCTCCACTGCTGTAATCAACGCGGACATTGTCGGAGATAATATTATTATTGGTGGAAAAGTTAAGGGGAAAATTACCGCCCGTGAGCGCCTTACTTTACTGCCGCAGGCGATAGTTGAAGGTTATCTCTATCCGGCAAGGCTTAATGTTGCCGAAGGCGCTGTTTTTGAAGGACACTGTACAATGCTGCATGATTTTCTTAATCCTGAACAGCTGGCAAAATATCTGGAAGTTGAATTAAGCTCGATTATGGAATGGGCTAATTCAGGTAAGGTGCCGGGGAGCAAAGAAGATAATGCCTGGAAATTTGAACGTAAAGCAATAGATAACTGGGTTGCATCTGGAAAAATCGGGAAATAATTAAACTATGAGCGAAGAAAAATTACTTACTGTCAGGGAAGTTTCGGTTATTTTGGGTGTTTCCGAAAAAGATGTTCTGGATCTTGCGGAAAATGGAACGATTCCCGGATATAAGATCGGCGGCTTGTATCTAAGATTTAAAAAAGAACAGGTTGATCAGTATTTTAAAGCACGCCACCATCTTCATCCTGAAACTATCAAAGATGAACCGGTTGGAGTAAAAAGCAGATTTAAGGATTTTCTTTATTTCAATGATTTTTATATTTTTTCTACAATCCTTATTGTTCTTTTGGTATATCTTGTCTATCGAGGTTTATAATTAAATGTCTGTCAAGAAAGGTTTTTGTGATCTGGGATTTGCTAAAGTTGACATCGATAGAAAAAAGCGCAAGGGATTTGCCGAGGTTATTTTTTGTCCGGGGAAAGGCCGTCAGCATTTAAGAGAAATCGTTAAAAAATTAATTAAAGCCAGAGAAGACCTGTTGTTAACCAAACTGGATAAAGTAACATTTTCTTTTTTAAAGAAAACAATCCCTGCTTTAAAATATAATCCCCTTGCAAAAATCGGTTATCTCTTAGCAAAACCTAAAAAACTTTCAAAAGGCACAGTTTTAGTAGTTTCTGCCGGCACAAGCGATATACCGATCGCTGAAGAAGCGGTACTTACTCTGCAGGTTATGGGTAACCGCGTTGAAAGATTATATGATGTCGGGGTAGCAGGCGTACACCGGCTGATGAGTAATATTGAGAAATTGAAGGCGGCGCAAGTTATTATTGTGGTGGCGGGCATGGAAGGGGCCTTGCCCAGCTTAGTCAGCGGATTAGTTAAGGCTCCGATTGTGGCGGTGCCGACTAGCTGCGGATATGGTTCCAGTTTTTCCGGATTAGCTGCGCTTTTAACTATGTTGAACGGATGCTCGCCAGGAGTAACGGTGGTAAATATTGATAATGGGTTTGGAGCAGGGTATTTTGCAAGCTTAATTAACAGGGGATAACTATGGCTTTATCCGGATTAGATATCTATAAATTATTACCAAAAACAAATTGTCGTGAGTGCGGCTTGGCTACTTGCCTTTCTTTTGCCATGCAGCTGGCCAAAAAAGCAGTGGCAATTGAAAAGTGCCCTTTTATCTCTGCAGAATCTAAGATGATTTTAGAAACTCAAGCTTTGCCGCCGATTAAACCGGTTGTTTTAGGCAATGAAAATTTAAAGTTTGAAATTGGTAATGAAACGGTAATGTTCAGGCATGAAGAAAAGTTTCGAAATCCCACTGGAATCGGTTTTATTATCGATGATTCCTTAAGCGATTCGCAGATAAAGGAAAGGCTTGATAAAATTAATGAGTTAAAATTTGAGCGTGTTGGACAATTGCTTGAAGTTAACTTGGTGTCGTTGAAACAGAATAAAGATGCCAAAAGGTATCTGGAAGCAGTAAAGTTAGTTTTAAATAGCACGGTCTTGCCGGTAATACTAATGAGCGATGATTTAGACGCTTTAAAGCAGGCAGCAGAAATCGCCAAGGAACGTAAGCCGCTGTTATATTGTGCGACTAAGGATAACTTTACGCAGATTGGCGCTATTGCTAAAGAATTTCAACTGCCATTGGTTGTTAAGGCGGAAGACTTTGATAGTTTGACTAAACTAACTAAAGAGCTTAGTAGCATTGGAGTGAGCAATTTAATCTTGGATACGGGAATTAAATCTGCAACCGAAAAGATCTGGGACCTAACGCAATCACGCAGGCAGGCGCTAAGAAAATTAAACCGGGCATTGGGATATCCGTGTTTGACGATCGTAGACAAAGAAGATCCTTACGAAGAAGCAATGGAGGCAGCTGCTTATATTGCTAAATATTCAGCGGTTGTTTTAATCAAAGGGATTCAAGCCTGGGAAATCCTTTCCATTTTGACTTTGAGGCAGAATATTTATACCGATCCTCAAAAGCCTTTGCAAATTGAATCCAAACTTTATCCAATAGGATCAGTTAATCAAAGCTCTCCGGTTTTAATCACAACCAACTTTTCTTTAAGCTATTTCACTGTTTTAGGAGAAGTTGAGGCCAGCAAAGTTCCTTCCTATATCCTGAGCGTAGATACACAAGGCATGTCGGTATTGACTGCCTGGGCTGCGGAGAAATTTAACGCTGAATGTATTACTAAATCGCTGGATGAACATGGCGTGAAAAATACAATAAACCATAAAAATTTAATTATTCCCGGATATGTTGCGGTAATCAGCGGCGATTTGGCAGAACAATCAGGATTTGAGATAATCGTCGGGCCTAAAGAGGCTGCGGGAATCCCTGCATTTTTAAAAAATCTTAACTAAATATGCTCAAATTCAAAGTTACATTCTTGCCGGATAATATAACTGTTTCCGTTGAGAAGGATGCCACTATTCTTCGAGCGGCGCTATCGGCCCAAATTTACATTAATGCTGCCTGCGGCGGCGACGGAATTTGCGGAAAATGTAAGGTCATTGTTAAAGGACAGGTAAGTAGCCAGCCAAATGGAATGATTACGCCT
>PFLP01000003.1:3508-16874 GCA_002784625.1 Candidatus Pacebacteria bacterium CG_4_10_14_0_8_um_filter_42_14 | reverse complement strand
CGAGCACGTAAATGTGCAGGTTCTCTGGACTAAAAACCAGAGCGGGTAAGCCCGTAACAGCAGGAATGAAGTATTATAAAGGTGGCACCGTCCTTACGCAAGTGAGGGCCCTTTAGGGAGCGGTGCTTTTTTTATTGGGGAGACCTATGCAAGACAAAACTATTTCAGAGTCCACAGAGATGATTGGTCAGGAGATTACTCTCCAGGGTTGGGTCGACACCAAGCGCGATCACGGCAAACTTACCTTCATCGATCTTCGAGATCGCACTGGTACGGTTCAGTGTGTTGGTTATCAAAAAATGGGCGAGCTTACACCAGAATCAGTGATCTCAATTACTGGTATGGTTAAGGAAAGACCTGCCAACATGGTGAATGAGAAAATTCCTACTGGCAAGATTGAGGTCGATGTCCAGAGTTATGAGATTTTAAACGTAGCCAAAGAACTGCCAATTCCTGTCGAGGGTGATGGCTACGATATTAATGAAGAAATGCGTCTAAAGTATCGTTACTTAGATCTGCGTAGAACTCGAATGCAGAAAATTGTTCGCATGCGTTCCAAATTAGCTCGAGCGATTCGCGAAGCACTCTATGAGCGCGATTTTACCGAAGTAGAGACACCAATGTTAACGACTGCGACAAAGGAGGGGGCTCGCGACTTTATTGTGCCAGCTAGACTGCAACCGGGGAAGTTTTATGCCTTGCCTCAGAGTCCACAGCAGTACAAGCAGCTTCTCATGACCGCCGGTGTTGAGAGATATTTTCAGTTAGCTCGTTGCATTCGCGATGAGGATTTAAGAGCTGATCGAGGATTTGAGTTTACTCAGGTTGACTTGGAAATGAGTTTCGTGAAGCAAGAAGACGTGATGCAGACCGTTGAAGCTGTTGTTAAAAAGGCAGTGAAAGAAGTGGGTGGGGTACTTAAAGATGAGAACTTCCCAGTTATTGAGTACTTAGAAGCCATGGAAAAATACGGCGCAGATAGATTTGACATGAGATCAGAGGATGAGAAAAAACAAGGCATTCTTGCTTTTGCTTGGGTGGTGAAGTTCCCGTTCTTTAAACAAGTTGACAAGGCTGATGCAGCTGAAGTTGCCGATGGTAAGAGTGGTTGGACATTTACTCACAATCCTTTCAGCATGCCAATTGAAGAAAATCTTGAACAACACATGGCAGGGGAGAATATTGGAGAAATTTTGACTACTCAATACGATTTAGTATGCAACGGTTTCGAGGTTGGTGGTGGCAGTATTCGTGCTCATAAGGCTGATATATTGAGAGCTACTTTTCACATTATGGGTTACTCTGACGAAGAAATTGAATCAAGTGTTGGCCACATGCTCGAGGCCTTTGAGGTTGGGACACCACCGCATGGAGGCATTGCTTTAGGGTTTGATCGGCTCGTCATGCTTCTTGCTGGAGAGACTTCGTTGAAAGAAGCAATTGCTTTCCCAATGACCTCATCTGGGAGAACTGCAGTTATGGTAGCGCCAAACCCAGCTTCACCCGCGCAGCTAAAAGAATTGGGTATTACTGTTGCGACTAAGCAGGCAAAGTAAGTACACTGGTGCTATGACTGAACGAAGACGTCGTCTACTTGGTTTTGTTGGAGTGGTGCTTTTTGCCATAGGCCTCTGCGGTTACGCAGCTTTGCATTGGTACATTCAGCATGAAGAAGCGGCGAAGATCTCTGTGGAGCAGCGGATAATTGCCCCAATCCCTGTCTTGAATGATCCCAACGCCACTTCGGCTTCTATCTCAGCAAGCGCAGCTTTGGTTCTGGATCTCGAATCTGGAAGCACTCTTTTTGAAAAGGGTGCGAATGCGCGCTACGCTCCTGCTTCTACAACTAAGCTTCTGACTGCTCTTGTCGTTCGTCAGCACTTCCCTTTGGATGAAGTTATTACGATTCCACGACGAGTTTGGTCAAGCGGTGGTTCCTTAGGCTTAGTTGCGGGCCGAGAATACACAGTTCACAGTTTACTCAAAGCAATGTTAATCACTTCAGCCAATGATGTCGCCGAGCTTTTTTCTGTTTCATATCCTGGGGGTGAAGTGGCGTTTATTGAGGAAATGAATCGAGTGGCTAATAATAGTGGCTTGTCAGATTCGGCTTTTAGCAATCCGGCTGGCTTTGATATTGGTGATCAATATAGTACTGCTCGAGATCTAGCCAGATTGAGCAGACTAGTCTGGCAAGATGTGGTGATCAGAGAGATTTTGGGGACGAAGGAAGCGGCAATAACCGACGTTTCAGGTTTTAATACAGCCAATCTAGTTTCCACTCATCAATTGCTTCTAAAAGACGACGCTGTTTTAGGTGGAAAAACTGGCACAACTGAGCGCGCCGGAGAGGTACTTATTACTATGTATCAAAAAAATGATCGGCCAATTGTCATCGTAGTTTTGGGCAGTCTAAATCGTTATGCAGATACGAGCATTTTAACCGAGTGGATCTATCAAAATTACACCTGGCACGAGCCAATTCCTCCCCACTCTCAAAGGTGACGATGCTATACTCAGATCCTATGACTGTCGCTGTTATTGGGACTGGGTTTGTTGGGGTAGTATCTGCTGCAGCTTTCGCTTCGTTTGGCAACACCGTCATCGGTCTCGATATTGACGAAAAAAAAGTCGCAGATCTCCAATTAGGGATTGTGCCTTTTCATGAGCCAGGTTTGCCGGAACTGCTTCGCAGCTCTCTTGATACAGGCAATTTAACTTTTACCACAGACTATAAAAAAGCCATTTCTAACGCTGAGGTGATCATTATTGCAGTTGGAACACCTTCCAAAGCCGATGGCAGTGCTGACTTAACCTACGTGCACGCTTCCGCAGAAGCTTTGGCAAAATACCTCTTACCAGGAGCGGTGGTGGTGGTGAAATCAACAGTGCCCCCAGGAACTCTCCACTCAGTTGACGAGATCATTAAAAAACACACTGATGTGGCTTATGAATTGGCATCTGTACCAGAGTTTTTGAAAGAAGGTACTGCGGTCTCAGACACAATGAACCCAGACAGAGTAGTGATTGGGGTAAGCAGTCCTTCCACTGCCGAAGTGCTCAAGAAATTACACGAGCCTTTCAAAGCGGAAATGGTAGTAGTTTCTCCAGAGTCTGCTCAGATGGCGAAGTATGCGGCCAATTCATACTTAGCCACTCGGATTACTTTTGCCAATCAAATTGCCAATATTTGTGAACACACAGGGGCCCAAATTGGCGAAGTCCTTTCAGCCATCGGTCTCGACCAGCGAATTGGTAGCCACTATTGGTATCCAGGTCTTGGGTACGGCGGCTCTTGCTTCCCCAAAGATGTTCGGGAGCTTAAACATTTTGCCGAGCAAGTTGGAGAAGTTCCCAATCTATTTTCAGCGATTAATGAGCTTAATGAGAATCGCATTCCCAACATATTGAAAAATCTTGATGAGGTAGTCGATGGCTTGAATGGCAAAAAAGTGGCTGTTCTCGGTCTTTCTTTTAAACCAAATACTGACGACATGCGCGAAGCTCCCTGCCTAGCAATCATTCCAAAGTTGATAGAAAAAGGAGCGATGGTAAAAGGATATGATCCAGCCGCTCTTCCAGTAGCGCGAAAAATAATGACTGAAGGAAATGGTCTGAGTTTAGTTGATACTTTTGATGAAGCCCTTGAAGATGCTGACGTAATTATGCTTCTAGTCGAATGGCCAGAGTTTATAAACTTTGATTACTCTGCAAAAAAACTTAGCAAAAAACAATGGATCTTTGATGCCAGAAATCAGCTTGAGCCTCAAACAGTTCGAGCTTGGGGTTTTGAGTATATTGGCATTGGACAAAAATAATTGTGGCTACAAAACGAATTCTCATTACTGGTGGCACAGGCTTTGCGGGCTCGCACTTAGTTGAGTATCTCTCAAAAGTTGAGCCAGATGCGGAGTTGCACCTAACAGCTTTAAATAAAACAGCCGATTTGCCGAGCGAAAACCTTGATAAGCATCAAATCCATGAAATTGATCTGGCTGATCAAGTTGCAACTCATGCCTTGTTTTCTGAGGTCATGCCCGACCGCATTTACCATCTTGCTGCGCTTGCTGAAGTTGGCAGTAGTTTCACCAATGTTGCTCGTACCCTGACCATAAATACTCAACTCCAGCTCTCCGTGCTCTCAGCTTTACACGAAGTGACTCCAGAATCACGCTTACTTCTCATTGGTTCGGCCCAAGAATATGGCATGGTTGAGCAGTCTGAAAATCCCGTTGACGAAAACCAGCCATTTCGTCCCATAAATCCTTATGCAGTTTCAAAAGTCGCCCAAGACCTTCTTGGCTACGCCTACGCCCAAAGTTACAAGTTGCCAATAATTCGAGTCAGGCCCTTTAATCACACAGGCGAGCGCCAGACGACAGCCTTTGCAATTCCAGCTTTTGCCAAACAAATTGTTGCCATAGAACGAGATCAGCAGCAAGTTTTAAAGGTGGGAAATCTTGCCGCCATCAGAGATATTTCGGATGTTAAAGATATTGTTCGAGGTTATCAACTGCTCCTGGAAAAAGGGGAAGTTGGCCAAGTCTACAATATTGGATCTGGCGTCGGAGTTTCTATGCAGGCTATAGTAGATGAGCTTAGGGCACTAGCTTCTTGTGAGGTGCCGCTGGAAATAGATCAGGAGCGCATGCGCCCAATCGATGTTCCGGAGCTTGTAGCTGACATTTCTGTAGTTTCAAAGCTTGGGTGGCAACCGGACATCCCTAGAGTTGAGACCCTGCAACGTATACTAATTTTTTGGAGGAATCAGACATGAAAAAAGCGTTTATAACTGGAATTACAGGGCAGGATGGCTCATATCTCGCTGAGCTTTTGTTAAATAAAGGTTACAAAGTTTACGGACTGACTCGAAGAACGAGTACCCAGAATTTTGCTCGAATTGCCCACATTGTTCACAATGAAAACCTGGAGTTGGTGTCTGGTGATTTAATCGACCAACATTCTTTGACTTTTGCCCTAAAACAAATTCAACCAGACGAAATCTATAATCTTGCCGCCCAGTCATTTGTTCAGGCCAGTTGGGAACAACCTGTGCTAACGGGTGAGTTTACTGCCCTAGGCGTAGTTAGAGTTCTCGACGCGATGAGATTGGCCAGCCCGAACTCCCGTTTTTATCAAGCCAGTTCTAGCGAAATGTTTGGTAAAGTTCAGGCAGTTCCCCAGACGGAAATGACGCCATTCTATCCCCGTTCGCCTTATGGAGTGGCTAAAGTTTATGGCCACTGGATCACAGTAAATTATCGCGAGTCATATAATCTCTTTGCCGTGTCTGGCATTTTGTTTAATCACGAGTCACCTCGCCGAGGCCTTGAGTTTGTGACGCGAAAAATTGCCAATGCTGTGGCACGAATAAAGCTTGGTAAACAGCAATTCGTTGAGCTCGGAAATCTAGATGCTAAGCGTGATTGGGGATTTGCTGGAGATTATGTAGAAGCCATGTGGCTGATGCTCCAACAAGACACTCCGGAAGACTATGTCATTGCCACTGGCCAGACACACTCAGTGAGAGAGTTTTTAGAGAGATCTTGCGAAGTGGCTGGTATTTCAGATTGGGAAGCGATCTATCGTCATAATCCTAAATACGATCGTCCGGCTGAGGTTGACCTTTTAGTGGGTGATCCTTCTAAGGCAAAAGAAAAACTAGGCTGGGAGCCAAAGGTTTCTTTTGAAGAATTAGTCAGAACTATGGTTGAGGCTGAATTAGAAAAAGAAAGTGAGTAATCTGTGAAAAAGACTGCTGTCGTTATTATTCCAACTTATAATGAGCGCGAAAACATTGGTGTAACTGTTGAGCGCTTGCTACAGGTTTTTGAGACTATCTCTACTTGGAAGATGGAAATACTCGTGGTTGACGACACTTCACCTGACAAAACTTATGAGTTAGTCAGGGAAATGCAGAAAAAATCACCTGAACTGCATTTGCTTTTAAATAAGAAAAAAAGTGGTCTTGGAGGTGCGTATCTAGTTGGTATGGCTCACGCTTTCGGTGAGCTCAAGTCCGATTTGGTTTTCGAGTTTGATGCCGACCTCTCCCATGACCCAAAGAAAATTCCAGACTTTCTTGAGAAAATTGATGCTGAAAGCGATATGGTGCTAGGATCGCGGTATATTCCTGGTGGCGGAATTCCCAAGGATTGGGGAATGCATCGAAAGTTTCTAAGTATCTTTGGAAACTTGATTATAATGACTGTTTTGACACGTTTTTCTATACGAGACTGGACAACCGGTTTTCGAGCCATTACTAAAAAAGTTTATGAAGCCGTGCATCCAAATTTAAGCTCTGAGCGTTTTTCTGGTTATACCTTCCAAATTGGATTTCTTTACACCGCAGTAAAAATGGGTTTCAAAGTTACCGAGGTACCATTTGTTTTTGCAGATAGAACCCATGGCCATTCAAAGCTTGGACCAGAGTATCTAAAGAACACTTTACTATTTATCTTCAAAGTCCGTCTTCAAGAAATATTTGCTTCTCGTATTTTTAAGTTCGCAGTGGTTGGGGCTACAGGAGCAGTGATTCAGCTTACGTCTTTGACTTTGTATCGCTTGTTAGTGCCCGAGTTTTCTTACTACTTTCTGACCTCATTTTTTGTGGCGACTTTTGCCAGTATTGAAACAGCAATAATCGCAAACTTTTTTCTCAGCAACAAGTGGACATTCGCTGATAGACAGCTTGAGAAGGGTAGAAAACTAATTAAGTTTATTCAGTTTAATCTGACTTCGGCTGGTTCGCTTTTGATCCAGCTACTCATTGCTGTTCTTGGTGAGACTTTGATTGGATTGCGCCCGTTATTCACTATTCCATTTGTGGGTTTTGTGGTCGAGTCCGGCTTAATTTTTGCAGTCACTGGAATTCTGGTAGGCATGGTCTGGAATTTCTTTGCTTACACAACATTCATTTGGAAAAAGAAAAAGTAATCGCAGTATGTTTAAACGTACTTGGTGGTTTCCCAATTGGCACTTTTCAGCATCTGGGCTTTGGTTAACTTTAATTGTAGTCATTGCCTGTATTGTTAGGTTTTGGAATATTGATGGCTCTTTAATGTTTCTTGGTGATCAAGGCCGGGATGCACTCATTGTTTCTCACATAATTCTAGACAAAGATTTAGTTTTTGTTGGTCCAGTGACTAGTGTCGGCAACATGTATCTGGGTCCGTTTTACTACTACTTCATGGCTCCGTTTTTGTTTTTTTCCTATCCAAGCCCAGTCGGTCCAGCCGTTGGAGTTGCCATCGTAAGTGTTTTGACTATTATTATTCTCTATAAATTCATTGATAGGCTTTTTGGAACTCCTGAGGCGCTAATAGTCAGCATCATTTTTGGATTCTCGGCAACTGTTGTTTCCTATAGTCGTTTTAGCTGGAATCCTAATTTAGCGCCATTCTTTTCTGTATTGCTTCTCATTGGTCTTTTCAAAGTAGCGGCAGAAAAGCAGCAAAAATATTGGTTGCTTGTTGGGCTATCTTTGGCAGCATTATTACAACTGCATTATGTAACCTTGCTAGTAGTACCAGTGATTGGTTTGACTTGGCTTTACTCGCTGAGAGATTCAGTACCAACAAAAAAAACTTCTCAGCTTGCTGTTTGGACTTTGTCAGCAGTCTGGGTGATGATCTTGTCACTGCTGCCACTATTTTTATTTGACATAAAGCATGATTGGTTAAACACCAGGGCCTTCATGGAGATGTTTTCTGGCGGAAGCTTTGAGCAGTCTGGACCGGTTTTTGCAAAGCTAGAAACAGTTATTCGGGAAACTCATGGTCGTGGCATGCACATCTTTTTTGAAACAATTATTGGCAAGACTCGAGATCTGAACTCTGCTTTATATTGGTTGACAGTGATCGGAACCATTGGTTTGCTTTTGAAAACTAGGGGAAAGAAGAAAGCAGTAATCCAGTTGGTTGCACTTTTTATAGCAGTGGCCATTTTTGGGTTGAGTTTTTATACCGGTACCGTATTTGATCACTACATTCTCTATCTTCTGCCGATGGCCAGCATTATATTGGGTCTTATTTTGGCGACACTTTGGCGATTGGGTGTCGCGGCGAAAGCTGTGGTTGTTTTGACACTTGTCGCCTTTCTGGTCTTTAATTTCCACAGATATCCCTTTAAAGACGGAGGCCTAAATATTGCTTTTATCAAACAGACAACAGACTATATGCACACTTTGGTTCAGCCAGGAGAGAAGTACAACATCATGCTTTTGTCGGCATCGAGAGATAGCTATGGTCAGAATTATCGTTACTTTTTGGAAACCGATAGGGACCGGGCGCCAGTTCAACCCGACGAGTACTTATCAGCAGAAACACTGATAATTATCAATGAAGAAAAAGTGGCTGCGGATCCTTTATCGTTGCCAATTTATGAGCTAGTCGTTTTTCCAACAAAAGAGCCGTCAGAGATAATTAAGCTCTCTCATGGACCAGAATTAATCGTGTTACGAGCGCCAAAAGACTAGTGTATGATGATTCCATGCTACCAGAGATTTCTGTAATTATTCCATCCTATAACGAAATAAAAAACCTCAAGAGGGGAGTTCTTGACAAGGTACTTTCCTATTTACAAAAATCACCAAAAAGGTGGGAGTTAATACTCTCTGACGATGGGTCTAATGATGGCACTAGTGAAGAACTTGAATCGTTCGCAGCAAAGGATGCAAGGATTCAGGTTTTGAATAACTCTCATGTCGGAAAAGCTGGGGTAGTGGCCGCAGGTATGGCCGTAGCTACGGGAGAGTGGCGATTATTTACTGACTTTGATCAATCTACTCCTCTCGCCGAACTTGACAACCTTTTTAAGTTTACAGAAGAAGGTTTTGAAGTTGTGATCGGTTCCCGTGAGATTTTTGGCGCCAAGCGTGATGACGAACCCTTTTATCGCCACGTGATGGGCAAAGTGTTCAACACGTTCGTACAACTTCTTGCAGTTCCAGGAATTTATGACACACAGTGCGGCTTTAAACTTTTTTCGGCAAAAGCAGCTGATGCACTTTTCTCAAAATTATATGTTTACGGATCGCAAAAAGAGCGGCTAGATGCCTACACCGGAGCCTTCGATGTTGAGCTTTTATTTCTCGCCAACAAGTTGGGTTTCAAAGTCAAAGAAGTGCCGATTGTTTGGTCGCACGCCGAAAGCGACAGAGTAAGTCCAGTTAAAGATTCTTTGAGAATGTTCCGTGATATTTTGCGCATCCGTTTAGCAGATCTTTTAGGTAAGTACTAGGTAAAAGGTACTATGAAGCAATTTTGGGTTTTTTGGTTGGGGTTGTGGCTTTATGCTATCTGGAGTTTTGGCTTAACTGATCCAAATTTAGTTCTTACTTCTTTCGAGCCGTATCTACATTTTCAAAATAATATTTGGCATTTTGCTACTGAGTATCGACAAGTATTTAGTTATATGTATGTTGGCATCATTGCCTGGTTGTTCCTGAGTTACTTTTGGTTGGTAAAGTGGTTGAGGCAGAATAAAATTTCCTTGCCTTTTAAGAAACTAATTCTATGGTTTCTGATTTTAATGTTGCCACTATTTTTTTCATACAATGCGCTTTCGCACGATGTTTTCAACTATCTTTTCAATGCCAAAATGGTGGTTTTATATAATGCGAATCCACATATTAAAGTTGCTCTAGATTTCGCTCAGGATGACTGGACAAGATTTATGCACAACACGCATACGCCAGCTCCGTATGGATATGGTTGGACAATTTTTTCGTTGATTCCATTTAGTCTTGGATTTGGCAAGTTCACACTTACTTGGTTGCTGTTTCGAGGATTTAGCATCTTAAGTCTTGTGCTAACCTTCGTAGCATTGCAGGCATTTGCCAAAGTTACTAAGATTAAGCTGGGATTGGCAGAGTACGCATTGTTCTTTCTTAACCCCTTGGTCTTACTAGAGATTGTCAGCAATCAGCATAACGACCTCTGGATGATGGTCCCAGTAATTTTTTCTTTTGTTTTGCTGGCGGGAAAACCAAGTCGAAATTTACTCAAGACTCTAGGGCTATCAAGTTTACTGTTTCTAGTCTCAGTTTCAATAAAGTACGCGACTCTAGCTCTGATTCCCCCGTGGCTTTTTGTCGCTGTTGTTTATCGTTTTGAGGAGAAACTTCTTCAGAGCTTGAGACTGCGCCTTCATCTTCCAGTGAAATTGATCACAGCCGGAATTGGTTTTTTCTCAAAGAAAGTCTTTTGTTGGATTCCCACCATTGCAGCATTAATTATGTTGATGCCTCTATTTACAGAGCGATCACAACAGTTCTTACCGTGGTACTTAGTTTGGTCGCTAGTTTGGTTGCCATTTATCAAGCAACCAATTATTAGATCTACACTCTTGGTTTTAAGCCTATCTTCTATTCTAAGATATGTGCCTTGGCTTTGGGATGGTGGCTATGGAGTCGAGACGCTAGCTCAGCAAAAACTAATCACCTGGGTCGCGCCAATTCTCTGGTTTTTCTTTCAAGTATTTAAGGGTAAGAAAACGGTTTCTGAAAAGTTGGTTGAACTGCAGGGGAAGACAGTCAATGAATAAATTTCTCAAAAAGTATTGGTACTTTCTCGCTACGATTTCAATATTTTCATTATATTTATTTACTCACTTCTGGCACTTGCTTGAGCTACCAGTCTTTGCGGATGAGTCTATTTATATTCGTTGGGCACAGTTGATCATCGATAACTGGAGAGAGTACTTATTCTTTCCAATGAATGATGGCAAGACTCCGCTGTTTATCTGGATGATGATACCATTTCAATTTATTTTTTCTGATCAACTATTCGCGGGTCGCTTTGTTTCAGTAATCGTTGGCCTGGGACAAATTGCAGCCACTATGTGGGCTGTGAAGCTTTTCGGAGGCAAACGACTTTCAATGATAATTGCAGCTCTTATTGTCACTATAACTCCATTTTGGTTTTTCCATCATCGCATGGCTTTGATCGATGCGACTCTGGCCTTACTTTTAACTTTGTCTTTGGCTGCAGCTGTATCTTTTCTTAATAACAAGAGTAAATTAACTTACATTGTCAGCGGAGTGTTTTATGGCCTGGCATTCTGGACAAAGGTTCCTGCTTTGCTTTTTGCTCCAGTAATTGTCCTAACTGCATTTTTACCAGATCAGAAAACATATTTGGAGAGATTCTGGTTGCTTGTTAATGCAGGGGCAATTGTTATTTTTGGTGGCCTATTTTTTACTACGCTAAAAACTCAACCAGCATTTTCTCAACTATTTTCTCGTGGTAATGATTTCCTTTACCCCGTTAGTGACGTTCTATTTCATGGGTTTTATAAAAATACCTTGCCCAATATTCCTGTTTATCTCAGCTACTTCTGGACATATTTGACTCCAGCAGTCTCTGTGTTGATCTTGCTAGGTATATTTATGCGATCAAGGCGCAGACAAATTTTTATTCTGACTCTCGCCGCTTTGGGTTTCTTCCTGCCAATAGCTATTCTTGGAAAGTCTGTTTATCCGCGTTACTTTCTACCTGCAGCCATTCCAATCACCATTGGCGCAAGTCTCGTGCTAGAGGAGTTGATTAGATTAGCCAAGGATAAGCGACAAGCACTAAAGAGGAGAGTGATTATGGCTCTTGTTGTAGGCGCTTTAGTGGCGAATCTTGTTACTTCATCAGTTTCTTTTATTTTTCCCGCGTTGACGAACTCCAATAAAATTCCTTTTGTAGAGCCAGATATTGTCCAGTACCTGACGGAGTGGTCATCTGGACACGGTATCTTGGAGACTGTAAGTCTAATTGAAGAACAGGCTCGTCACCAATCTGTGGCAGTGGCAACTGAGGGTTTCTTTGGGACTTTGCCAGATGCGATCTTAATGTATCTACATCGACGCGACGTCTCTAACATTTCAGTCCAAGGTGTTGGTCAGCCAATTAGGGGCATTTCTCCGGAATTTATTGAGTTCTCCAGGAGGTATAAATCTGCTTGGTTGGTGGTTAATAGTCACAGGATGTTTATGGACACAACTGAGCTGAAATTGATCAGCCAGTTTTGTCGACCGTTGAATGGTCCCTGCCTGCAGGTTTGGGATATCTCGTCACTTAGAGATAAAAAGCCTTAAAATAATCCAGCCACAAAAATTGCAAATAAGAAGACAACAATTCCCCCGATTATATCAACAATATAGTGTTGTTTAACAAAAACTGTTGAAGCTGCAACTAGAACTCCAAAGGTCAATATAGACAAATAGTACTGCGAATATTCTAGCGAGAGAAAGTGGCTAGCAATTAGGGAGTTGAACACATGGCCAGAGGGAAATCCATTGGTATCACCGTCGTGTCTGTAAGTGAAGTTAACGAGCCATGAAAGTAGCCCACGCTCTCGTCGTCGTTTTCTTGGAACTCCATTGGGAAGAAAATACCAAGTAGCAGCAGCAACTGTTTCTGCTACGATTGTTGCGATCAAGAACGGAGTCATGTAGGACGTATTCCAAAGCAGTGGGAAACTGAGTAAGACTAGAAAGAAAAACAATTGATAAGGAATGATGAATAGAGATAGATATGGTATTTTTTCGTCAAATTTTGTTTTCCAAAAATATTTGCTTTTGCGTTTATTCAGTGGAAGATATGTAGAATATAAGAGGGCGGCAATGGGGAGAAGAATGAGGTTTGGTGTCACGTTAACTTATGATAAAGGGTGTGATACAAGAATACAATTGTGTCTTGCTAATTCACTCTGGCCGAGTAACCAATGCCTTTAACAGTCTGGATGCAACCGCCGTAGTTTCTCAGGTGCATGCGTAGACGACGAACATAGACATCAATAGTTGACTTTTCTGGTGTACTGTCAGTTATGCCCCAAACGTAATCGATCAACATATCTCTGGTTACCACCTGATTTTTAAATCTAAACAGGCAGGCCAGAATATCAGACTCCTTTCTTCTGAGCTGAACGGGAATTGTATCGAGATATAAATGGGCAGTCTCGGGTTGGAGACTTACTTGCCCTAGAGTTAATAAAGCTCCAGGCTTGTATTTCTGCATTTGGAGTAACTTTCGACAGTAGTGAGTGATAATGATGTGACTCAAAGGTTGTTTTAAGTGCAGATCAGCTCCAACGGCCAGGAGGAGAGCAGTATTAGGTTCTGTTGTTTTTGTTGTGACCACAATTATTTTGGTTCCAAACGACATGTTGTTTAGTTGCTCTAAAAACTGTATTACAGCTTGACTGGGATAAGTTACTGATATAAGAATCAGGTCAAAACTTATCTTCTCAACAAGCTCATAAGCGCGCTCAATGCTGGTTGCGTCTAGATATTCGTAGCTCTGGGAAATGCTGTCCGTGGCCAACTTAGTATCTCTATTTTGAGTCAGTGTCACATGGAGTATTTTCTGATTCATGT
>PFLP01000003.1:0-3338 GCA_002784625.1 Candidatus Pacebacteria bacterium CG_4_10_14_0_8_um_filter_42_14 | reverse complement strand
GATTCTTTCGTTGCAATACATTCGTTCCCAATCACAGAAGGAGAATCATGATTGAGCGAGAAATGGATTTGACTCCAACCAAAGATGCATCGAAAATGATTTTTGGGAAGAAATATACTCAAAACCAATTCCTGAGCCTGCGTCAACAGATGGATGGCAGCAGGTAGAAATTCGGGCTTCTGACGAGCTAATGATTTCACTTTCTGAGCATGGTGGACCACGAATTGTTGTAAGGCCGGCATACTATGAGGCCGGTTTTTGCAATGCCGAAGAGGAGCAGATGGTAAGGGAGAGTTTGTTTTACGCCTTGCAGAAAGCAGCCAACGCATTGCCAGAAGGCTACAAGCTAGTGATTCTGGATGGTTGGCGGTCAATTAAATTACAGCGAGAAATTTATGATCGACATTACAGATCACTCTTGAAAGCTTATCCGACATTGAGTCCAGACGAACTTCATGAGCTATGTCAACATTTTGTATCACTGCCCTCTGATGATGAGGCATGTCCTTCCCCACATTACACCGGCAGTGCTGTAGATGTCACAATTCAAGACGAAAAAGAGAATTTTCTACCGATGGGTTCAGGGTTTGACAGTTTCACTGAAAGAGATGAGTTGGCCTACCTAGAAAATCCTTGGGCGATTTTATCCGATCACGACGAACTTGCTCTTAGAAATAGAAGACTTCTTTATTATGTGATGGTTGTGGTGGCAGGATTAGTGCCAAACAAAGAAGAGTGGTATCACTTCGATGGCTGGAATCAGAGAGCGGCAAAAGTCAGAGGAGAGATAGCAATTCACGGAACACCAATGCTGTACAACAATCATCCCTGAAAGGAAATGTATGAATCAAAAACAAACCCTCATAGTTTTGTTTGGAGGTGTTTCTTCAGAACACGATGCTTCCTGCAAATCATTTGAGCATGTAAATAAACGACTAAGTTCTGAAAAAATTACAGCCAATTTTTCTAATATTAAAATTGCTTTCATTAATCGCGCGGGAAGAGCCTCAGTTTTAGCTCACTTGCCGGGGGAGTCGATTTTATACTATCAAAGAAAGTCATCGAATTTGAGTATGATTGAGCTCCTCAACCAGCTCTCTATCGATAATCAGTATATCTTCTCCTTGCTGCATGGTCAGCATGGTGAGGACGGCTGCATTCAAGGACTCGCGCAGTTTATGTCCTTGAGAGGCTCTTTTGGGTCAGTCCTAGGGTGTTCGCTCGCAATGAGCAAGTATCACTGCAATAGGTTTGTTTCAGGTACATTTAGGGGACTCAAGGTGCCAAAGACGCTGTCGGTTACCAGTGTTAATGAGGTGAAGGACATAGCAAAGCAGTGGAGGAATGGTTCGAAGGTGGTAATTAAGCCAAGCTCACTTGGAGCAAGTATCTTGACTGAGTTGTTGACCGTTAATAAAGACAGTCTTGCCGCAATGGAAAAACTGATCTCTTCTATCTTAAAGTACGACCAAAGAGCGCTAGTCCAAGAGTTTATTGCCGGAGAGGAGTACTCGTGCGGCTGTATAGAGAGGAATGGAAAGGTTGAAGTATTACCGCTCATCAAGATCTCTACTGCGACTGGGTTTTTTGGCCACGCTGAAAAACATGTGTCTGGAAAAAATTCAGAGGACGTCGTCGAGGTAGATAGCGAGTCATTGATTCACAAGACAATCAAGCGATTGAGCAAAAAAATATTCATTGACATCGGACTTCAACACGTTGCCCGCTTTGACTTTAGAGTGGACGGTGATGAGATATATTTTCTTGAGATAAATCCATTGCCGGGAATGATGGAGGGAAGTCTTTATCCGAAAATGTTGAGAGCTAGTGGTTATGGGGTCGAGGACGTAATACTAGAAAGCTTTAAAAATCAAAGCAATAGAGAGAAGAAAGCAACTACTTTTAAGTATCACATAGACTGATTTATGCACCTAAAAACAATTGGACTTCTTGGCGGTGTAGGTTGGACTTCCACGATGGAGTACTACAGGCGATTGAACGAAGCGGTCTATCATGAATTAGGAGGCCATCACTCTGCAAAAATTTTGCTTTCGAGTGTGAACTTTGATGATATTCTGAGGTTTCAGAGTTCTGGAAATTCAGAGGCAGAAGAAAACTTTCTCAGACTTGAGCTCTCAAAACTCGAACGAGCAGGCGCCGATTGCATCGCAATTTGTTCGAACACTACCAACAAAACTGCTGAAAGCCTAGCTCGGATCATAAACATCCCCCTACTCAATCTTCCAGAGCTAGTAGCCCAGAAAGTGGCTTCATTGGGTGTTAGTATGATTGGTTTGCTTGGTACTAAATATGTGATGTACGGTTCGTTTTACAAAAATTATTTCTCAAAACTTGGAATTGAAGTAATCGTTCCGAATCCAAGCGATGGCGCTTCAGTTCATACGATTATCTATGACGAATTAGTTAAAGGCTCAGTGCTCCGAAGGTCTGCAGTTGAAGTCGACAGAATTGCTAGTTCACTGATGGTCAGCGGCGCGGAGGTAATTGTTTATGGCTGCACAGAATTGCCGCTACTTCTTAAGCACAGTTCTGGAAAGTATCCGGTAATAGATACCATTGCTGTTCACGTAGAAGCATTGAGAAAGTTCATATTTCCAGATGAAAAAAACTAGAGAATCTGGTCCGCAGTCTTCAATTCCATATTTTGCCCAGTGGGAGTCCCCTGATTTAGTATCCGAATTTATCACTAAAAGTAGAAAGTCACAATCTGATCCACGATGGAAAGAATCAGGTGCTGAATCTAAAAATGAGTACGCTTTCTGGAGTCCAAACATTTGTGGTATGGCTTGTCTAAAGATGATTTTGGCTGAGGTGACTGGGATTGCCTATCCCTTAATTGTTCTTGCAAAGCAGGCTGCGGAGTACGGAGCTTATATTCCTTCTAGAACCGATGTTCTTGGTTTATATTATGCTCCTTTCTGTGACTTTATAAACAAAGAGTTCTGTTTAAGCGCCTGGTATTCTTCGAACTTGAGTATTTCACAAATAGAAAGGGAGGTCGAAAAGGGATCATACGTGATTGCCTCTGTTCATTCGAGCATAAGAACTCCAAAGAGTTCACCACCATCCAAGGGTGGCCATTTGGTTCTTATTATTAGCGTTGATAGAAAAAAAATAACAAAATTACTTTTCATAATCCTTCAGGACTGACGAGAGAAACTCAGGAAAATGCAGTGCTAGAAATTGAAGTATTTCAGAAATTCTACGCTGGTCGAGGAATTGTAATTTCGGGTTAAGTAAACTTTTGTGTTGGTTTTTTAGTTACTTTCCATTGATTCATAGCATACAATCTCACCACTTTAAGGTGTTAGGAGCAT
>PFLP01000042.1 GCA_002784625.1 Candidatus Pacebacteria bacterium CG_4_10_14_0_8_um_filter_42_14 | reverse complement strand
TGCCGGGTTATGGCGCGGGCTCGCTCGCTGGTTACTTCCTAAGTGTTCTAGCCATTCTTTCCGGAGCCAAGCTGGCCACCGCTCTAATGGTTATCTGTGTCCCCACAGCTGACGCTATTTTCACAATCGCTAGAAGAATCTACGCCGGCAAGTCACCACTTTGGGGAGATCGTGGCCATTTGCATCACAAACTCCTAGATGAGTTTGGTTGGAGCAGACAACAAATCGCGGTTTTCTACTGGGCTGCCAGCATCGGTCTCGGCATTCTCTCTCTGTATTTGAATACCTTCGGAAAGTTGATTACAATAGCGATAACAATGAGCCTCGTCTTTGGCCTTTTAATTTGGGTAAAGGTCAAAAAAAGTACTAAGTAATACAACTGTGCTAAATACAACAACAGCCTATCTAATTCTAAAATCATCCAGGCCCCGTCAGTGGGTGAAGAATGCAGCCCTTTACGCCGCCCTGGTCTTCTCTGGCTTCTTATTCTACGACCCCTTAGACGCAGTCCCGTACTTCGTCACTGTCAGCATCGCCGTGTTCATTTTCACCATGCTTACTTCCGCTGTTTATTTGGTCAACGATATCATCGATGTCGAAGCCGACAGACAACATCCCTTCAAGAAAAAACGACCAATTGCCTCGGGAGCACTACCCCTCTCAACGGCAAAAATGGCTGCCTTTGGTCTACTTGGCCTCGTCTTTGTCTCGTCACTTTTCATGCCACTTTTCTTCAGGCTGCTGGTGATCACATATATACTTCTTCAAGTCTTCTATGCGCGCGTCCTCAAACACATTCCTATTCTAGACGTGGCCTCGATCGCCTTGGGCTTTCTGATCCGCATTTATGCTGGGGCAGTAGTCTGTAACCTGCACATGAGTGTTTGGTTTCTTCTAACCGTGATCTCAGCTTCACTCTTTCTCGCCGTCGGAAAACGCCAAAGCGAGCGCACCCTGCTTAAAGGCAATGCTGACATAGATATGGGTTCCACCAGAAAAATTCTCAAGAGATACAGCGAGCGCCTCCTTGATCAATACACCGGTATGTTCGCTACCGCCACTTGGCTGACCTACGCTATCTTCACTTTCCAAAATGAAATGGAGGCTCCACGTTCTCAGTTTGCCACTCTTTATCAGTACCTGCCGAGAGCCCTTCAAACCCAAAAACTGCTCATGTTCTCTGTCCCATTCGTAATTTTTGGCGTCATGAGATATCTCCAGCTCGTCTATGAAAGCAACCAAGGCGAATCACCAGAGCGAATTTTGTTTAATGACAAACCTCTCTTAGCCACTGTCTTCTTCTTCGGTCTCGCAGTGATTGTTATTCTCTATTTATTCGTTTAATAAGTTTATGCGAAAAAAAATAGAGCAGTACTATCCCGTTCTTCTCTTGAGTCTCCTTGCCTTCGCCTTCGTCACTAGAATCTACCGACTCCACATTCCCGAAACTTACATGTTCGACGAGGTCTATCACGCCGTCACCGCCAAACTCATCGCCAGAAACGATCCGCGCGCCTACGAGTGGTGGAATCCAGCTCCAGAACCAAACACCGCCGTCGACTGGCTTCATCCGCCCTTAGCCAAACTAACCCAAGCTGCCAGCATTAAGCTCTTTGGTGAAACCAGTTTTGGTTGGCGATTAAGTTCTGCCATCTTTGGTGTTCTGGTAATTCTGGTCACGGTGCGACTTGCCGACGCTCTTTTTAAGAACAAGTCGCTAGCTCTTCTTGCCGGGCTTATCGCCGCCCTAGATGGCCTCCTTCTCGTCCAATCGCGCATAGCCATGAACGACATCCACGTGACGTTTTTCATCATCCTCACTCTCCTGTGGTACTGGCAATACCGGTCAATCAAGAAAGAGAAATACCTTTGGCTGGCCGGCATCGCCGCAGGTCTAGCGGTCGCTTCGAAATGGTCGGGCGTGCTTCTTATTGGCGGCATTGGTCTCTATGAACTCCTCTTGAGTCTGAGTCGTCTCTGGCATAAAAGGCAGCTAAAGCAACTGGTGCCAGAAATAAAAAGAGGAGTGCAACTCGTAGTCGCATTTCTAATCATCCCAGCAGCCATTTATCTCCTGAGCTACTCACAAATGTTTCTCCAAGGAACAGACCTGAATCACTTTAAAGAACTTCACCGACAGATTTGGTCGTACCAAACTGGTCTGACCGCCACTCACCCAGCCCAGTCAAAACCTTTTGAGTGGTTTCTTGATCTAAGACCTGCTTGGTATGCGGTTGAATACGATGAAGGCACGAAAGCCAATATCTATGCCTTTGGCAATCCTGCTATTTTTTGGCTAGGCGCCATCGCGGTCATCATCTCTTCCCTTTTCGTTCTCATTAAAAAACACAAACTCACTGAACCCATGACCTTCCTTCTCTTCATGTACTTCATGACTTGGGTACCTTGGCAGTTCTCACCACGGGTGATGTTTTTCTATCACTACACCCCGGCCGTGCCGCTACTTGTGATTATTTTGGCGTACTCACTGATGAGGGTGTCAGTTAAATTGAGGATTCTCGCCGTGGGCATAATCATCGCCACATTTATAGTCTGGTTCCCACACTGGACCTTGATCCAAATGCCGACAAAATTCGTCGATAATGTTTATTATTTTCTGGATGGGTGGCAGCAGAAGTAGAGAACTATGATACTTTTTGAAGTATAGTGATATACTGGTAACAATAGTTTAAGAAAAATAAAATTATGACAACAGCCTCCAAAGAAGTATCCTGTGTTCATCCAGAAACAAAAGCTCGAGGCGATAAGAAAGTTGAAGCTAATACTCCGCTTAGTGAAGCAGAGATTAAAGCGCTTAAGGAAAAGCTAAAAGAGGCTTTTATGTCTGTATTTCTAGGTCTAAATGAAGAGGAAGCTGAGATCAATTACGTATGGTTACCAGATGGAAACAAAGGACATTATAAAATTCAATTTTATAGAAAAGCAAGACAAGCAGAAGTGCTCATTGAGGAAATCAGAGAATTTCTAAATGAAGAATCTCAGGAAAAAATTAATGCTTTCGCCGCAAGGTTTCAGACCATTACGGCTTAAAAGACAATGCTGAATCTTTAAAACCCATCGAATTTGATGGGCTTAACTTGAATGAGTTGAACTATTCGGAATTTCCGAACAGTTGTTTCATTCTTGCAAAGATGCAAAAAGATCTTTATCTTCTCTCATAGAATACTAACTTGATCAGACAAAATATTTTTTTTCATGTGACGACTGATGCCGTTGTAACTGACAACATCAACTTTTTTTTGCAGAGTACTTTCTAAATCACGCTGCAAACGCACTATTTTTATACCCATGCCGGCGGGTGGGTCAATAAGAATATCAACATCACTCTTTTTATCTTGAGTACCACGAGCGTAAGAACCGAACAAAGATGCCTTTTTAACACCATATTTCTGTAAAACTGGAATTATGTTTTTTACAATTGTGGTCATGAGCCTAGTATAGCATTTTTCCTTACCCCACTGGCATTCGCAACTCTAGCCCGATCTTCCCTATAACAAAACAAGCCAAAAACAGTATAGACGACTGGATTTAAACAGACTTAAACCCTTTTTTAATTTCTTTACTGCAGTAAGATTTCATCTATTTCATCATATATTAAATCAAGCTCTGCAATAGCTATATCAAATTTTACTTGAATTTGTTCTAACTGCTTCTCAATTCCATTAGACATAAGAGCGCCGTTCTCATCTATATCCTCCGGCAATAAATCCACCCAGAATCGTTGAGTAGCATCTTTGGCTGAGTTCACTTCATTATTCAGCGCATCAACAATCTCAGAATGAATTGGTTGCACACCCGAATAATCTAAAAGATCAGCTTTAGCTTGTCCATATTTTCGCTTCGTTATAGCTCGATGGTGTTTTTTTAGATTTTCATAAATACGTGTAATTTTTTCTTTCTCAGGGACTATTACATATAAATCTGCATACACGCGCACCGCATCTCTGTCCAAAGGATATCTTCGAGCCAACAGGACTGCGTCGCTCCCGACCATTCTTGGAGTAGATTCCTTTTTTAAGACTTTGTCGGGTTAAGTAAAATTTTGTGTTGGTTTTTACCTTTGTTTCGATACCAAAAAGTG
>PFLP01000033.1 GCA_002784625.1 Candidatus Pacebacteria bacterium CG_4_10_14_0_8_um_filter_42_14 | reverse complement strand
TGAAGTGCAACTAACTCCAGAGTCTGTAGAAACTGGTAAGGAAGTAGTCTTTGATCTGAGTATGAATAACCATTCTGTAGATCTGAACTATGACTACACAAAGATTGTGACCCTAGTAGATGATCAAGGAAATGAATACAAGCCATCACAATGGACTGGTAATACGAGTGGGCACCATGTACGAGGAAAGTTAATATTCCCCACTATTCAAGAAAAGACCAACGACCTTATGGTGATACTAGACGGGGTCGATAATCAAAAAGAAACTTTTGAGTGGAAATTATAGATTTGCCACTCTACATCTTCCTTAGTACAAATTTCATCTTCTCTTCACTTTCATCTTGCTAAAGTTAATTAATTATTACTAGTCTTTGATAAAGGTATGTATTATGACAAAATTATCGCAAGCAGAGTCATCTGTCGAAGGATCGCCCATAAAGAATGATTCTCCCACCATGGTACTTCGCATTCCTAAGCCAAATGTGCAAATTGTGGTGTTGGGATTGGTAGCGGCAATTACTCTCTTCCAAACCTTTCAATTAGTCCGCATCAGCTCGAAAGCCAATTCAGTTTCAGTAAAAGCAGAATCGCCGGTCGCGGCGACGACCACAAACAGCGGACCATCAACGACCGGAGGCAGCGCCGAGGTGCCTGAGTCAATGGTTGGTGGGTGTTAGAGTTATAAAATCATCAAAATCAGAAATATTATGAAAATAATTTTAGCTATTGCTCTTTTTGCTACTGTTGCCGGAGCGCTTTTGTCCACAAAAACGCTTGTAAATATTGATAACACTATCGCAACGGCAAAAGAAACAGCCCGTCCAGCTAATGTCAAAATTATCAAAATAACTACGCCAAATTGCGCAGATTGCTTCAACTTAGATAGCGTTGTTGCTGATTTTAAAAAACAAAACATTAATGTAGAAGATGAAAAAACATTAGTACTTGATTCCCCAGAAGCTAGTGCGGAAATTATGAAACTTGGAATTAAAAAAGTACCAACATTCTTAGTCACTGGCGAAAACACCAAAAGCAATCTTGAGAGTTTTGTTGAGAGTTATGGAGAAATAACAAACGACACTTTTGTTTTTACCAAAGTTTCACCGATTTTTATCGATACTAAAACTAACAAAGAAATCGGTCGCGTTGAAGCGACCATCATCACTGACTCCTCTTGTGCGAAATGCTTTGATCCCAAGCTAGCTTTGGAGGGTTTGAAGAAATCCGGAGTAAAAGTTGTAAACCAGAAAGAAGTTGCCTGGAATTCTCTAGAAGGCCAGAAAATTATTAACAATTACAAGATTCTCAAGGTTCCCTCGCTTCTCTTGTCGTCAGACATTGATTTATATGAAAATATTAAATCTAGTTGGCCCAACATAGGATCTGTTGAAGAAGATAAAACTTATGTTCTACGAAATCTATCCTTACCCTACAGAGATTTGGAGAAGCAACAAATTCTGGGTTTAGTAGATTTGATATATCTAGTAGATTCAAGTTGTAGCGATTGTTACAAACCTGATGTAATCCAAAAACCAATACTGAAACAAGGATATGGCCTAGGCATCCGATCTGAACGGAGTGTTGATATTGCGTCCACAGAAGGGAAAGGTCTAATCGGTAAATACAACATAACAAAGATACCCACTTTTATCCTATCTCCTGATGCAAAACTGTATTCTAACTTAGCAAATGATTGGGAGGGAGTCGGTACGGTAGAGTTAGATGGTCAGTTCGTATTTAGAGAGATGCAATCACTTCGAGGCTCAGTTTATAAGGACTTATCAACAAATCAGATAGTTGGCAAAGCGGAAACAGCGCCGACTTCAATTGAAACGAAAGAATAATTATGACTAAAAGAATTGTTCTTATACCAATCCAAAAAATTGTAGTTTTATCTCTTGGAGTTCTATTCCTACTGAACCAGCTTTTGTTAACACAAGTTTCTGCTTCGATGGGAATGCAAATGAAATCGAATCACATGATTGTCGGTCCAAAAATAAACATCGACGGAAAAACCACGTCATTAGCTGAGTGGCCGACAATGAGCGAGGTTATGGCTAATCCACGAAGTGGAAACGTGCTTGCTGATGCCAAGGCAGTAATGACTGCAAAAGGCCAGCCATTTTATGCCCCAGGCGATATTTCTTTTGACGACCCAATCAATGCACAAAAGAAATGGGGCGAGTTCGAAACTTCTATAAAATTAACTCCAGATGAAGAAGCTAGATATCAAAATATGATTTCATCAATCATGACTTGTAGTTACTGCTGCGGTAGTCCTAATAGTGTCACAATGATCAAAAATTGTGGCTGCGCGCATGCAAAGGCAGTGCGGGGAATGTATAGATTCATGATTCAAAATTTCGGAGACACATATTCTGATGAAGAAATGGTGGGCGAATCTCATCGTTGGTATGCACTCTGGTACCCAAAGGGTATGCTTGAGGACTATCTATTATTTACAGGTGATGAGAATGCACTGCCACACGAGACCCATGGCGGAGCAGGTCAAGACGGAAGACATGGAATTACAAAATGATTAATTTAAGCGATTATAACGAATTTTATCTATTTCTTGGCGGTCTTTCAGTAATTTGTGGTATCACTTATCTGTTTTTCCGCGATTACCTCCAAAGTGTTTTTATATCAGATGACGAGCTTTCCAAGATCGACAGGCTTAACTCCAACTATGCTTCTCCAATCAGCCTCCCGAGAGTAATCCTTTATGAGACAGGTACTCGTATATTATTGAAAAGGCTGAGCTTTATCCTCCTAGTTATCATAATAGCCGGAATTATATTCAATCAATTCTTAATGTTTAGAATTGGTTCGCCATGGACGTAGTATTGGTTTCTTTTTCTTTTCTGGCTGGATTACAAGCATTTTTTGCTCCTTGCAGTGTCGGACTAATCCCCGCGTATGTGGGTTGTTACGTTAAGGAGGAAACAAATGAACGCAATAAAATACAACGCTTACTTTTTGGGCTTAAAGCTGGCTGTTTAGCGAGTCTAGGATTGGTAAGTGTTTACGTCGCCTTCGGCATCATCCTTACCTTTTTTGGTCGTCTAATCGCCCCAATCTTCCCCTGGATAGAATTAGCCATGGGTGGTTTACTTATATTTATGGGAATATCAACACTACTCGGATATGAATTTTCCATCAAGCCACCATTAATTCTCAAGGTTTATATCGCCGGAGTAAAAAGATTCTATTTTTTTGGACTAGCCTATGCCCTTGGATCTACGGGCTGCACTCTTCCGATTTTTTTACTCGTGGTTTTCCAGTCATTGGCTCAAGGAGGAATTGCTGGAGCACTCATTGGTTTTATTACATACGCCCTCGCAATGTCTAGCTTAATGATTATATTTTCACTCATAGCTGCTCTATCAAAGAGTGCAATGAGCAAGTTCGTGACTAAATATATTACTCTGACCCAAAAAATCACTGGAGTATTGATTCTTGCTGGAGGCGTCTATTTAATTTACTTAGCAATGAAAGTAATGTCTATATGAAGCTACCAAAGATCGTCTGGATAGAGCAGCAAGTGTTTAAAAAGATACCACTTTATATAATAGTTCTGACAACATTATTTATTGGATTTGACGTTTATATTAATCTCAACATCAAAAACAAAAGTCAGGATCTCATTCAGGTTGAACAGGCATTAGAAAAACATCCAAGGATTGTGACAGAGCAATTCAGTAAAAAGGTTGATCTAGGAGAAAACAGTTGTCCCAATTTTAATGCCGGCAATCCGGATGCTCCTTTAAAAGTTAAAATTTTTGAATCAGAGACCTGCCCTTTCTGCGTTGCTCAGAATAAAGTTTTTGATGAAATATTGCCTGAGTATGGTGATCTTTTTTATATTGAATGGTATGAACTAAATCCTTGTCCAGAAGAAGCGCAAAAATATCAAATTTCTGGTGTCCCAACATTTATCTTTAGCGCTCGAGGAATGGAAAAACCTTC
>PFLP01000007.1 GCA_002784625.1 Candidatus Pacebacteria bacterium CG_4_10_14_0_8_um_filter_42_14 | reverse complement strand
ATTTCGGTAAAAGACTCGAAATAATCAAGCCTACCAGGCCTAAATGATAGCCAGAGGGGGCAAAAAGATGTTGCAAACCAAGAGAGCTGATCTGGTCTCTAAATTGGCTAGATAGCAAATCCGTCTCACCCAAGGTAATAGCCGCAACGACTCCGCCAGGTGTAGACCCGAGAAGAACTCTTGACTGCTGAGCCACAATAGCTCGCTGTTTCTCACTAGCCTTGTTCGAACAGAGAGACCAACTCAAAACCGAACTGCCCAGATCTGAGCTGTCAGTATTCTGCTTTGCAGCCATCTTTTTAGAAGAAAAAATAGCGCTATCACAAGAGACTATCTGCCTGCTAATGGTGTTAAGCGCTGATACAGTTTGATTTATAAAAAAGGCAATACAACTACCCCCATTGCAAGTATTTAAGCTACGGCTGAGCTTCGGTTGGACTTCCATAACCGCTGGTGTTTTGACCACTTGGGGAAAGAGTACTTTTCGGGTTATATAGAATTGTTGCAGAAATAAAGTAATTATTAATATAATAAAACAAATCAAAAGGTTAATTAGTAGTCTTTTTTTTTGCTTATTATTTTTTTTGTTATTTGACACGAATTTATAGTGTTTATAGTATTTCTAGCTTTTTACTCTTATTTTTAACCTCAAAAATTATAAGTCTATATAAAGTATTACAAAATTAGAGACTTAGTTGGCCCTCAATTTGCGTAAAAATCCCCTCCGTCAGAATCTCTTTTTCAACTAAATCACTCAGTTTTTGGTACGGACGCCCCGCAACAATTGCTTCAGCCCGTTTTTGACCGATGCCAGACAATGACTCTAACTGAGCTTGGGAGGCTGTATTAATTGAAACTGTAGAGTTATTGCCTGTTCCCGTTTCTGCAGAATCTGAATTCGTTATGGGATTTTCTGACGGCTCAATCTCAAAAGGCACATAAACCTTGGCCTCATCTGACAGCTTCTTGGCTAAGTTTAAACTCTTAGCAACATACCAATCATCGGCTGTATCAAGAAAGCCACCAGCGCGCTTGATCACCTCTCCCACCCTGGTGTTTGAATCCACTTGATACATTCCTGGATACATAACCGCTCCAGCCACATCGACAACTATCTGATTACTTGGAGTAATTACGGTCACTTTAGGATCCTCTTGACTAGGTTCGACTAGAGCAGAAGTCTGCCACTCCCAACCTCCCCAGAGAATGATTGCCAAACCAGCGACGACACCTAAAATTGAGAACTGCAGTCTGTATCGACGCGATAGGTCAAGAACATAGGTAATGCTGGCAGAGTAACTAGAAAACACTCCCCTAATGATAGAGGTGAGAACTTACACCAACTGTAGAACCGAGCTACTTGGTCACAAAACTGAGAATTTTGCCTGGTATATAAATGGTCTTCACCACTGTTTTGCCATCAAGCCACTTGGTAATCACCTCGTTCGCCTGCGCCTGGGAGATCACCTTTGCCTCCTCTGCTGCATCGGTCGCAGCGACCCGCAGCTTAGCCCGAACTTTGCCATCGACTTGCACCGGCAGCTCAATCATATCCTCTGCTGCCATCTCTGGATCGAAGCTCGGCCACTCGGTCTGGTGCACTGAAGAAAACTCAGATGTCTCACGACCGCGCTGATAAAGCTCTTCAGTCATAAACGGAGCAAACGGCGCCATGATCTGGATAAATGCCAGGACTTCTGACTCTGGCAAAACCACTGCCTTGTCTCGACTGGCCTTTTCCCAGACATTAACACACTCCATCAGGGCGGCAATGGCGGTATTGTACTTGCGAGCTGGAATATCTTTCGAAACCTTCTCGATCGTCTGGTGCAGCTTGCGACGAACTGTCAAGTAATCTGGATGGTCTGGAGTTTCTGAACCGGTCAACCTTACTGCTTCAACCAAGCTCAGGACTCGCTGCAGGAAGCGATAAACTCCCGCCACAGCGCTAATGTCCCAAGGCTTGTCTGACTCGATTGGACCCATGAACATCTCGTACATCCTGAGCGTATCGGCGCCAAACTTCTGAATGATGTCGTCTGGATTAATGACGTTGCCCTTGCTTTTACTCATCTTTTTGTTATCTGGACCAAGGATCATCCCCTGGTGGCGCATTGCTAAAAACGGCTCATCAAACTTTAGATAGCCCAGATCACGCAGAAACTTAGTAAAGAACCTCGAGTACAAAAGATGCAAAACAATGTGCTCTGGCCCAATCATGTAAAAATCGACTGGTAAGTACTTGGCTAATCTCTCTGGATCGGAAAACTGGCTTTCATCGCGGGCAGAAACGTAACGAAGGTAATACCAACTCGAGTCAACAAAGGTATCCATGGTGTCGTACTCTGGTCGCCAACCTGGACCATAAAGCTTCTCTACCCTATCTTGAAACTCCTTACTAGAGGTCAAAGGTGACTCACCGGTTGGTTTAAAGTCTACATCTGTGGGTAAAGTCCAGGGCAAGTGCTCTTCCTTGACAGGGTGAGGCTTGCCCTCGGGATCATAAACAATGGGAATTGGCGCGCCCCAATATCTCTGTCTTGAAATCAGCCAGTCGCGGAGTTTAAAGGTAGTAACGCGCTTACCCCAGCCTTTTTCCTCAAGATAGTCCATCATGCTCTCAATTGCCTCTGCAATTTCAACACCATCAAGAAAACCAGAATTAATCATCTTGCCCACATCTTCTTGAACTTGATCAACTGAAGTTATCGGAGAAGTGTCGCCATCAGGTCCAACAACCACTCGTAAAACTTCAATGTCAAAAGCCTTAGCAAACTCAAAATCTCTTAGATCATGGCCAGGCACACCCACCACGGCACCAGTTCCGAAACCACTCAAGACAAAATCTGAAATCCAGATCGGCATTTTTCTATTCGTTAGTTGATTGACTGCATAAAAACCTGTGAAAGCACCTGTCTTATTTCTACCCTCTTGCTGGCGTTCAAGTTCTGTTTTCTTCTGAGCCTTAGCCAGGTATTCTCTGACTTGCTCTACCTGAGGAGTCTCTAGTTTTCCATCAACAATAGTCTTTACAAATTCATGCTCTGGAGCCAGTACTAAAAAAGTCGCACCGTAATTCGTGTCTGGTCTGGTTGTAAAAACGGTTATCTTGGCATCAATGTCGTCAACCTGGTAAGTAATGTTAATACCGGTCTTTTTTCCAATCCAATTCAACTGCTGAAGCTTCGTCGCTTTCGGCCAATCGACCTGATCCAAGCCAGAAATCAGCTCATCCTTATAATCAGTGATCTTAAAGTACCACTGCTTCATTTCCTTCTGGATGACTTCACTATCACAGCGCTCGCATTTGCCATCAACAACTTGCTCATTAGCCAAGACGGTTTGACAAGATGGGCACCAATTCACTTGACCGGTTCCCTGATAAGCCAAACCTTTTTTGTAGAGCTCTAAAAACAACCACTGTGTCCACTTATAGTAGCCAGGGTGAGAAGTGGCGATCTCGGACTTCCAGTCATAAGAAATGCCGACTCTCTTGATCTGGCGGCGAAAGGTATCAATGGCATTTCGAGTCGTCTCGGCTGGATGGACCCCGGTCTTAACTGCATAGTTCTCGGCAGGCAGACCAAAGGCATCCCAACCAACGGGAAAGAAAACTGTTTTGCCATGCATGCGATTAAAGCGAGCTAAAATATCGAGAGCGGTTTTACTCTCGACGTGACCAACATGGAGACCTTGACCTGAGGGATAGGCAAAGGCGAAGAGCAAGTACAAACTTTCCTTATTTGGATCGGCTGTAGCCAGGGTATCCTGGAAAAGCTGAGTTTCTTCCCAGACACCATGCCAGTGCTCTTCAATGGTATTGTGATCGTATTGAGTGTTTTTTGCCATAATTTCCCTCGACTTAGACAGGGTTGACTATATCACAGCTTGAGGAGAACGACACGGCTGTATACAATGGAGCTGTGTCACCGCTTTCTCACACTGTTTCGCTCATCCTCACCGTGCTACTCGCCTACATCTGGTTGGCTATTCCGGCTCTGGAGCCATTCGCCTTGCAAGGATTCGCCGTGACTATCCTTTTATTCTTAGTTCTCAAGCGCCTGCAGAAGGCAAAGGTCTGGCATATTTTGCCTCAACACGGTTCGCTCGAGATTACTCTTTTAACTTTCGCCTTTCTGATTCTTATTGGTGCTACAGGTGGCATTGACTCGGCATTTTTCTCTTTGAGTTACTTGTTATTATTTTTCCTGGCCCTAACTTCGGAAGTTCCAACGGCTATTGGGGCAACTGTCGCCATTATGTTGTTTTATTATGCCTTGTCAGGCAACTTTGACATGAGGGCTTTGGAAGCCATGGCTGGCCTGCCGCTCGGCTTATTAGTTTTTCTTTTTGCTAAGTCACAGTACGACGAAGCCCATCTCTCGAAGGCTCTTCTAGTAGAAGAGGAAAATGAACTTGAGCTGGCCGCCAACGAAGCATCTGTTCTGGAAAAATTCGTCGGTGATTTTTTAGAGCCAAAACTGACTGCTCTTGAAGAGGTTGGCAACACCCTCGAACCAAGGGAAATCATTACCCAACTCGGTCTCTTGCGCTCTGAGATTACTAAGCAACTAGAGAGATTGAAACCAAAAGAAAAATAGTATGTCCTCACATACCCTGCCCATCCGCATGATTTTCGCCGGTATTTTCGTTGCAGCTCTCTGGATCAGTTATCAGGTGTCAATTTCCCCTGCCCAGGCAGAGAGACTAGAATCGAACTCATATGTTATTCAGTTTGGAAATTTTAACGTCACCGCTGGAGAAAAAGAATCTAGCTCTTATAAAGTCACCGATACGGTGGGACAAACAGGAGCAGGACCATACGGCCAATACGGCGTCTCGAGTTACTTTATCGGCGGCGGCTTCCAGTACATTTATCAAATAGATGATTTCAGCTTTAGTATCTCCAAGCTCCTCATTAATCTCGGCGAACTCTCACCAGGGGCGCATAACAGCGATAATCTCACCATGACCATAACTACTCGAGGAGCAGGTGGCTATGTTATCTACGCTTACGAGTCAGCCCCACTCAGCCTTGAGAGCGACGCCGGCATCGCCATCCCGGATACGATTTGTGACAGTGGTAGTTGTTCCGAGTCGGCAGCGGGTCTCTGGCAAGACGTCAATGTCGGCGGTTTTGGCTTCAATGTAAATGGACCAGATGCCGAGAGCGACTTCCTGACTACCGATCACTTCAGACAGTTTGCCGATCGCGCTGGAGCAGAAACAATGCAGCCTATCGCTTCGTCCGTTGATATAGTCAAAGATCAAATAGCTACCGTCACCTACAAGGCTGGAGTTGCTGCAGGATCGCAAGCAGCTGGAAATTATCAGACCTCGACAAGTTTTGTCGCTGTGCCAGGATATTAATATGAAATCAAGAACTATCACCAACGTCTGCTTGTTCGTTATTTTTGCAACTTTAAGCTTACTAATGGCAAATAAAGTCGGCGCTCAATCCAACACCGGCATGACCATCACCGTCACTCCTGCCACCGCGTATCTGAAAATCTTGCCTGGCAATCGCGAAACCCACACTATTACTATAGTTAGTCAAAGCAGCCAGGTGCTAGAAATCACTCCCAAGGTCGTCGACTTCAGACCAGATGGTAGAACTGGCCAGCCAATCTTGTCGGACACTACCAACTTTCCCTATCTAGTCGATGGCACCAGTCACTTCCCCCCGATAATTCTTCAGCCAAAAGAGCGCGCCCAACTCACCTTGGCGTTCAATCCTCCCGCCGGCTCTCCAGACAAGGAGTACCCGATGACAGTCATCTTTACTGCCCGCCCCGCGTCTGCGGTGGACGCTATGAACTCTGCTAGCGAGATCTCCGGGGCCGTGGCCAGCAATATAATAGTCTTGGTTTCAAAAGAACAGGAGCCACCCCCTCAAGTCTCTATTAAAGATTTCGGCACCTTTAGATTAGTTGACAGCTTTGGCCTTATCTCCCTGAAGCCAATCGCCGAGAACGAAAGTTTTGCTGCCATCGTCGCCTCTGGCAGTGCTAGTATCAAAAATTGGCAAGGAAAACCACTGGCCGAGTTCCCGCTCTATCCAGATAGCATTCTTGGCTTGAGTACCAGAGAGCTGAGATCGTTTATTATCGAAAATACCCCAGAAAATGAATCAGAACCCCTGCTTGTTCCAAAGCCTTTCCAGTTCGACAAGCCATTTTTGTTCGGAATATATCGCATAGGATTAGTACTCAATACTGAGGAAGCGGAGATAACCCTAGTTGCCCTGCCATTTTCGATCATTGTGGCTATTTTAGTTGGGGCTGGAAGCTATGGCGCATACACTCTGGTAACGAAGCGGCTGAGAAGCTAGATCAAGCGACAAAATCTAAATAATTATCGGGATTTATGACTGAAAATGGTTCGGAGTTCGGATAAGTAGATAACCACTCTTTAGGTGGCAGAGGCTTGTTCTTAGTTGACCACTTGCACTCGAACGGGAAAAGCTTCCCTTCTCTCTCCTCAACTAGATCAATCTCTTTTTGCTGATATGTTTGCCAGAAATATGACTGACCATAAATATTTTCATAGGTTCTCTTCTTTAAGCGCTCGATCATAACGAAATTCTCCCAGATTTGACCAAGATCGTTACGACTCTCGAGATCATTAAACTGAGAAATTATTCCATTTCGAATTCCATTGTCGAAGAAGTAATACTTTGACTTGCTAGTGACTTCAGAGCGCAAATTACGACTAAATCCGCCAACTCTAAAAATAATAAAGGATTTTTCAAGCAAATCTAAATAGCGAGCCACTGTCTTTCCATCAATACCAAGACTAGAAGATAGTTCGTTTCGCGAAACTTCATTTCCCACCTGAAAGGCAAGTAGCTTCAATAAGTCAAAAAGCGTTTTTGGCGCCTTAACTTTCTCAAGTGCAAGAACATCTTTTAAAATATAAGAGTTAACTATTTCTTGAATCAGTCTGATTTTTTCTTTTTTGCTCTTGGCTAAAAACACCTGTGGATAACTTCCAAAGACTAGAAAATCGCTAAGCTTTTTCTTTAAATCAAACTTGTTTTTTTCTTCCTTGATTAATTCTAGTTGTGAAATTGGGAAAAGCGTTAGCGTCGTCTTTCTGCCAGTAAGTGGCTCGCCTACCTGGTTAGCCAGGTCGAATGATGAAGAACCAGTGGCAATAACCTTAATTCCGGGAATATTATCAATGATCAGTTTCAGACCTTTGCCAACTCCAGGAACCACCTGGGCTTCATCAAGGGCAAAAAGCTCATAACCCTCTAGATACTCCTTTATTTTGGGCAAATCACTAGAAGACAGTAAGTTCTGAATATGGATGTTGTCTCCAGTCTCGAGACGATACTTAAGATTAGTGCGTTCTAGAAAGTTTTCTAAAAGAGTCGTTTTTCCTACTCTTCTAGGACCGTACAGAATCAGAACTTCTTTTTCATGAAAGTATGACTCTAAATCAGAATAAATTCTTTTTATCATATCAAAAATATATCACCACTCCCCAAATTTGTCAAAATCTGAGGAGTCTGACTCCCCAAATTTAGCGAAATCCACCCCCCTTGCATTTCTGAAAAAACCTGTCTACACTTGATGGCAGCATGAAATCTTCTACTTTGCGTAAATCTCTTGTTGGTGTCATTGTTCTCGGTGGACTAGGTCTCGCCGGCTTCTTTGGCCAACAAAGCTACTCGGCGAATATGACAAATGTGTCGGTGACACTTTCGAATTCAAGACTTTCTTTTAAAGGCGCTCTTGGAGCGGGAAATGCGGTTGGCTCAAGTCAGGTAGCCCTTAACTATACTCCGAACGCCTATCCATCAACTGCCTCGGCTCAATTGCAAAACGGAGATGCGATTAAAATCGGTAGTGCTGGTGTCCTCAATGACTACACAGTCGCCAGTATCTCTGCCACGAATGCATACTCGTTCACCACCACCGATGCCTTGGCTAGTGGTGACACGGAAGCTGGCGATGATGTCATCGCGACTCAATCTTCTATTTTAACTCTAGGGTTTACTACAAAAACAGCTGTAGCAAATGGTATTTTTCAAATTTTGATTCCTGCGGATGCTGCCTTAGTTAATGCTGACGGCATTCCAGATGCTGGTTTCTTCGATTTTGGTACTACAGCGAAGACTATCACCTGCCCATCCAATGCTAATGCGACCTTCGATTTTGTTGGCGGAGTGGCAACTGCCTCAGGTGTAACCATAGATTCTCGCAATTATCATTCATACATCTGTGCCTACTCTGGAACTGGGGCGGTAGACACCGTGTTTTCTACGATGACTATCGACAGCGTGATCAATCCCGCACCAAAGACTAATCATATTGCTGGAGCAGCTGATACCTATAGGCCCATTGTTCGTCTCCTAGACAACAACACCAATGTCGTTGATGAAACCGTCGTCTCTATCGGCGTACTTGAAGCTGTGCGGGTAACTGCGTCTGTTGCTCCACTAATTACTTTCGAAGTAAAGGGTGTTGCGAGCGGCGTATCTACCTGCGGAAACAATACAACTGTCGGCACTAGCGCTACTGCAGTACCGTTTGGGGAATTATTAATTAGTGCCTTTACGCATGCTGCTCAGACGCTCACGGTTAGCACTAATGGGGCTGATGGCTATTCTGTCACTGCGACCGAAAACGATCAGCTTTCGAGAAATAACGTAACATGTACCGGAGCTACCCCAACAAGTTCTGATTGTATTGTCGACGCTGTTGGTGATTCGGGAACGATGGATTATAACGTCATTAATGAGTGGAGTTCTACTAACGTCAAAGGCTTTGGCTATTCGCTTGACGATCTTAACACCAGCGGCCTTACTCCAGCCTTTGAGTACACAACTAATAGTGGTGCTTGCGATGGAACTGGCGATTGTTTCCGCCAATTTGCCGATGCTGAAGCAGCCTCTCCTCCAGTCGAGGTACCAACTGGAATTTTCTCCTCCACTGATGTAGCAGATAATCACAATCTGTATGTTTGTTATAAAGCTGTTATTTCTACTACTCAGGCAGCAGGTAACTACGAAAATTATGTAACCTATACAGCAACAGCGAATTTTTAAAGAAACATTATGTCAACTAACCTGCCCACCAAACTCAACATAATCACACTTACAACGTGTTTCGCCATATTATCAGCTTTTGTCCTTGCTTCCCCTGCTAGGGCTCAAGAAGATAATTCAAATAGGATCTCAATAACTGCTATTCCTCCTCGATTGGGCGAAGACAGTACTCTTAAAATCAAGCCTGGAGAAAAAACCCAGATCGAAGTGCGCGCTAGGAATTCTTCAAACGGCCCAGTCACAATTAAATCATCTGCAATTGATTTCATAGTCGGTGAAGATGGCGTAACACCAGTGCCTCTAGAAGGTAAGGATGCTGATAACAATCGTTGGAGCTTGGCCTCTTGGCTTACTATCGTCCCAACTCAACAAACTTTACAACCCAATGAAAGTGGCATTATTTCTGTTGTCATTGATGTTCCTAAAGATGCTCTGCCAGGTGGACACTACGCCATGATAGTGCACCAACCAGGTACTGGCGGTCTTGATGACGAATCAGGTAGCGGCGCTGGCATTAACCAACGCGTCGGTACTCTGCTCTATGCTATCGTCGAGGGCCCTATTCAAGAGTCAGCTTTTGTTCGCAACTTCACTTTCCCAAGCTGGTCGGAGTTTGGACCTGTTCCATACAGTTTTGCGGTTGAAAATGGATCCGACGTTCACATTCGTCCACAAACGAATATTGAGATTTATAATTTGTTCGGTCATAAAGTTGATAGTCTCCAACAAGGCACAAAAAACGTTTTTCCTTACGAAAGCCGTTCGTTCGAAGGTCAATGGGATCGCATCTGGGGCTTCGGTCCATACACAGCCAAGCTCACCATGAGCTACGGCGCACAAGGTGCTGTGGTCATCGCCCGCACTAGCTTCTGGCTCTTGCCTGTTAAACTCATGATCGCTATCGTTACTATGCTTGGCATCTTCATCATCGCTGGCATGTCGATAAGAAGACACCTTATGCATCGCAAAAATGATCAGTCTAAACGCATCCAAGAACTTGAGAGTCAAGTCAAGCAGATGCAAAATCAAGAAACTGATCAGCCGAAGACTTAAAAATGTGTTTCTTTTCTTCTTAGTTTTTTTTCTCAGCTTTACTCAGGTATATAGTCAAGATTCTGGCTTACTTCCAGGAGAAACTCTCGCTCAACCCAAAGAGCGCGGCACTACTGTCACTGCTCTAGTTGTTGATCACCAAGACCCCAGCATCCCAATTCTAGTTAGTCCTGAAGATGGCTCTTGGGTAAGTACATCAAAACCTGAGTTCGTCTGGAAACCAGCCACCGATAATGAGGGCGTCGTCAAATACCAGCTTTATATAGATGGCAATCTTTTCCAGGACTCAATTGCTCCTTCCGCTGCTGAAACCATGAGCTTCACCCCTTCCAATGGCCTCTCCGACGGCTCTCATACCTGGAAAATCGTCGCTTTTGACGCCGAAGGAAACTCTGCAGAGTCAGCGACTTGGAGCTTTAATATCGATACCTTATCGCCTGTGTTCGTGATCACCCAAGTTGGCAATGTCACGACTAGTATTTCTAGCCAAGATCTTGATACCGTTCCAGAAGAGGCGCTTGAGGTTGACTCGGATAACCCAGTTCTGAAAGGAACGGGCGAAGCAAATTCTAGCGTCGTTCTGACCATCCGTTTGCCAGATGGAACTACTCTAAAAGAAGAGTTTGATATCGACGATCAAGGCACTTGGTCGATACAGATAAAAAAACTACCCAGAAATCAGATCGTCTATCTTGACTTCACCATTACTGATCGTGTTGGCCATATTAGTATCCTCGAAAACGTACAAATTATTGTTAAGCCACTCAGCATCACCATTCCACTGGTCACCGAACCAATTGAGGTACCGACCGTGCTTGAGCCTATCCTAGCTCCCATCTTAGAACCGGGTAAAATAATCGATGAAACTGTAGTAAATCCTCGCAACCTAAATCTCCCCGGCTCGCTCCAAGACTTTGTCCAATCCCTACCAGGTTTTCTGGTTGGCCCCGCTACGAGAACTTTTCAGTTCTCGCTGGCCTTTCTAGCCCTGATCATTGCTCTAAGCCTACCAAGTCTAAAGCTCGGTATACTTTTGAATCGATTCAGAACTCATACTACCTTTAACCTTCTCGGGGACATGCTCAGGGTGGTTGGCTTTTGGAAACATGGAAAACCCCAGGGAATAGCTATTGATAGCCTGGAGCAGACACCTGTCCGCTTCGCTAGCGTCATTTTTCATGGCAAAACTACTGGTGGCAGGCCCCATACGGTGACAAAACTAACTGATAAACATGGCATCTATAGTCGTCATAGCTTAACCCCTGGCACCTATCAGGCTAGCGTTCTCCAAGAGGAGTATCTCTTCCCCACTATGCTCCAGCCCGACCCGGGAGTGGATTGGCAACATTATTACAGAGGTCAGGCTTTTGAGGTACCAGAGGCCGAGCAAACCCCAGCTTTGTGTGCAGTTCTTGACCCAGTCACAGAAGAAGAAACCGACCAGGCCAGTGGCGATCGGGTTCTAGAACTTTCCAATCATAACTGGCCGATAGCCGGCTTAATGCTTGTAGCCACGATTGTGGCCCCCACCCTGTGGAATCTTATTGCTGTATTTGGTTTCGTTTTAAGCTACCTAAAAGGCAGAAGAAAAGAGGCCAAACTAGCCCTGACCATAACCGATGAACACGGAGAATCGCTCGCCTATACGGTCGTGATGATTCATAACGATGAAGACACATTTCCAGTCGATCTCACCCAAACGGACGTTAATGGTGTGGTGGAACTGAGGGTTCCTCGCGATGCTCAGTACTCTCTAACGACCATCAAACACGGCTTTAAGCTCAGCGCTGAAGCGAGCCATCCAGAATCAATTAGAGTCAACTTACCAGTCAGTGGCTCACTAGCCCTCTCACTTAACAAAATAGACTAAGATACTATAGGTTTTTCAGTAAGTTTCGTATTGGCTTTGGGTGTCATATCCTACCTTCGCAATAACTACAAATAAAAGTAAGGTGTCTTTATGTATAGACTTATTCCCGCAGTTTTCCTGTAGTATTAACGCACGCCTGGTTATTTTTACCGCAGATTGAAATCTATGACTATAAATATGACTTTCTGATAGGTGCTAGAATCGATTCTTGGGTAAAATACCTACACCCGAAGCAATCAGACTCATTTTTAGCGAGTCAGTGATGGGTAAAATACGGCTGATACGGGTTTGCTCCTAGATACTTTGATCTATTTTCACATCAAGTTACCGCCTGTAAAATCAATCCAGGCTAAAAAGACTTATAGTGTGAATAGTCGCTGCACCAAAGCTAAGACTTCGCTTCCTCTGGGACTACCTGGGAAGTAATAACTCATAAAACCAACATCGATAGTCAAGGCTGAAAGCAACCGATCAAAGAGTGAAGCAATCCTTGACTTTTGTTGTACGGTCAATCGCAATGATTCATTTTCTATGCTTAGCAGTTGCCTAGCCTCCTTGCTAACTCCAGAGTAAATATCTAAGAGCGACTCTAGGGTGTATTTTTCTACTACTATCGGTCGCTCCGTACCAAACTGCCACTCTGCCACCCCAAAGCATAAAACCGAGCCAATGTAGAGTCTCTGGAGTGCTTCTAGGACTACGGCTGGCAACTGACGCGGATAAAGATAGACTCCTCGGCTAATCGCCACCGCTCTATACTCTAACAAGAGGGAGCGTAAATACCTGAACTGCAGATCTCCCTTGGGGGCTTGGAGAAAGACGAGACACACCCAAGAACCGTCCCAACTCTGCCACGAAGTGTCAAGAGAAGGAAACAATCCCACTAAGGCGTTTTTGCCGTCATTGGTGAGATAGAATCTTCTCCTACCCTGGATGCGCTCACTACTAATAAGCAGTTTCTTCTCCAGCACATGGAGTAAAGAGCGAAAACCAGAGTCAGTAAGATCAGGAACCAGCCTTCTTAATTGGGGGACAGTTAAGGAGTAGGCCTGAGTCGACTGCTGGGTGAACAAGGAAAGGAGGAGGATTTGTGAGTTTTTTTTCATGAATTTGTGCTCTTATCTGGCTATGCTCATTCTTTCACGGGTAAGCTTCGTCTTATCTATTTACTGACGCAATATCTTCGTCAGTATATATATAGCATAACAAGGCATTGTCAAAGTTATTCACAAACAACTGACCCGAAACAGTCTTTTTGTCTTCTCAGACGAGTTTTAACACCTGATTTTAGATATTTTCGCCTGGTAACTCATCGTTTCTACTTAGTTGTTTAAATAGTACTTCACATAGAATTGATTTACAAGCTGTATTCACATTGGAGAAAAGCAAGTGCATAACCACCCCCTTGTCACCTCAACTAGACCTGCTACCACAAGTGGTGCTACCTATTGACCACCTTTGATCACAGTGAAAACTTGTGAAAGTTGTATAGACCACTACTCGGTTTTCCCCAAGAGAGACTTGCTCGCTTTCTTGAGGGGATTCCCCGAGTAACTGCTTGTTGACCCGAACTACCAGGGTTTATAGACTGATTGCATACCAGATAACATGTCTAATGAATCTGGTACGAAACATAAACCGAAACTAATACGAAGTAACCTAAATGCCTGCCAATAAAACTCATATCACGAGCATTCTCCAGTCGTTTTCCACATACTTGGAAATGCGTCAGGTTTCTGATGCCGTTGCAGAGGATGCAGTTCTCTTCTTCGTCGAGTACTTGCGTAAAAAACCCTCTTTAAGCTCTTGGAAGCCAGAAGACGTGGTAACCTTCGCGAAAAAAGCCAAGGCTGGCACTCAAGATCGAAAACAGGCTATTTCCCTAGTGACCCAGTTTGTCACTAACTTTCCACCTCACCAGGCGAACGTGCTCTTGCACCAGTACCTATTAGCACTAAAACACGACGGCTGCGCGGAAGCGACAATCAGAAATTATCGCAGTGACATCAAACAATTCATGGCGTTTCATAATGCCACAGAGCTCACGGAAATCATCACAAAACCCAAAGTCCTCGATTTCCTTCACCACGAGAAAGATAAGCACCTCAAGTTCAGCTCCATAAAGAGAAAACTAGTCAGCATTATCCAAATCGCTGAGTGGGCTAAGCGTGAGAATCTGCCTGTCAAGTCGACTCGAGAGCTAAATCAAGTAGCCTCTGATCTGGAAAAGCTCTTGAGCTCCCATAAAACGCCCTCGCGCGTACATAGTCGACCCAAGAATACCGTCAAACATTGGTCGATGCCACTCAAACACGAACCTAGCCCCAAAATGCAATCGATTCTTCAATCTCCCTTTAAGCCTCACTCTGGTTCCCAGGCTAACCAAGACTATAGGGCTAGACTTCAGGCGGGCATGTCAGAACTCGCCAAGAAGGTGCAAGACAAAACCACCGGTCGCCTGCTCCCCTGGTTAAACCTAACCATGATCCTGCTTTTCTTCCTGGGAGGTAGTTTCTTGGCCTATCAGCAGTTCTTCACCAAAATCGACTCGCCCCTGGCCTTCCCCACTGCGCCAGTCAGACCCAACCGAGTCCTTTCTTTCCAGGGTCGCCTGACGGATACAGCTCAGAATCCAGTCGTCACTACTACTGACTTTCGCTTCAGACTCTTTGACAGTGGCCCAGGTACCGGCGCTGGTACAGAACTATGGGACTCTGGTACTTGTAGCGTCGATCCAGACCAGGACGGCATCTTTGCGACCGGTCTTGGCGATGCTCTGGCAGGCTGTGGAACTGAGATAGGCGCCGATGTCTTCACCGAGAACAGCAACGTCTGGCTCCAGGTGGAAGTCGAGACAGAAGTTCTTGATCCCAGACAACAAATAAAAAGCGTTGCTTATGCCCTGAACGCCGAGACAGTCCAGGGCATCCCTGTCTCTGCCACCGAGGCAGCTACGGTCAATACTTTGATCCTAATGAATGAGAGTGGTGAAGTCGTCCTTGGCGAAGTTTCGCCAACTCTTCGCTCGACAAGTGGCACATTTTCGATAGAGGCCCAGGGGCTGCTGCTTAAAACAAGCAGCGGGAGTAATGGCGACATAACTTTGTCGCCAGACGGTACTGGTGGGGTGAGAGTAGAGTCGGACCTCACCAGTACCGGATACTTCGCTGCCCCTGGCGCAACCCTCTCTGCTACGTACGCAGGAGGGACGGCCCTTACACTAAAAGCAGGCCCCAGCGCAACTGGGGATATTGTACAGTGGAAGACCTCTGGTGGTACAGCCCTAGGAATTATCAACTCGGCGGGGAACATTGGTGTCGGGACAACTAGCGCCCCCTATCCACTCACAGTTAACGGTGCTATCAACGGTTTAGTCGCCACCGCCGGCACCATTACCACCGGTACTTGGAACGCTACTGCTATAGGCCCAACAAAGGGTGGAACTGGCCTAACATCCTATAGCACTGGAGATCTCATCTACGCCTCGGCAGCGAACACATTAGCTACTCGAACGGTTGGCGACCCTAACCAAATCCTCACCGTAGTTGGTGGAGTGCCAACCTGGCAGGCGCCTGGTGTAGCTGGGAGTGTGGCTTGGGACACCATTACTGCACCGACTACTTCTGATCTTGCTCTCTCTATGGGTACCCACACTACTGCTTTTAACTGGGCGACAGGTACTCTCACCAATGACTTATTCTCTTTTACTACAGATGCCTCTGCTAACGGCACTGGATCTCTGGTGAATATCCAGACAGGTACATCTTCTACCGTCTCTCCTCTTAGAGTAAGAGCTGGAGCTACTGAAGCTCTGTTTGTGAAAAGTGATGGGAATGTAGGAGTTGGTTCTACTAATCCTGGTGTCAAACTCGATGTCGCTGGAACTGGTCGTTTTTCTACCAGCGTCATTTCGCCCACCATCGATAGCGCCTCTACTCTCGGAATTGGCACGACTTCACAGACAGCCCTGACCGTGGGAAGAGTTGGTAGCAACTCCACTCTCACTGGAGCAGTTACTACCATTACTGGCAATACAGCCGTAAAGGTTTCTAACCTCACCACCAATGGAGTTGTCTATACCAGTGGCAGTGATGGGACTTTAAATAGCGAAGCTCTCTTGGCCATTGCCAGAGGAGGAACGAACAGTAGTGCTACTCCTACAGCTGGTACAGTTGCTTATGGAACTGGTACTGCCTATGCTTTCAATACAGTCGGTACCAGTGGTATGGCTCTTATGTCTGGTGGAGCCGGTGCTCCTACCTTTGGTACCTTGGGTCTAACCTATGGTGGTACTAACGCTAATCTCTCTGCTGTAGCTACTGGTGGCATTATCTATAAAGGTGCTTCTGCTCTGGCTGGAACTGCTGCCGGTACTTCTGGTCAGATCTTAAAGTCTGCTGGTGCTGGTGAACCCACCTGGAATACAGCTGGAGCTTTAACCAAGACAGATGACTCCAACGTCACTGTTACTCTGGGAGGATCTCCTTCTACAGCTCTGGTTAATGCTGCCTCTATTACTCTGGGTTGGACTGGACAGTTGTCACTTGCTAGAGGTGGCACTAATAAAGCCATGACTGCTTCTGCCGGGAGTATTGCTTACTCTGATGCCGATTCTCTAGAACTATCTAGTGTTGGTACCAGTGGTTACTTACTTACTAGTGGAGGAAGTGGTGTACCTACCTGGACGGATCCATCGACTATCTCTGCCGGCTCTGTCGCTTGGGATGATTTGACTGCTCCCACCACTAGTAACTTAACTTTAAATCACAGTACTTTTACTACTATCTTTAACTCTACTGCTACTACTGGGACATTTTTAACACTTAATACTAACTCTCTGACTACTGGTACTAACTTACTACTCTCTTCTACCTCTACTGCTCTAACGACTGGAGGCTTACTTAATATCTCTGCTACTGGAGCTCCAGCCGCTAGTTGGACAGGTGATCTAGCTAAGATTGAGTACAACAATGCTGATGCTGATGTGGATGGTAATGCTCTTAAGGTAGGGCTCTTAGGTACTACTGCTCTTGGTTCTGGAACGGCTGTCAACATCACTACTTCTCAGACAGGGGCAGGAGCTTTAGCTCTGCGTGTTAATGATGACGGTACTTACACTGACTCTACTCCGTTTGTGGTGGATGGTGCTGGGAATGTGGGGGTGGGGACGACGGGACCACAAGCAAAACTCGATATTTACAATGGAAATTTGAGACTATCTTCATCAACAAATGGATATTATTGGACATCGGTAGACGGTCTTGGAACATATTTTGAACATACCGGAAATAGTACTGCAAACGACAAAATTCGCTTACAGTCATCGAAATCTGGAGATCTAACAAATTACTCTCAATTTTTTATCGATCCACAAAATGGATATATATTTAAAACCATTGGAACTGGTAACGGCAACGTCGGTATTGGTACTACTGCTCCTGGTGCCAAACTAGCTCTGGCAGATCACACCACTGCTGCTGGAGGGATCTTGTTTGGCACTGATACCAATATTTACAGAAGCGCAGCTAATACCCTAAAAACTGATGATAATTTAGTAGTAGGTACGCTGGCTACTGGTGCGACGAGTTCTGTTATCACTGAAAGCTCTGGAACACTTCAGAAGAGGGCAATTGATTCTAGAGTTTGGGGCACTTCTCTGGTCGATTACTCAGGCACTAATACCAATTATGTTCCCTACTTCAGTGATGCTGATACTTTAACTCAGAGTAGTATTTACTATAACGGTACGAACGTCGGCATCGGGACGACTTCCCCTACAGCAATACTACACCTAAAGGCAGGTACAACTACTCTAGCTCCTCTTA
>PFLP01000027.1 GCA_002784625.1 Candidatus Pacebacteria bacterium CG_4_10_14_0_8_um_filter_42_14 | reverse complement strand
CGACGCCTTTGAGGCGCTAGTTTCTATTCATTCTGGCCAAGGTGGAACCGAAGCTATGGACTGGACAGAAATGCTTAAGAGAATGTACACGCGATACTTCGAAAGGAAGGGTTGGAAGTTCGAGCTGATCTCCGAGTCTCGCGGCGAAGAGGCAGGCATCAAGGCTGTAGAATTTCATGTCAAAGCCCCATTTGCCTACGGTTACCTCAGACGAGAGCGCGGCACGCATCGTCTGGTTAGATTAAGTCCCTTCAACGCTAATAGCCTGAGACAAACTTCATTCGCCCTAGTTGGCGTCTTGCCAGCGGTGCCACAAGAAAGCAATGATATTATTCTCGATGATAATGACCTAGTCTGGCAGTTCTCTCGCGCCGGCGGAGCCGGTGGTCAAAATGTTAACAAGGTCAACACCGCAGTTGAATTAACTCATAAGCCATCTGGAATTGTCGTTCGCTGCCGAGAAGAAAGATCTCAAGTCCAGAACAAAGAGCGCGCAGTTCAGAAACTAAAAGCAGAGTTAGCATTTCTTGAGGAGCAGCGTCGCGAAACGAATCTTGCCAAAGAAAAAGGCAAACACACTAATGCCAGCTTTGGCAGTCAAATTAGGAACTATGTCCTTCACCCCTACAAGCAAGTCAAGGACGTCCGCACTAAAGTAGTAGAAACAGATACGGTCGCAGTTCTAGATGGCGACATCGACTCTTTCATCGAGGCTGGATTGAGCCTCTAGTCTGACTTCAATCGCTTCTGCTATACTGATCTTGAGTATTCTAGAGCGAAAAAATTTATGCATAAACTTGATCTCATCAACAATTCAAATATTGAGTCTCCAGAATCGACCCAACCGATAGTTGACGAGACAGTAGCTGGCGCAGATAATCAGCGACCGTTACCAGTTCAGGAAAAATCTGTGAAAAAAGCAAATCAAAAAATGATAATTGGCCTTAGCATCTTTGCTGTTGTAGCTGGAATTACTACTGGCTACGGCACGCACAGGCTCACTGCCAGTTCTGGTTCTACTGATACTCTTCCAGGAGGCCAACAAATTTCCCAAATCGCTGGTGATCAAGTCTTTGCTGGTGAAGTCTTCGGAAGCGCTGACATTGAAGCCTTTAAAGACGACGCCCAAGGCTACCTCGAAAAAGGTGGAATCAACGGTGAAGGCTCTCATAAACTCCTGCGCCCAGGTGGAGCATCCCAGACAGTTTATCTGACCTCATCTGTAACTGACCTCGATAAGCTTGCTGGTATGGAAGTCAAAATTTGGGGAGAAACCTTTAAAGCACAAAGAGCTGGTTGGCTGATGGATGTCGGTCGAGTCGAGGTTGTCAAAGTCGACGCCAAAGCGCCGGTTGAAGAGTAGACAACCCACCCCTTCTTCTCTACACTAGGGAACAGATATGATTCGATTTAACGGTGTCTCGAAAGAGTTCGCCCCAGATGATTTTGGCATAAAAAGTGTTTCTTTCCTAATTGAGCCAGGAGAGTTTGTTTTCATCACCGGTCCCTCGGGCAGCGGCAAGACAACTCTTATGCGCTTGCTGATTAGAGAATATGCCATTACGGCGGGTGAGATCACCTTTTTTGACACAATTGTTAACACCCTGAACAAGAACTCCGTTCCTATGCTCAGAAGACGTATCGGTGTCGTTTTCCAAGACTACAAACTTTTGCCAGAACTAAACGTCTGGGAAAACATTGCCCTGCCTCTACAGATCATCGGTCAAGATGAAGCGGAAATCGAGCGCCGAGTTACTGATCTGCTCAAACTAATTGGCCTACCTGAAAAAGCTTACCTATTCCCTAGTCAGCTTTCTGGTGGTGAGGCCCAAAGAGTTGGTATTGCCAGAGCTCTAGCAACCGGTCCAGAGGTTATTTTTGCTGATGAACCAACAGGGAACCTTGATGCAAAGAACTCAACCGGAATTGTTAAGCTATTAAAAAAAATCAATGAGCTTGGTACCACCATTCTTTTTGCAACCCATGATCAAGATCTACTAGAAGAAAAAGAATTTCGCACTTTAATTCTCGATTCTGGTTCACTCATAAAAGACACTAACCCCAAACAACCAAAAACTATCGAGAAAAAGAAAGAGGATGTGAAACCTGAGAAACCAGCTCCAAAGAAGAAAGCAGAAAAACCTGTCGAGAAGAAGATCGAGAAAAAAGAAGAAAAAAAAGATCAAAAGGAAAAGAAAGAAGAGAAACCAATAAAACCGGCGTTTTCTATTAGCAAGTTTTTTGGGAAGTTCAAGAAAAAGACTGAACCTGAGAAGAAGGATGCTGTTGAAGAAAAACCAAAAAAGGAAGATAAAAAGAAACCAGAGAAAGAAACCAAGAAAAAACCAAAAGTAGAAGTTGAAAATCTTGAGTAGCCTATGAACGCACTAACTGGAGCCCTAACCACTATTCGCCGAACGCCTTATCAATCTTTGGCTGCTCTTCTGATGGTGACAGTGACCTTTTTCGTTGGCTTTCGCCTGGCATTTATTCTATCTGGTGCGGACCTAGTACTCCGATACTTCGAAACAGCCCCTCAGGTAATTGCTTTCTTCGATCTCGACGCTGAAGCCGCGGATATTAAAGCTCTGGCAGATCAAATTTCTAAAGACGCCAGCGTCACCGATGTGAAGCTAATCACTCAAGAACAGGCATTGGCTGATTATGCGAAAGAATATGATGACTCGCCCCTATTATTAGAGCTGGTCACGGCCGACATTCTCCCAGCCAGTATTGAAGTCTCTGCTTCTGATCCAAGAACTCTAACAAAGCTCGCCGAAACTCTTTCAAAAACCGACCACGTTGACGAAGTCATCTTTCAACAGGATATAGTTGACCAACTCGCCAACTGGACTAGTGCTTTAAGAACTGCCGGTATGATCGATGTGGTAGTTCTTAGCTTCGTGTCATTTCTAACCATAACCATCGTTATCACCATGAAGGCAGCCAATAAAAAGTATGCTGTTTCTGTCATGCGCCTAATTGGAGCCTCCGCCTGGTATATCAATAAACCGTTCATCGTCGAAGGCATTCTCTATGGCGTTTTCGGAGCCATTCTTGGCTGGGCAGCAACCGTGGCGGTTCTTTTATACCTGACTCCAACTCTGACGACATTCTTTATTGGCATGATTTCTTTTCCAGTTCCGATGTCATTCTTACTACTACAGCTTGGAATAGGTGTGGCTATCGGCTTAGTTCTTGGGGCATTTGCTAGTAGTGTTGCCGTCAATCGCTTTGCCCATCGCTCATAAATAGACAGATGCGCAAAATATATAGCTTCTTACTCATCCTCATATTCACGCTTAGTATCAGTGTTCCAGAAGTTTTTGCCATCGCTTGTGATGAATTTCAGTGTCAGTCAGGTGGTGAGGATCTAACTTGTTTTGAAGACAAGAAAAAATGTCTTGAAGACAACTTAAATCAAACTCAACAGCAACGCGTTACTCTCACCAACACCATCAGCATCATTAATGGCAAAGTACAGATTCAAGAAATTCAGATCCAGCAAACCGAGTCTGAGATCTCAATTTTAACGGCTCAGATCTCAGATCTTACTCAGCGAATCGGTGGCCTGAATCTTTCTCTTGACCGGCTAACAACTCTCTTGGTAGAGAGAGTCCAGCAAGAATATAAACAACATCGAGTTAATCCGATTCTTTTTCTTCTTGATAAAAACGGTTCTCCCTCATCATTCTTTTCCAAACTAAAGTACTTGCAACAAGCTCGCGAACAAACAGCAGTTGCCATGGAACGAGCCGAGTCGCAACGACTGCTTTACGATGAACAAAAGGCGAGTAAAGAACAGAAACAAGAAGAAATTGCTATTAAGCAAGAAAAACTCGAGAAAGAACAAAATGTCCTGGCCAAACAGCGAACTGAACAACAATACTTATTAACTGAAACCAAAAACAATGAATCTGTTTATCAAGCAGCGCTTGCAAAAACGCTGGCTGAAATCAATGCCATTCAATCTATCATCGCAGGAAAAGGTAGCGAATCCAAAGTTGGGGATGTTGCCGCAGGTGACGTAATTGCCAGTATTATTTCTGGATCTAGCGTCTGCTCTACAGGCACTCATCTGCATTTTGAAGTTGTGAAAGATAAAGTTAATAGAGATCCATCCGCCTACCTCTCCTCAGTCGACATAGCCTGGAGCAACTCTCCCGATGGATCTTTTGGCTTTGGGGGAGGCTGGGACTGGCCTGTTTTTGATGCTGCTAGAATCACTCAGGGTTATGGCATGACCTACTATGCTCGCGTTCGTAGAGCTTATGGTGGTGCTCCTCACACTGGAATTGACATGGTTGGTAAATCTGGAGACTACAGAGTCCGTGCAGTCCAGAATGGTGTTCTTTCTAGAGGAAGTATCGCTTGTGGAGGTGGCAACCTCAGATACGTCAAAGTCGAGCAAGCAGACGGCATCAGCACCTATTATCTTCACGTAAATTATTAAATCACGCTTCTTGTAAGCTTGGCGCTTTAAACTTAAGTCGTGTCACTTCGACCCTGGTTGCTTTTTTGGTTGGTGCTTCTCTGCGGCATGTTTCTCTATCTAGTGATCGTCAAAGAAGTTGAAGCTCAAATTATAATCACTGAAGTCTATCCCAATCCTGATACCGGCGAGTCCGAATGGATTGAGATCTACAACAGTGCTACTCAGTCAGCCAACTTAAGCGGATTTAGTCTCTACGACACCCTCTCGCAGCCGAGTTTATTGGTAAGATTCTCTGATCTCATGATTGCTCCCCTAACTGCCTACGTTGCCACCATTTCGGGCAGCAAACTCAACAACACTGGCGACACTGTTGTTCTCTATAACGACCAGCAAGCTACCGCTTCAGCAATGAGCTACTCATCAAGTGAGAAAGGCATGTCGTGGAATCTGACTTCTCTTTCTGATCCAAGTGTCTATCTGGCTACTCCCAGTGCTGGTGTATTTTTTGCCCAAGAAACTGTCGAAGTAATTGGAGAGAGTGAACAGGCGACTCCACCAGCAGAAACACCCGTTGCAATCCAAACCGAGCTCGTCGATGTTTCTCAAATTAGTCTCAGCGAAATCATGGCTTGTCCAAATACTGGAAACGTAGAGTGGATAGAACTTTTCAGTGGAAAAGATATAACTTTAGAAAACTGGATTCTAACTGATAACTCTGGCAATACTAGAAACCTATCTGGAAAAATACCAGCCGGTAATTATGGAGTTTTTGAGTGGGCCAGTAGCATTCTAAACAACAGCGGTGATGAATTTTCTATAACAACTAACTTTGGGCAGTTAATTGCTAAAGCAAAATATGAAGAATGCAAAGTCGGAAAGTCTCTGGTTCTTTTAAATAATGAGTGGCAACCGACTGAGCCCAGTCCTGGCTATAAAAATAGCAAACCATCCTCTAAAGAAGCCAGCGTCTCTAGCGCTGGGGCGACTCAGAAAATAGTTGAGACAAATAAAGCAGCGCCTCCGAAAATTGTAGATTCAACTTCGCCAGTCTTAGGCGCGAGTCATCGACTCGTACGCCCATACTACAAAAGCACCTCTATTGAGCTACTTCCAGAGAATAATACCGCCGAAGCCGATGGGGCGGAAATGACTCCAAAACCTCCCAGTCAATCAAGTGAACCCTTCCCCCATGTTATACTAGGAGGCTTCCTGGTATCTCTCAGTAGTTGGCTTGCTCGAAAATGAAACTTCTTCACAAAAACTTTATTTTTGTTTCTGCTTATTCTCCTGTGATCATTTGGGCGATCGCAATTTTTATTGTCTCTGGCCAACAAGTAATTCCTGGCTTTTCACTCCAAACTACCGATTTTCTCTTTAAAAAAGCTGGTCATATTACCGCCTACGCCATCATGTATCTACTACTCTTTCGCGCCCAAAAAATTACTAGACCTCAAGATACTTCTCACTCTGTCTGGCTTGTGCCCCTGATCTTCACCGTGCTCTATGCAGCCAGTGATGAGATTCACCAATCATTTGTTTTTGGTAGGCATGGCACCTTACGAGACGTCGGTTTTGATTCTCTCGGAGCTGCAATTGCCTTTCTAAAACTCTACAAGTACCTATAATTGTTGATTCAGTACTTGACTTGGTATATCCATCCAGTACACTGGTTTTTGCTGGCCCGTTATCAGGTTATTGTGCTGATACGAAAGGAAAAAAGCATGACAAAGTCACAACTTATTGCAGTTGTTGCAAAAAAAGCTCATCTTACCAAGAAGGCATCTGCTGACGCAGTTAACGCTCTCTTTGATGAGATTACTCGAGCACTAGTTAAAGGAGATAAAGTTGTTATCTCTGGAATTGGTACGCTCTACGTAAGTGTTGTCAAAGACAAACAAGTTGTCCCATTTGGCAATGAGAAAAAACGACAGACCATCAAAAGTCATCGTGTTGTCAACTTAAAAGTAGGCAAACCTCTTAAAAAACAGGTTTGGTAATTACTATAATTATTGATACAAAGAAAACACCCTTCGCAAGAAGGGTGTTTTTAGTTTATGCTCGATCAACTAATGATAAAAAATACCCTCGTAACTTATCTCAAATTACTTCGCTTCAAGTTTATCAATATTCTTCAGTGGAGAACTGAATTAATTATTTGGATTTTGCTTGATATCTTACCGTTTACCATCATGCTATTTGTCTGGAAAGCTATCTTTGGAGACAATATTGAAATTCAGCAAACAAGCTTTTCTGACGTTGTGCTGTTCTATTTTTTGGTGATCATTATCCAAGGACTAACTAGCGTTCATTTCGAAGAGTATAGACCAACAGAAATTAGGATGGGTAGAATCGACTTTTTTCTTGTTAAACCCTACTCTTATCTAAAAGAATTAGTAGTTAATGATGTTGCTGCCAAATTTTTGTACGTCATTATATTTGCTCCAATCATGATCTTATTTCATCGATTCCTATTATTGTTCACTTCTTTTTCATTACCAAATCTAAGCCTCATCCACTGGTTAGTTTTCATCACGCTGCTCTTTATTGCCTATTTACTACAGCTTCTATTGTCAATGCTAATCACCCTTAGCGCCTTTTGGCTTGAGGGAGCCAGCGGTCTATCTCATTTTAAGTGGCTATCCATCTCTCTCTTGAGCGGAACCCTGATTCCCCTACCTCTCATGCCTGAGTGGCTAAGAACTTTAACCCTTGCTCTCCCGTTCAAAGTATTTTATGCCCTGCCAATATTTGTGATTCAAGATGCTACTCTGCCCACAATGGCAGATTGGCTAATGGTGTCTCTGTCTGTCATTGCTTTGTACATGACTGTATTATTTGTCTGGAAAAAAGGTGTTAAACATTATGCATCAGCAGGAGGCTAACCAATGAGTTTGGGCAAATACTGGCATTTATTTTGGAAGTTTCGAGGCATTCAATTAATGAAAATGACGGAATATCGCGGCGATTTCTTCTTCTGGTCTTTCGTTTCTGTACTTTGGACAATTTTTAATTTGTTTGCTTTTTCTCTAATATTGCGAGTTAGTGGCAACATAGCAGGTTGGAATCAGTATGAGATGTATCTGTTGCTTGGCACCTTTACTATCATTGACGCCTTTACTTGGTCATTCTTTTTCGAAAATATGAGCAACTACACTAGACAAATTTTTAAGGGAGAACTAGATTACTTACTTACTAAGCCAGTCAACACCATTTTCCTCCTCACCACTACAGAGAATTCTTATAATGGGATTTTCAGACTCATAATCGGCATCAGCGTAATCGTCTACTCACTCATAAAACTCAACATCAGCGTTTCTTTTGGTGGGGTGTTTCTTTATGTAATCTTACTGCTCTCCGGGCTCTTACTAATGTATAGCTGCTGGTTTATCATTGCCACCCTAGCATTTTGGGTTGAGAAACTTGACAACATCAACCAAATTATTCCCGGATTTAGACGCATCCTTCAAGTCCCAAGGAGTACTTTCTCTGGGGTTCTTTCGTTGCTCTTAACGGTACTTCTACCTTTGAGTCTAATTGCCTCAGTTCCCAGCGAGGTTTTACTCGGAAAATCGAATGTGACAATCATCTTCTGGCTACTAATCAGCGCAGTCTTGACTGGGCTAGCCGCCAACGCCTTCTTCTCATTCGCAATCAAAAAATACAGCAGTGTAGGTAGTTAAGACAGGTATAATGGAGGACTATGTCATCAATCCCAGCAGTTAAAGTAGATCACCTAAAGAAACACTTTAAGGTTTATAAAAAGAAACCAGGCTTCATGGGCTCCATTGAGTCCCTTTGGCATCGTGAGTACGAAACGGTTAAAGCTGTCGACGACATTTCATTCGATATCGAGCAAGGAGAAATTGTTGGATTTATTGGCCAAAACGGAGCTGGAAAAACTACAACTCTGAAAGTCCTGTCAGGATTGCTCTATCAAACTTCTGGTTCAGTTTCAGTTTTGGGATATAACCCATGGAAAAGACAGGCTGCTTTTCAGAAACAATTTTCTTTAGTGATGGGCCAAAAGAATCAACTCTGGTGGGACGTGCCTGCCATGGAAACATTTTTATTAAATCAGACTATCTACGAAGTTCCGGAAAAACAGTTCAGAAATACTCTCGACGCACTGATCGAGATTCTAGATGTAAAAGACATTATCAATATCCAAGTGCGTAAACTATCTCTAGGTCAAAGAATGAAGTGCGAACTCATCGCCTCCCTACTTCACAATCCAAAAGTGCTGTTTCTAGATGAGCCAACTATCGGTCTCGATGTGGTAATGCAGAAATCACTCAGAGATTTTATTAGGCAGTATAACAAAGAATTTGGAGCCACAATTATTTTAACCAGTCACTACATGGATGATGTCAAAGAGCTTTGTGAGCGAGCAATTATGATTGACCGCGGGGCGAAGGTCTTTGATGGCCAGTTGTCAGATCTAATTGATAAGTATGCGAGAAACAAAATTCTGTCCCTAGCCTTCAGCAAACCAGTTCAAAAGAAATTGTTAGAAAAATATGGAATAGTTAAGAACTGGACAGGTTCGACAGCGACCATGTTAGTTCCTCGCAAAGAAGCAACTAAACGTGCGGCCACCATGCTCACCGACCTACCAATTCACGATCTTAATATAGAAGAGATACCCCTTGAGGCAATCATCAGAGAAGTATTCGGAGAAGAGAATCGTCTTCACCTGTGAAAAAATACCTGAGAATTTTAAGTTTGTCCTGGCAGAAAGGACTTGTTTATAGAGCTGACATCGCCCTGTGGAGATTCAGACAATTCTTAAACTCTCTCATGTCTTTAACCGTGTGGAATGTGATTTTTGCCCAAGGCAATGATCTGTTTGGCTATAGCAAAGACCAAATGATCACCTATATTTTCATCGCTGCTTTTCTGCAAGGAATGATATTAGCAACATCTCTGCATGGACTTGCGAGCCGCGTCTACTCTGGCGAAATAAGCTTCCTCCTTCTTAAACCTATTACACTTTTCTCATACTTCTCAACAGAGGAGATCGCCGACAAGATCAAAAATGTTTTCTTTGTCATTATAGAAAGTTTAGTTCTTTTCTTTCTGTTTAAACCTGTGCTTATTTTTCCTGAAGGAGGTCAATTAATACTTTTTATCATTTGGACAATGGGGGGAGTCATACTAAATTTCATCTTCTCTCTTTTATTTGGTACTCTTGGATTCTGGAGTCCCGAAACCTGGGGGCCGAAGTTCTTGTTCTTCATTTTTGCTGACTTTAGCGCAGGAAAGTTGTTTCCTCTGGACATAATGCCTGAAATTATCCAGAATATGTTGTTTCTTACCCCTTTTCCCTATCTATCTTTTATGCAAACCCAAATGTTTCTCGGGAAACTAGACATGACTCAAACACTCCATCATTCAATCGTTCTCCTCAGCTGGATAGGTATACTGTCATTCATTAATCACCTTCTCTGGAAAAAAGGCTTACGAAGTTACCAAGCAGCGGGTCAATAAATGCAAATAAGATTTAAAGTTTACTGGCGCGTTTGGAAACAGGTAGCTATAAATGCCCTACAAATCGCTTTTGTGAATCGAGCCACGAATGCACTTTTCCTGACTGGAAAAACTATCCGTTTTTTAGTTATGTTGGTATTTTTGTTTCTGATTAAAAATAACATCCGAACCTTCGCTGGCTACACCAGCGACCAAGTTGTGGTATTTTTCTTGGTCTTCAACTTTATTGACTCAACTACTCAAGCCTTGCTGAGAGGCGTCTATTCTTTTGGTGAACAAGTGAGATCTGGAGAATTTGACTTTCTCCTCATCAAACCATTAAACCCATTGTTTAGAATTCTTTCTGGCCAACCCGATATAGATGACATCATATTTCTTATACCAGCAACTATTGTCAGCGGCTATCTTATCTCAACTTTGGATATTAGTTTGAGCATCTCAAATGTGCTTCTCTTTCTACTTCTCTGCATCAACTCTTTACTAATAGCAATTGCACTGCATATCTTAATTGTTTCAATTGCGATTATAACCACTCAAGTCGATGGCCTAGTATGGCTCTACAGAGATCTGACAGGTATGGGAAAATTTCCAATCAGCATCTATGCTGATTTGCTTAGATTTGCATTGTTCTTCATTATTCCAGTCGGATTCATGCTAACAGTGCCCGCCCAAGTTCTGATGGGAATAAAACCATCAATACAAATAGCGGGAACCTTGCTCGTTGGAGTAGGGTCATTAGGAGTAAGCCTGATAATCTGGAAAAAATGCTTGGAGCGCTACACGAGCGCAAGCAGCTAACGTCTTGGAGATTGTCGTTTACGTCGGGCTTTACCACCCATACCAATTTTTCTGGTTTCTTTCATTCTGTCATCGCGCACCAACATGCCCTCTGCTTTGAGGATAGTGCGATTTTCAGGATTAAACTTAACTAGTGCTCTAGATAAACCTAAGACAACTGCGTCAAGCTGAGCAGCAACGCCAGAACCAGAGGCTTTTGCCGAAACGGCGAATTTACCTTTTGTTCCTGTTAACTCGAACGCTTCATGAAATAACTTTACTGCGTTATTGATATTGGCAAAATAGACCTCGGCTAGTTTACCATTTACGAAGAAACCTGTTGCTCCTTCATAAATTCGAACTCTAGCAGTGGCAACCTTGCGTCGACCAATTCCTTCAATGTATGTCCCAGTTGGTAAATCAAGCTCGGGAAGAGATGCCGCAGCGGCCCTAGCTTTCTTAATTGGTTGAATCTTCTTAACCACTTTTTGGGCTTGTCCTTTTTTCTTTGAGAGTCGTAATGCCATGGTTATGCTTCCTTCACTCCGAGTTGGCTCTGATGCTTATGATCGGCTCCTGGATACACTTTTAATCTAGTCATTCTGTCCGAACGATGTTTATTTTTTGGTAACATGTTCAGAACAGCTAACTCTATCACCTGCTCAGGTTTTTTTGCAAGTAATTTACCAAAATCGGTTGTTTTAAGTCCGCCAGGAAAATTCGAGTGGCGATAGTACATTTTTGTTTTAATTTTCGTGCCAGTGACTTCGACTTTAGAAGCATTAATAACGACGACGCAGTCTCCATTATCAACGTGAGGGGTGAATTCTTTTTTAGCCTTGCCAATTAGAAGTTGAGCAATTTCTGTTGCAGCTCTACCAAGAACCTTTCCAGAAACATCAATAATGTGCCATTTTCTCTCTACGTCTGCTGGTTTTAGAATGAATGTTTTTTGCATTATTTTTTCTTCGCTGGAGCTTTCTTAGTTACTTTCTTAGGAGCGGCTTTTTTCTTTGTGACTGGTTTCTCAGTTTTTGCTTCAGTTGTCTTAGCTGGTTTTGCAGCTGGCTTAGCTTTTTTCACAACTGGCTCGTGAGTCTTATCTGACTTTAAAGTTCCCACTCTGTCAGGCATGGTCAAAAGCGAAATCTTGACTAACTCAACGTTATCTCCTCGGCGCTTACCCAATGATCGGTTGGTAGTGAAACCAGATTTTCGATCACTAAATTGTGGAGCTATTCTTTCAACAAGAGAGTTAACAACATCTCGCTTACCAAAAGTTCGGTGAAGCAATCTGCGTACGGCAATTGTATCTTCTTTTGCTCGAGCAATGATCTTATCAGCTTGTCGTTTCAGCTCTTTTGATTTAGCTTGAGTGGTGACAACTGCTCCGTGTAGTACTAGTTGGCGCAATAAACCAGTCATCAATGCCTTGCGGGCCTTGGTGTCACGGTTAAACTTGCGTTTTGCTACTCTATGCCTCATATCTTATTTGTCAGTCAAGCAATTACTCGCCTAAGTGAGCTCCTTTTTTATTTAATGCATCTTCAACAACTACCACACTCTTTTCGCCAAGATTTTTAACCTTTGCGATGGTGTTTTTAGGAACACCGGAGAGGTCTCCTACTGTGGCGAAGCCACCTTTGCGGAGAGCATTAGCTATGCGAGTTGGAAGATCTAACTCTTCAACAGTCAGTCGCAGTACTTCTGCTTCTTCTGGACTTAATGACTCCTCAGGTTCTTTTTCCTCAGGTAAAACCGGGTTGTAAACTTGGGTAAACTGTCGAAATAATATTCTTGCAGCTCTTCGGGTTGCTTCAATTGGAGCAATAGAACCATCAGTCTGGACAACAAGAACGAGTTTATCAAAATCTGTTCGGCGACCAACGCGAGTCGACTCAACTTTATATGAAACCTGGACGACAGGTGAAAACAAAGCATCAAGCATTACATCACCAATGCTGGCCGCTTGCTTATCATCGGCCAATTGATAGCCGACTCCAGTGGCCGCAGTCATTTCGATTTCGAGGTTGCTACCTTTTGCCAAAGTTGCGATGTGCTGAGTTGGGTTAATAATAGAAAAGCCTGTTGAACATTCAATATCAGCTGCAGTAACTACCTTTGGACCTTTAACGGAAAGGTTGAGAATACCTGTGCCATTGATGTCGGAACGAACTCGAACTTGCTTCAGGTTCAAACCAATTTCTAAAGCATCTTCAGTAACACCATCTATGGCGCTGAACTGATGATCAACGTTGTTGATTCTCATTCGGGTTATCGCTGCACCTTCCAAAGAAGATAGCAAGACTCGGCGAAGGGCATTACCAATAGTGTGACCGTATCCTTGCTCTAAGGGCTCGAGGGTGATGACAGCTTTGATGCTGTCTTCAACCACTTCAGTTACCTCAAAGGTTGGATTCATGCTTGGATAGTGCGTGATGTCTTGTGTCATATACTTTTTTTCCTTTTGTTTCTTCTCCTCTCTTTCGAGAGAATCTGTTTCTGGGTTAATACTTTAAATTATCTACTGTAATACTCCACTACTAGTTGTTCTGTCATTGGTTCGAGAATGTCGGAACGAGCTGGAACACGAAGAACTTTAGCGGCTCCTTGTTTGCGCTCTAACCACTCTGGCAAAACTTTCTCTTCTTCCATACTCGTCTTGATGGCTGGAATGTTCGTAGCTGATGTCTTTAACATAACAATGTCAGAAACCTTAACCTGGTAAGATGGAACATTCTGTTTACAGCCATTGATCTGAACATGGTTATGCGAAACTAACTGGCGAGCTGCTGCTCTGGTAGGAGCCCAACCCAATCTGAAAATTGTGTTGTCGAGTCTTCTTTCAAGGAGTGAGAGAAGAGTTGAACCAGTGGCCAAAGTACTCTTACTAGCCTCTTTGTAGATTCTTCTCAATTGTTTCTCAGTGATGCCATAGAAGTACTTCAGCTTTTGTTTTTCTTGAAGTTGGGTACCGAAATCTGAAAGCTTTCGACGGTGCTTCAAGCCATGCTGACCTGGTCTAACCATAAGTCGACGAGCTGTTTTCAAGGCGTTAGTCTTCAGAGAAAGATCTTCTCCGACTTGTCGCGCACGTTTATTTCTTGGTCCTGTATATCTTGACATAAAAATTTCTTATCTATTTATTGTGTTTTGCTTTCCTTGGGCGTGTACCGTTGTGTGGATCTGGAGTGAGATCAGCAATGAGACTAATTTTAATGCCTTGAGCTCGAAGAACTCTTAAAGCTACATCTCGACCTGGGCCTGGTCCTTTGATGTATAAATCCATGTGTTGCATACCGAAAGCTTTTGCTTTATTTACAGCATTCTCAACAGTAATCGTAGCCGCATATGGCGTTGATTTTCTTGAACCAGAAAAACCTGACTCACCAGCTGAAGACCAACATAAAACATTGCCTTGCTCATCAGTAATACTCGCAAGAGTACTATTGAAGGTAGCAGTGATATAAAGTCTACCCTTAGGTACAACCTTATTCACTTTTACTGGCGCTGATTTTTTTGTGTCTTTTGTTGCCATAAATTATTTCGAAGTTTCAAGTTTAGCTGCCATCTCTTTTGTCATTGAGCCGACAGTGCGTCTACGACCACCTCCGCGAGCACTTCGTGAATTTGTGCGAGTTCTTTGTCCACGTGCTGGCAGATGAGCGGCCAGACGCTTGCCTCGGTAGGAACCGGTGCGCTTAAGTCTGTCAATGTTGTCATTGATTTCTCTTCTAAGATTTCCTTCTACCTGATATCTATCAATGCTTCTCTGAATTCGATTAACTTCATCAGCAGAAAGATCGCGTGTTCTTTTGTGTGGATCTACATTCGCTTCTCCCAAAACAATTTCTGCACGCTTAGGACCTATGCCATAGATACTCTGCAATGCAAATAAAATCTTCTTGTTTTCTGGTAGATCAACGCCAACAATTCTGATCATAATTAACCCTGCCTTTGCTTATGCTTTGGATTCGTGCATGTTACACGCAGTACGCCTTTTCGGCGTACAAACTTGCAATTAATGCAGATTTTTTTTAGTGATGTACGTACTTTCATGTTTGTCTCAAGAGCCCTGAACTATACCAGGTGTAGCTAATTTTGAAAAGGCTTAAATTGACTGCATCTCTTTTTTGGTTGATCTATAAGTGATTTTACACTTATTGAGGTCATATTTAGATACATATCCCTTGATTAAATCTCCTGGCATAACTCGAATTCTGAATAATCTCATCTTTCCAACTAGAGTTCCAAGCAGAGAGTGACCAACCATTTGGGTGACTGGAGACTCTGTGACCTTGACTCTGAACATGGTATTGGGCAAGCATTGTTCAACGTAGCCAACTACCTCAAAACGATCAACGGCAGCTGAACGATTGGTTGTCGTGTCAACTTGACGTCGAGCTTTTTCAGCTTGCTTGTGATCTTGTACTTTTCCCATAAATTTTTCTGCGCAACCTCCAGGCTTAATGCAGACGATCATTGTAACAAATTATGGGACTTTTGTCAGCACCTCTGGACCATTGTCAGTTACCAAGACAGTTTCTTCAAACATACCGGAAAGTGAGTTGTCAGCTGTTTCGTATGTCCACTCATCATCGGCCACAACTAATAGTGGATCTCCCGCTGTATACATAACTTCAACGGCGATGGTTTGACCTGAGCGTAGGAAAACGCGCTTGTCACTTTTCTGAGGTGAAACAGGAATGCTGGGCTCCATGTGGAGCTCTTTACCAACGCCGTGACCAGTAAGTTGGGTGACAGCTCCGAAGCCATGCTTATCCAAAACCTTCTCCATAGCCCTGCTGACTTCATAAACACTAACTCCTGTTTTGATGCGCTCGATCGCCGCTCTCAGGCTCTTCTTACCTACCGCCAAAAATTCGCTAACATTTGGATGAACCTTGCCAACAGCAAAACTCGTAGTGGTGTCAAGATGAAAACCATCATTAATCAAGCCAATATCAATTGTGATCAAATCACCATCAACGATGACTTTTTCCTTTGTGGGAATCCCATGGCAGAGCTCATTATTTTTCATGATGCAAGTGGCCCAGCCATAGCCCGAGACAGTTGAAAAACTTGGCAAGGCTTTACTCTCAGCAATTAGGCTCTGAGCCCAATCTTCTATTTGAGCAAATGAAACGCCAATCTTTGATCTGGAAACTAGTTCTTCGCGAATCAAAGCTAGCTTCGCACCACCAGCGCGCATAGCTACAATTCTTTTTTGATCGTGTTGGTCCATATTAAACTTAAACTACTTAAGGACGGCAGTTATTTGGGCAAAGACCTCTTCAACAGAAACTTCACCGTCGACTTCATGAAGTACGCCTCTGTCTTTGTAGTAGTCAAGAACTGGTGTCGTCACAGAGTGAAAGAGAGAAATTCTTTTGCGAAGTGCGGCCAAGGTTTCATCTTCTCTAACATCTGTTCTACCAGATATTCTCCATAAGGCTTCTTTATCAGAGACGTTGAGATAAATAACGTGCTCAATACTGCCATTGAAAGCTTTTGCCTGAGCCACAGTTCTGGGAAAACCATCAAGAATATAGCCATTGGCGTACTCTGGTTTTTCTATGTAGGTCAAAACAATTTCTAAAGTTGTGGTATCTGGAATCAAAGCTCCAGAATTCATTGTCTCTTTCAACCAGCGGCCAAGTTTGGTTTTTTCCTTCGCCATCTCACGAAAAATATGCCCCGATGAGAGGTATGGAATATTATACTTCTCAGAAAGCATTGTACCCTGAGTTGATTTGCCAGCACCCTGAATACCGATTAGAACTATGTGCATAGTGCGGTCTTTCATTGCTACTTCAATAGCCAATTAAATATACCTATCGTAATTCTGTTCTACGAGCATACTCTCTGCTTGCTTTGTTGTCTCTAAAATAACTGAAACAACAATTAGGACTCCGGTTCCTCCGATAGCCAAAGATTGGATATTCGTTAACATCTGAGCAATGGATGGGAGGATGGCAATGCATCCAAGAAAAAGTGCTCCGGCAACGGTGATTCTTGTCACTACAAACTCGAGATACTTCTTAGTTGGAGAGCCCGGCCTGATACCAGGAATGAAGGCTCCACCTTTCTTTAGTTCTCCAGAGATATCTTCGGCATTAAAGAAAATCAAGGCTGAGAAATAAGTGAAAACCAAGACAACAAGAAAATAAATGGTGATGTAGACAACAGAGGTTTGATTAAACCAAATAGTAAGCTGCTGACCAATAGAAATTAGGTTGGCTTTATCGGTAGCTATTAGAATTCTAGCAATGAAAGAAGGCACCAACATTAGGGAAACTGCAAAAATAATTGGTAAGACACCAGCGACGTTAACTCTAACCGGTAAATGGGTTGTTTGACCTCCGTAGACCCTACTTCCCTTAGTACGCTTGGCGTACTGAATTGGAATTTTGCGGATAGCTTCCGTCATAAAAACGATAAAACCAATTACCGCCAAGAAAAGACTTAAAAAGACGAATGTTGTCATGAGCTGATCTGCTGAGGTAAGTGACCAAACCTGAGCGGCAGCAGTGGGCAATTGACTAACAATGCCAGCAAAAAGAATCATAGAAATTCCGTTACCAATCCCGTAAAGTGAAATTAATTCCCCGATCCACATCACGATGAGGGCTCCAGCTACGAGAGACAAGATGACCACACCAAGAACCAAAGGATCTGAGGACGTTAGTAGATTTTGGGAACGAAGCAGGGCTAGTACGGAGATGCTCTGGACTATTCCTAATGGCACAGAAAGAAGTCGAGTATATTGATTAACTTTTTCTCGACCAGACTCACCATCTTTTTGCATTTCTTTAAGTTTTGGAATAACCATGCCACCAAGTTGCATCACAATCGAGGCGGTAATGTATGGATTGATACCCACGGCAACTACAGAAAAATTAGCCAGAGTACCGCCAGAAAATACGTTTAAGAGGCTAAGAAATTGACTAGAACTGAATAATTGTTGTAGACGATCAATATCGACAGCCGGCAACGGAATGTGAGCCATGATTCTGAAAACTAAAAAGATTAGGGCTGTAAAAAGAATTTTATTACGGAGTTCTGGAGTATTAGCGAGGCGTTTGAGAAATGTGGTAAATTTTTGCACGAGTAGTAGTGATTACTCTGTGGAAGTAACCACGCTTCCCCCAGCCGCCTCAACCTGCTGTCGGGCAGACGCTGTAGTTTTAATACCTGTTAAAGTTATTTTTCTCTCAAGCTTACCAGTGTTTACAACTTTTGCTGATCGGGCAGCACGACTAACAACGCCCTCAAGCTTTAGAGTTTCAAAAGAGATATCCGTAGCCTTCATGCGATTCAGATCAGTGAGGGTAATCATAGCAATTCGATCGAATGATTTCAGTCGACTTTTTCCACGAAGCATTGGCATACGCTTGATTAAGGCTAATTGACCACCTTCGAACCAAAGAGGAACTTTACTGCCGCTTCGAGATTTCTGTCCTTTAGTACCGCGACCAGATGTATGACCACCTTTTCCGGAACCATAACCGCGACCAAGTCGTTTTTTGCGGCGGGTGATAATTGGGAATAATTTCGAGACTAATGACATTTTGGTTATTTCTTTATATTCTTTTTAGCCGCTGGTTTTTTAGCTTTTATTTTTGCGGTTTTCGGTGTGGTTTTAGGCTTTGGAGCAACTTTTGGTTTGGCTGTAACTTTTGGCTCTTCCTTGCTTTTTGGCTTGGTAACTACTTTTTTAGTTGCAACTGGATCTTTAGCGGCCACAGACTTTAATCTCTTTTGCTCCTCTAAAAGTTTTGCATCTTCTTCTGCCTCAACCTGAGCAATAGATTTTAGGGATATACCCTTTAGAGTGACGATACGAGAAATTTCTTGTAAGGCTGCGAATGTGGCGTACACATTTGAAGCTTGATTCTGTGTACCGAGAATTTTACTGGAAATATCTCTGATGCCTGCTGCCTCAACCACGGCGCGAACTGGGCCACCAGCAATAACTCCAGAACCCTTAGGGGCTGGTTTGAGCATAACCCTACCGGCTCCAAGCTTAATGGTAAATTTAAAGGGAATAGTTGTACCGTCAATTGGAACGACGATCATGCGTTTCTTGGCTTTTTTTGCACCTTTTTTCATAGCTGACTGAACATCTGGCGCTTTACCAAGACCAACTCCAACTTTGCCTTTTTTATCGCCAACGACCATAAGAACTGAGAAACCAACTTTGTTTCCGCCCTTCGTCTTTTTGGAGACGCGCGAGATTTGGATGACCTTCTCTTCAAATTCTGATGGTGGTGTTTGCTCGTATGCCATAATTAAACTTTAATTCCTGCTTCTCTTACTGACTCAGCGAATGAACGTATTCTACCAAGATATGCATTTTTACCTCTGTCAAAGGATGCTTTTTTAATCTTCTTCTCAATCAAAGCTTTTCCTAATGCTAATGCAAGTAGTTTACCAGCTTCGGTTTTTGTAGTCTTTTTCTTGGCAAGTTGTTTGTCACTCATGCCAACAATCGTCACTCCAGCGTCATCATCGATGGCCTGTACTGACAGATGTTTATTAGATCGAGAAACACTAAGTCTTGGACGCTCGGCCGTACCATGCATATTAGCACGAACGCGGTTTTGTCGTAGTTGAGCAGTAGTAAGGTGGTGAAATGATTTAGCCATTAGATGTAAAAACTACGCTGATGCAGTTTTTCCTTGCTTTCTTCTTACTACTTCGTCTTGATATCGAACGCCCTTGCCCTTGTATGGCTCTGGTGGGCGGATGCTTCTGATCTCAGCAGCAATCTGGCCGACACGCTGTTTATCAACCCCAGTTATAACGATGGTGTCATTCCCCTGAACGCTGAATGACAAGCCATCTTTAGCTGGGACTTCAACTGTGTGTGAAAAACCAACGGCAAGTGAAATTCCCTGGCCTTTTGCCTGAACACGATAACCTGTGCCGACTAATTTAAGAGTTTTAACAAAACCTTCGGTGACACCAACTACAGCATTCTGCAACAAACTTCTGATAAGTCCATGATTGGCGCGAGCCTGCTTTTGATCATTTGTTCTCTCGACTACAATCTCTGCGGCTGTAATATTCAATTTAATGTACTGGACGTTAGGAACAGAAACCATGCCCTTTGGACCTTTGACTTCAACTGCACCCTTCACTTCTGTGATTGATACTCCAGCTGGAATGATGATTGGTTTTTTTCCGATTCTTGACATATTTACCAGACCTGACAAAGAAGTTCGCCGCCGACATTTCGCTTGCGAGCCTCTCTTTGTGTTAGCAATCCTTGATTTGTAGATAATATTGTGATGCCATAGCCACCGAGTGACTGGGGAATTTTATTAGCTGGTGCATAAACACGACGACCTGGTTTAGAAAGGCGTTTAACGTCATTCACAGCTGGAATTCTACCAATGTACTTCAAAACAAGGTGAAGAACTGGAAACTGCCCAGTTTTGTCGATACTGACTTTCTCGAGATAACCTTCGGCCACGAGAATGTCTGCCAATGAATGTTTCAGTCTAGAATAAGGCACCTCAAGCTCAGTATGTCGAGCCCAAAGAGCATTTTTTATTCTGATTAGTAGATCTGCTATAGGATCGGTCATATTTCTACTTACTTGCCTTTACAACACCAGGCAACTTTCCTTGATTAAATAATTCACGAAATGTCAATCTGCTGACTCCAAAGTATCTCATGTAACCTCTTGGTCGGCCGGTTATTTTACATCGATTCACCCCTCGAGTCGAGACTCTGTTTGGTTTCGTCACTCCTGACATTATTAATGCCTTGCGCTTGGCGAGAATTTTGTTTGATTTTGCTATTTTAGATTTTTTTGCCATTTTTTATTCCTTGGTGGTTTCTTTCATAAATGGCATACCTAATGCTTCAAGCAGTTTGAATGCTGTGTCGTTGTTCTCTGCCGAAGTAACGAATACTACTTGGAAACTACGAATTCGCTCGATGGTGTCATAATTTACCTCTGGAAAAATTATCTGTTCGTGAACGCCCAAACTGTAGTTGCCATTGCCATCGAAGGCAGTTCTTGGCACACCTTGAAAATCTTTAACTCTTGGTAAGGCAATACTTAGAAGCTTTTCTAAGAACTGCCACATACGTTTACCTCTTAAAGTCACGGTAACGCCCATTGGGTCACCCTGACGAAGTTTAAAGTTAGCAATTGATTTGCGAGCGAGGGTTATGATCGGCTTCTGGCCAGTAATACTTGCAAACTGTTCACTGACATTTTCGAGCGCCGCTTTGCGAGCTCTGGGCTCCTGAGGATCACTGACCCCCATATTGACGACTATTTTTTTCAATCTTGGTAAGGCGAAAGTACTTGAAATACCTAAGTCTTTTTGCAACTGTGGAAGCACTATGTCGTAGAAGTGTTGTTGTAACTTAATCATATCTTACTTACTTTTTTTCTTTTCAATTTTTGGTTCAGGCACAACACCGCCAGATTTCTTAAAGATTCTGGTTTTTTGGCCATCTTTTGTAAGCTCGTAACCTATTCTATCTAATTCGCCTTTTTCATTAAGAATCGCAATATTGCTTACTGGCAACGGACGTTCTCTGCGAACTATCTCTCCTGCTTGACCTTGCTGAGGTTTTTTATGCTTGGCATAAACATTAACACCAGCGATCACAACTTTGTTTTTAGAAGGAATAACCGAAGCAATAGAACCTACTTTGCCCTTATCCTTACCTGCAGTTACTCGAATGTTATCACCAACTTTGAACTTCATTAGAGTACCTCCGGAGCGAGACTAGCAATTTTGCTAAAACCTCTGTTTTTAACTTCTCTAGCAATTGGGCCAAAAACACGTGTGCCAATGGGAACGTTATTTTTTCTGGACTCAATAATCACGGCCGCGTTGTCATCGAATCTGACATAAGTGCCATTGTCTCGTCTGAATTCTTTGCGAGTTCTTACAATAACAGCTTTGACTTTTTCACCACGTTTTATCTGTGACCGTGGATCAGCAAAAATTACTGATGCTGCCACAATATCGCCGACATGTCCGAAGCGGCGTTTTGAGCCACCATGAACTTGAATAACGCGAACTTTTCTGGCTCCACTATTGTCGCAGATGTTAAGGACTGAGCGTAGTTGTATCATATCTTCTTCTCTTCTACTTTACTCATCACTTTGAAGCGCTTTGTCTTGCTAACTGGGCTGCAAGCTCTAATAACTACTTCATCACCTAGTTCTAATTTCATGTCATCTTCAACTTGGCAAGCATAAGTCTTAGATCTGGTAACTGATTTACCATAAAGAGGGTGCTGCCATTGTCGCACCACACTTACTCGCGCTGTTTTGAGCGAATTTAAGCCAGTAACTGTTCCTCTAACGTCTTTCATTATTTAACCAATCTCATCTTTTCACCGAGTACTGTTGCTGTGCGGGCAATCATTTTCCTAAGCATTGCTAATTTAGCAGGATTATTTAGTTTGCCAGCTCTGTGTTCTAGATATGTTTTGTTATTCTCCTGACGAAGCTCTTCCAGCTTAGTGGTAAGTTCACCAACTTCAAGTGCTTGTAGTTTTTGTTTATCGTCTTTTTTCATTTTTATTTCTCAATAAATGCCGTATGCACCGATAGCTTATGTCCAGCCTTTCGGAAAGCCTCTCGAGCCACTTCCTCTGTTACACCGCTAAGTTCAAATAACATCATTCCTGGTCGGACAACGGCCACATGTTCTTCAACTGCGCCTTTTCCTGAACCCATTTTTACTCCGACTGGCTTTTTTGTAATTGGTTTAGAAGGGAAGATTCTAACCCAATATTTACCAGCACGCTTGGTCATAAATGTAATCTTCTTGCGGGCGGCCTCAATCTGTCTGCCAGACACCCAACCTCTAGTTGTTGCCTGTAAGCCGAAATCACCAAATGCAATAGTGATACCACGAGCGGCATTACCGCGTCGTTTACCTCTAAATTGTTTTCGGAATTTTTCTTTACGTGGAGCTAACATTTATCTAGCCTCTCCCTTGTTAATCCACACCTTGATTCCAACATATCCTGATCGGGTGCGAGCACCCTTCTCGTAGTAGTCGATGTTTGCTCTTAATGTTTGAGTAGGTACGCTACCTTTAGAAACTTTCTGGGTGCGAGCAATCTCAGCTCCACCAATTCTACCTGACAAAACAATCTTGACACCTTCAGCGCCAGCCTGCATGACTCTTTCAAGAGCTTGCATTACTGCGCGTCTATGAGGATAGCGTTTCATAAGTTGATTACTAATACGCTCGACAACTAATTTAGCACTCAAATCAGGTTTAACGATTTCTTCAATGCGAAGATCAACTTTAACCTTATCTTTTCTGCTCTTTGAAACATTAAGAATTCGCTCAATGTCTTTTTTAGTGTCTTCGAGATTTGCTCCACCCTTACCAATGACTACGCCTGGGCGTGAGACAGCCATGGTTACTTTGATTTTAGTTAAAGATCTTTCGATAATAATATCGACAATACCTGCACTTTCAAGTTTTTTCTCGAGATGCTGACGTAGCTTGTGATCCTCAAGAACAGTTTTGGCGTAATCAGCTTTTTCTGAAAACCATCGAGAAGAAGAGGTAAATGTATTACCTAGTCGGAAGCCAATTGGATTTACTTTTTGTCCCATAACTCTTTCTCGAGAGGCATATTGTACTACGCCTGTTCAGTTATTGCTCGTCCTTCTCAGTTTTTGGCTGCTTTTTTACTATTTTTTTGGCTGTTTTTTTGGTTTTTGTAGTTTTGGCTTTGCTTGCAATCTCTTTTTTAACTGGTTCTTTTACTTCTTCAACTTCAGCTTCTTTTTCTTTGGATTCTAGTTCAACAACAACATGACAAGTTTTCTTCAAAATTGTGTGTGCACGACCTCTACTAACAGCGCGGAAACGCTTCATGTGAGGACCGTTTTCAACAATAATCGATTTGAGGGTTAGTTTGTCAGCGGTGATTCCATGATTGTGCTCAGCGTTTGCCAATGCCTGACGAATAACTTTAAGAACGAGAATGGAGGCTCTGCGCTCAATAACAGCGAGCTGTCTTAAGGCTGATTCTATAGACATACCTTTGACAGTATTCGCGACAAGACGAACTTTTCGTGGTGTTTGTCTGGTATTTTGTTGTGATGCTCGAATTATCATATTAAGTTTTTGTTAGCAATCGTTTTACAACTCGACCGTGACCTCTGAAGGTTCTTGTCGGGGAAAATTCTCCTAGTTTATGACCAACCATAGCCTCATTCACGAAAACCTCAGGAAAAGTTTTTCCTTGATGGACTGAAAAAGTGTGGCCAACGAAATCAGGAACAATGACAGAGTTTCTTGCCCATGTTTTAATTGGGGTTTTGTCACCTGTCTGCTTCTGCTTCTGAACTTTCTTCAAAAGCTTTTCGTCAACGTATGGTCCTTTTTTACTTGATCTTGACATAATGTTCTTTACTTACTTCGTCTATCCCGAACAATATAACGATTACTATGCTTACGCTTGTTGCGTGTTTTTGTTCCAAGCGCATGCTTACCCCATGGAGTTTTTGGATATTTCATACCAATTCCAGATCTACCTTCACCTCCACCATGTGGGTGACTATCTGGGTGCTGGGCTGTTCCACGAACCGTTGGTCTTATTCCCAACAATCGTTTTCTGCCTGCTTTACCAATTTTTCTATTCTTCCAAAACTGGTTCCCAACCTGGCCGATTGTAGCGAAACACTCCTTCTTTAGCAAACGGAGCTCCTTTGAAGGAAGCTGAACGGTAACATAGTCACCGTCTTTGGATTGGATTAAAGCTGCAACTCCGGCTCCTCGAGCCATCTGCGCACCTTTTCCAGGAGTTAACTCTAAATTGTGAATTGGGATACCTACTGGAATGTTTTCGAGTGGTAAGGCATTACCCGGTCGAATTTCAACCTTTGCGCCAGCATTAACAGTATCTCCTTCTTTAAGTTCGTCTGGAGCAATAATATATGCTTTGCCACCATCTGGGTAATAAACTAAAGCAAGATGGGAACTACGCATTGGATCATATTCGATGTGTTGAACAATTCCTGGAATGTCTCGACGTTCTCGCTTCCAATCAATGATGCGCATTTTTTTCTTGACACCACCGCCACGATGACGAACAGTAATGTGACCCTTAAAGCCACGGCCCTGTCTTTTCTTGTGACCTGATGCAAGTAATGATTTTTCTGGCTTGCCCTTATGCAAATCAGAGCGATCAATTACTAATTGATTGCGTCTACCGGCACTTGTGGCTTTAATTTTTATTAACATGATTTATTTATTCTTGTGCTCCTAAGTCAAAAAGATCAATGGTTTCGCCCGACTTAAGTGTTACAAAGGCTCGTTTGGTTTTTGCAGTCGAGCTAGGCAAGCGACGACGTCCAGCTCGCTTGGTTCGTGATTGATAACAAAGAGTTCGAACATCGACCACCGTAACTGAAAATAGTTTAGCAATTGCATCTTTAATTTGATCTTTTCCAGCAGAAGGCTCTACCTCAAAAGTATAGACGTTGTGAGTCTTTGCCCGAGAGTATGACTTCTCTGTGATGACTGGTTTTTTAACAATTCGTGACTGCATTATGCTTTCTTGGCTACCTTTTTGGTTGTCTTAGATTTGGTGGTCGTTGGTTTCTTAGGAGCAACTGCTTTCTTTGCAGCTGCTTTTTTTGGAGCAACTTTTGGAGCTTTCTTAACTGCTTGTTTCTTTGTTGTTGAAACAGCTGGTTTTTCTGCGACTACCTTTGGTGTGACTGAAAGATTCTTGATGCGATCAGTAACTGTAGCCAATGAGTCTGAAGTAAACAAAATTACTGATGCTTGAGCTGCTGGGAGAACTGAAAGCTGCGATGCCCTGATGACAGTCACTCTTGGCAAATTCTTTAAGGCTCTGAGTGCTTCTGCTGTTGGCTTTGTGAGAACAACGAGGATTCGCTTTGCTTTTGGTACAACTGCAGCGATAATCGCGGCTGCTTGTTTTGTCTTACCATTTAAGTCTGCGAGAGCATCAACCACATAGGTATCTTTTATCTGTAAAGTTAAAGCTTGAGCCAATGAAGCTCTCTTCAAAGCTGGAGGAAGTGATCTAGTCCAATTGGCTAATCCAGTTGGTCCATGAGCGACACCTCCACCAACAAAAATTGGAGCAGATTTGGCACCATGACGAGCATTACCTGTACCTTTTTGTTTGTAGACTTTTTTCTTAGTTAAAGAAACTTGGGCTCTAGTTTTCACTCGGCTGGTACCCTGACGTTGGTTAGAACGAGCGATGTGAACTGCTTGAGAAAGCAGTTGTTTATTTGCTGAAACACCAAACACTGCTGCGTCTACAACGATGTTTGATTTAGTGCCAGTGGCTGTTACTTTTTGAATGTTCATTACTCTTTCGTTTCTTCAGAAACTTCTTCTTTAGCTTCCTCTTCTTTAACTTCTTCGGTGGGTTGTTTGATTCCAGAAGCGTCATAGTTGAGATTAACTGATTTGGTTTTACCAAGTCTGTGAATTAATAAATCAGAAGTAATTGAACCAGGGACTGGGCCACTAAGCCAGACTTCTTGGGTCTTAGGATCAATGTGAACGACAGTTAAGCCTTTGATTGTTACGGCAACATCCCCCATGTGTCCTGGCATTCCTTTGCCCTTGAGCACTCTTCCTGGGCTAGTACCAGCTCCAATTGAACCAATGGCTCTTGAGCGATCTGATTGTCCATGAGTCTTTGGACCACCCTTGTAGCCATAGCGCTTCATACCGCCAGCAAAACCGCGACCCTTGGTAGTGCCTCTGACGTTTACAACGTCACCTAATGAAAGAATATCAGTTACGACTAAAGTTGTTCCAGCTGCGGGAATGTTGTCTGATTCTGAAGCGTCAACCTTTATGCCATGAATGGTTTTGACACCTACTGAAAAACCACTCTTTGCTAACTGGGCTCTGAGTGGTTTTTTTGTTGTTCTGAGTAATTTTTTTCCGTAACCAATTTCTAAGGTGTAGGCAGAGTTATTCTCCGAAAGCTGTCGAGTAGCGATAACCATATTTGGCTGTACAAGACATCGGGTCACGGCAATACGCTTACCTTCCGTTGTCCAGGCTTGTGTCATGCCAATTTTGGTCACAAATATATCGTTGATCATACTTCAATTTTTTCTGTCGATTGGCTTCGGGCAACAAAGCTTCTCCTTACATCTTTATCTGAATCGACACTCCCGCAGGCAGTTCTAAGTGCATGAGGGAATCGATAGTTTTACTGGTTGGATTCATGATATCTAGCATTCGCTTGTGTGTGCGAATTTCGTAGTGTTCTTGTGCATTCTTATCGGAGTGAGGTGAGGTAAGAACAGTAAATGACTTGTGATGAGTTGGCAAAGGCACTGGGCCAATTACCTGTGCTCCCGTAGAAAGCGTTGTTTCAAGGATCTTTTTACTTGCTTCGTCAATAACCCTGTAGTCGTAAGATTTGAGTCTGACGCGAATTTTGTAAGCTTGTGTTTTATCTGTTTGTTGTTTTACCATCTTTGACTACTCGACTAAACGTAGGGTGCGATTATACATATAAAATCTCGAGAAGTAAAGTGCACTACTCGAGATTTTGAAGACCTACGCTAACAAGCAGGCGCCCGATTTTATTCGAGCGCCTGACAAGTTTATTTTCTATTTCAAAATCTTGGTGATTGCCCCTGCACCAATGGTGTGTCCACCTTCGCGAATTGCGAAACGAAGACCTTCGTGCAGAGCGACGGGCACAATCAACTTGGCCGTCATCTTAGCATTATCTCCAGGAATAACCATTTCCACATCCTTTGGCAAAGAAATTTCACCAGTTACATCAGTTGTTCTGATGTAGAACTGTGGACGATAACCTGTGAAGAATGGTTTGTGACGTCCGCCTTCTTCTTTGGTTAAGATGTAAACCTCTGCCTCAAACTCTGTATGAGGAGTAGCGGTACCTGGCTTTGCCAGAACTTGTCCTCTTTCGACGTCATCTTTACCGACGCCTCTTAGGAGAATACCGACGTTGTCGCCAGCCTCACCTCGATCAAGCATTTTTCTAAACATTTCGACACCAGTAACGGTGGTCTTTTTAGCGTCTCTGATTCCGACGATTTCAATTTCGTCACCAACATTAACAACACCTGTCTCAATTCTTCCGGTCACGACAGTGCCACGACCTTTGATTGAAAAGACATCTTCAATTGGCATCGAGAATGGTTTATCGAGATCTCGAACTGGGTCAGGAATGTATGAATCAACTGTGTTCATAAGCTCCATGACTTTTTCTTGCTCAGCATCATCACCCTCAAGAGCCTTTAAAGCACTTAAGCGAATGATTGGAGTTTCGTCACCATCAAAACCATATTTGGTCAAAAGCTCTCGAACTTCCATTTCAACTAAGTCAAGAAGCTCTTCGTCGTCAACCATGTCGCATTTATTGAGTGCGACAACGATTTTTGGAACGTTAACCTGCTTGGCAAGAAGAATATGCTCTCGAGTTTGTGGCATAGGACCATCAGTTGCAGCCACAACTAAAATGGCACCATCCATCTGAGCGGCACCAGTGATCATGTTTTTGATGTAGTCAGCGTGACCTGGAGCATCAATGTGAGCATAGTGTCGTTTTGCTGTTTCGTACTCGATGTGTGAGATGTTGATCGTAACACCGCGAGCTGCCTCTTCTGGAGCATTGTCAATATCACCATAACCCATAGCAACGTTAAGATCAGAAGGATATTTCTTTGCTAAAGTAGTGGTAATAGCGGCCGAAAGGGTTGTCTTACCATGATCAACGTGACCAATGGTCCCGATGTTTACATGTTGCTTATTGCGAACATATTTTTTTGCGTCTGCCATAAAAACCTCCTATGTGTTTTTTATCCAAGTTAGTACATATTTACGTCACGGTGTCTGAAATTAATTTTTGCGCTCAGCAATAATTTTTTCAGTTATTCCCTGTGGAACGATATCGTAGTGACTCGGGAGCATTACACTTGATGCTCGCCCCTGGGTCATACTCCTGAGGATTGTAACATAGCCCTGCATCTCTGCCAATGGGGCGAGTGCAGTGATAATGGTCGAAGCACCTCGACTAGTAGTGCCTTGAATTTGGGCTCTTCGTGAACCTAAATCTCCAATAACATCGCCCATAAATTCTTCCGGAGTAGAAACTTCTAGTTTCATGATCGGCTCTAGAAGAACCATTCCTGCTCCCTTTACTGCTTCTCGCATTCCAAGAGATCCAGCCATTTTAAATGATAATTCACTTGAGTCGACATCGTGATACGAACCATCATAAAGAGTTACCTTGACGTCAACCATTTGGAATCCAGCTAAGAAACCTCTTTCTAGTGATTCTTTAATACCTTTGTTAGTTGGTTCAATGTATTCTTTTGGAACAGTCCCACCAGTAATTTTATTTACAAATTCGTAGCCCACGCCGCGCTCTTGTGGCTCAATTTTCAATAAAACGTGACCATATTGACCTCGGCCACCACTTTGCTTAATGTACTTACCTTCTCCTTGAGATTCTTTAGTAATGGCTTCTTTGTAAGCAACTTGTGGTTTACCAACATTAGCACTAACATTAAATTCTCGCTTCATACGATCAACGATGACCTCAAGATGAAGCTCGCCCATACCACCGATGATGGTCTGACCTGTATCAGCATCAGAGCTAATTTTGAAAGTTGGATCTTCTTCACCTAGTTTTGCCAAAGCCATACCCATTTTTTGTTGATCGGCCTTAGTTTTTGGTTCAATTGCTAAAGAAATGACTGGATCAGAAAAAGTGATTCCTTCCAAAATAATTTGGCTGTCTTCATCGCAAAGTGTATCTCCAGTCTTAGTGTCTTTAAGTCCGACGATTGCGACGATTTCCCCCGCCTTCGCTTCAGGAATCTCTTCGCGCTCGTTAGCGTGCATAAGAAGCAAACGACCAACACGCTCCTTTTTACCTCTAGTAGAATTGTAAATGTAAGTGCCAGACTTCAAAACACCAGAATAAATACGACAGTAAGTCAATCTACCCACATGAGGGTCAGTCTGAATCTTGAAAGCTAGGATTGTCAACTTCTCTTCGGGGATGAGTTTTCTCGTCAACTCAACATCTGTTTTTGGTTGGAGACCAACTATGTGATCGATATCTATTGGTGATGGCAAGTACTCAACGACAGCGTCTAGAAGAGGTTGAACACCAGTGTTTTTAAGTGAAGATCCGGCATAAACAGGAACTAACTTGTACTCAATTACGGCTTTTCTTAGGGCTGCTTTAAGCTCATTTATAGAAATATCGCCTTCAGAGAAGAATTTTTCAAGCAAAGCGTCATCTGTTTCTGCAATAAGTTCAACTAGGGCTGCTCTACTGGCCTCGGCTTTTTCTTTGAACTCTTCTGGAATTTCTTTAATCTCTGGCTCTGTATCAGCTTCGCTATCTTTCCAAAACAATGCATTTCTATCAATTAGTTGGATAACACCTCTAAATTCGCCTTCTGCACCCATTGGCAAAACCATTGGAGCTGGCTTAACACCAAACTTGACTCTGATATCCTCAACGGTTGCATCAAAGTCCGCACCCAATTTATCCATTTTGTTAACAAAACAAATACGAGGGACGTTGTACTTGTCAGCCTGTCGCCAGACAGTTTCTGACTGTGACTGCACGCCCTCACTAGCATCAAGAACGGTTACGCCTCCATCAAGGACGCGAAGACTACGCTCAACTTCAGCTGTGAAGTCAACGTGCCCCGGTGTGTCAATGATGTTGAAGCGATATGGAGCTTTTTCTAAATTAGTATCGAAGTATGGAGTCCAATAAGTTGTGGTTGCAGCAGAAACAATGGTTATTCCACGCTCTTGCTCTTGCTCCATCCAGTCCATAGTAGCGGCACCTTCGTGGACTTCACCAATTTTGTATGTTTTTCCAGTGAAGTAAAGAATTCGCTCTGTAGTCGTGGTTTTGCCCGCATCAATGTGAGCAATAATACCAATATTTCGAATGCGAGCTAAGGGAACGTTAATAGACTTTTGTTGAACAGACATTGTGAGTTTACCATCTAAAGTGGGCGAATGCTTTATTTGCGTCTGCCATTCGATGAGCTGAGTACTTACGAGCCACAGATCCACCTTCATTATTAAGAGCATCAAGCATCTCAGCTGCAAGTTTCTCAGCAAATGTGTGATATTGCTTGTTTGGACGCTTGTTCGCTTCGAGAACCAACCAACGAAGAGAAAGGGCTGTGGCTCGGCGAGGTCTTACTGGCATAGGCACCTGATAGGCTGCACCACCAACACGACGAGATCTGACTTCCATTTGAGGAGAAATCGACTCGATGACAGCTTCCACTAAATCGACTGGTTTGAGTTTCGCTTCTTTTGAAGCCGCTTCTAGTGCTTGATAAACCTGCTTCTGAGCGACACTTCTTTTGCCATCTCTCATGGTGTAATTTACAAGTCTGGCTACAACGACAGAATCGTATTTCTTATCTGGTTCAACTGTGCGGATTTGTGCTCTTTTTGATCTCATAATATTGAAAGATTAACTCTTTACTCCATATTTACTTCGACTAGTCTTGCGACCGTCTACGCCCGTAGTGTCATAGACTCCACGAACAATATGATACTTAACTCCAGGAAGATCTTTAACTCTACCACCTCTAACTAGAACGATACTGTGCTCTGCCAGAGAATGACCTTCTCCCATAATGTAGGCCGTAACCTCCATTTTGTTGGACAAACGAACACGAGCGACTTTTCTCAAAGCCGAGTTAGGCTTCTTAGGAGTCATCGTCTTGACTATAGTGCAAACACCACGCTTCTGTGGATTGTTTGTCTTAGTCGGAGAACCACTATTAGAATTAAAACTGCGTCGAAGAGCGGTTGCTTTAATGCGCTGCACTTTTCGCTTGCGGCCACCTTTTCTAATAAGTTGATTTATTGTTGGCATATATTTTTTAGTTTCAGAGGAACGATTTTACCATAGACCTGGGACTTCTGCAGAGGAAGTTACAAGATTCTCGCTCTATCCTCACTGGTCGGGATTAATCGACCGATAATTACATTCTCTTTTAGACCAACTAGATTATCAACTGAGCCAGCACTAGCCGCATCGGTTAGGATGTGTTTGGTGTGTTGGAATGAAGCTGCAGACAACCATGAATCCGTATAGAGAGATGAGCGCGTAATACCAAGGAATAATACCTTAGCTGTCGCTGGCTCACCACCTGCGGCGATCGTCTCTTCATTGACCTCAACAAACTTGCTGTGCTCGGTGATCTCGCCCGTCAGGAAACTTGTGTCCCCTGTGGCTTCGATCTGAAGTTTGTCACTCATCTTGCGGACAATAACCTCAAAATGTTTGTCGTGAATTGGAATACCTTGCGACTCATAGACTCGCTGGACTTCTCTAACGACATGCATCTGGAGTGGTGTTAATCCTCTAAGGAGCAAATACTCTCTAAGATTAATCGAACCAGCAGTTAGCTGCTGGCCAATATGGACCAAATCTCCAGTGTCAACGGCGAGTGGTGTTCCAGCGGGAACAGTGTACTCAACAGAGTCATCACCAGAAACAGTAATTGTTGTTTCGTTGTCTTTAATCTTAATTTTGACTTTGCCAGCTGCTTCAGTGATCAAAGCTTGATTCTTTGGGTTTCTTGCTTCGAGCAGTTCTTCAACACGTGGCAAACCTTGAGTCACGTCAAGTCCGACGATTCCTCCAGAGTGCTTAACACGCATAGTCAGCTGTGTTCCAGGCTCTCCGATAGATTGAGCAGCCACGATTCCGACTGGGACACCAATGGCGACAGTTGCGTGAGTTGAGAAATCCCAACCATAACAAGTGGCGCACATTCCCTTGGCGGCCTGACAAGTCAAAGGTGATCTGACAGATACACGCTCTACGCCGGCTGCTGCAATTTCTTTTCCAAGATCTTGAGTGATGATTTCTCCAGCCTTGACGATAACTTTTCGACCAACTTTAATGTCATTGAGGGCAAATCGACCAGACATACGAATTGGGAAAACGTCTTTTCTATCGTCGTTAATAATCTCAATGCCTTCGTCAGTGCCGCAATCTTCCATACGGATGATAACATCATGAGAAACGTCGCAGAGTCTTCGAGTTAGGTAACCAGCGTCAGCAGTTTTGATAGCTGAGTCAGTCAGACCTTTTCTAGAACCACGAGCTGAAGTCACATACTCGAAAATTGAAAGTCCTTCGCGGAAGTTCGACTTAGTAGGCATCTCGACGATGTTTCCAAGTGGATCAACTACGAGACCACGCATAGCAGCAAGCTGCTTAACCTGATCTTTAGAAGCACGAGTACCTCCAGAATTAATGATCACTTTGACGGCATTAGTCTCGGAGTAAGAGTCCCAAGTTTTTTCAGCCACTGTTTCAGTTGTTTCCAACCAAACATCAAAGGACATACGTTTACGCTCCTCAGCTGAGATGGAACCTTCTTGATAAGCATCTTGAATTAACTCAACGCGCTTGTTAGCAGAAACGATAATTCCAGCTTTTTCAGCGATCATTTCGCAGTCGGTAACAGCAACTGAGAGACCTGAATCTGTTGCAGCTTTGAAACCAAGATCTTTAATAGCGTCAATCAGAGTAGAAACCTCTTCTTGTGAGTGATTCTCGATAGCCGTGGTAATGATCTGTTTAATACGCTGAGAATTAACCTCTTCATTAATGTACTCAAAGCTCGATGGCAAAAGAGCATTAAACATTAATCTTCCGATGGTTGTCTCGACTCGCTCAAGTTTGCCGTTGTGTTCGAATCGAACCGTAATGAGCTGTCTCTGAGTAATTACCTTAGTCTGATGAGCATGCATTGCTTCCTCGACGCTGGCAAAGATGTGTGTGAATTTTTCACGAGCAGCGTTCACCAAAGTTAGGTAGTAAATACCCATAGCCATTTCTTTATTAGGGATCGTGATAGGTTCACCATTTGCTGGTTTCAGCAAGTTATGAGTAGCCATCATCAGATCGCGTGCTTCTGCCTGTGCCTGAACAGTCAAAGGTACGTGAACAGCCATTTGATCTCCGTCGAAGTCAGCATTGTAGCCAGAACAAACGCAAGGATGCAAGCGAATGGCATTACCCTCAATTAAGATTGGGTAAAATGCCTGCATACCAAGTTTATGCAGCGTTGGTGCACGATTCAAAATAACTGGATGATTTTTAGTAACGTCTTCGAGAATATCGTAAACTTCTGGCTCTCGTCGCTCGATAAGCTGACGGGCACTCTTAACGTTTGGTGCGGTACCATGAATAATAAGTTCGCGCAAAACATAAGGCTTGAAAATTTCAAGCGCCATGTCTTTTGGCAAACCACACTCATTAAGCTTTAATTCTGGACCAACAACGATAACTGATCGTCCTGAGTAGTCAACACGTTTCCCCAAAAGATTCTGACGGAATCGACCTTGCTTACCCTTGAGCATTTCGCTCAGTGATTTCAGAGGTCGACGAGTTGCTCGACGTCGAGACTGACGAGCCTGAGTGCCATCAATCAAAGAGTCGACAGCTTCCTGAAGCATGCGTTTTTCGTTGCGAAGAATAATTTCAGGAGCACCGAGTTCAATCAGATGCTTCAAGCGATTATTTCTATTAATTACACGACGATACAAGTCATTAAGATCAGAGGTAGCAAAACGACCACCACTGAGCTGAACCATAGGTCTAAGATCTGGTGGGATAACTGGCAAGATAGCCATAAACATCCAAGAAGCATCGATCTGAGCCTTACGCAAACCTTCGACAACGCGAAGACGCTTAATAGCCTTAATTCTTCGAGCACCCTTGGTCTCGTTCATTTCTTTTCGTAAAAACTCAATTAGGTTATCAAGATCTAGCTCATGAACTAATTCGAGAAGACTCTCTGCGCCCATACCAACACGAAGGTGCGAAGCAACTCCGTACTCGTCGAGTTTAAGATATTCATCTTCAGAAAGAATTGTGCCCTTGTCAATTTTCTTGAGCATGGTTCTCAAGGCTTTATAGATTTCCTCAGTTTGCTCGTTCTGGGTATCAAGTTGTTTCTTGAGGGCTGCGACTTTATTCTTTGCCTTAAGCTGAAGCTCTGTCACTTTTAGCTGAAGAGTTTCTTTATTAGAAACCTTCTCTTTGAGAGTAGCTGTACCGACAATAAGAGCCTCGGCTTCTTTTTCGATTAGATCTTTAGCGGTAGCTTTAAGCTCATCAGTCGCAGTAACTAAATCAACACTGAGTTGATCCATGTTTTTGACTTTGTCATCACTATCAACATCAAGAACGATGTACTTGGAGAAATAGATGATGGAGTTAATATTTCTAGGAGAAATATCTAAAAGTAGTGATAATTTCGAAGGGGCACCTTTGAAAAACCAAATATGAGCCACTGGAGCGGCCAAGGTAATGTGACCCATGCGCTCACGGCGAACTTTTGACTGGGTGACTTCAACACCACATTTATCACAGATGATACCTCTATAGCGGATGCGCTTGTACTTTCCGCAGTAGCACTCGTAATCCTTCATAGGCCCGAAGATCTTCTCATCGAAAAGACCATCTTTTTCGGCTTTAAGGGAACGATAGTTAATTGTTTCTGGTTTGCGAACCTCTCCAAAAGACCAAGATTTAATCACTTCTGGAGAAGCGATTCTGATTTCAAGTGCGGTAAAGTCAATAATGTTTTTCATAGTTGTGCCTCAATTAGTTAATCTTCGGTCTCCTGACTATCTTCTGATACCGCCTCATCTTCTTCGCTGTCTTCGACATCTTCTGTCAAATTTGGCTCTTCCACTTCTTCGTCGTCTGCGCCATCAGCGTCATCAGTGGAATCAGTTGTGTCATCTTCATTTGGTTCATCATCGAGCTCGTCGTCGTCATCTCCAGCGCTAGTTTTTCCTGTTGCTGAAAATAAAGTTTCTTCCTCGATAACTTCTGCGCCATGTGGAACAACGTCTACTCCGAGAGAATTCAACTCTCTCATGAGCACTCTGAAGGATTCTGGCACTGTTGGGGCTGGAATTTCTTCGCCCTTAACAATAGCTTCGAATGCTTTGGCTCGACCAATTACATCATCTGATTTAATGGTAAGCATTTCTTGGAGTGTATGAGCTGCGCGATGCGCTTCCAGGGCCCAGACTTCCATTTCTCCAAGTCTCTGACCTCCCATTTGGGCTTTACCACCGAGTGGTTGCTGAGTAACTAACGAGTATGGACCAGTGGATCGAGCGTGCATCTTGTCCTCAACCATGTGGGTGAGTTTCAAGATGTAACCAATACCGACAGTAGTTGGCTCACCGTATACTTCTCCAGTTCGTCCATCATAAAGCTGAGCTTTTCCAGAGACAGGCAAACCAGCTCTTTTAAGTTCGTCCCAGATTTTTTGCTCTTCGAATGGTTCAAAGGCTGGAACAGCGACTTTGTAACCGAGTACTTTAGCTGCCCAACCCGCGTGAGCCTCAAGCAATTGACCAAGATTCATACGAGCAAGCACTGAAAGTGGCGAGATAATCACGTCAACAGTAGTGCCATCCTCAAGATGAGGCATGTCTGCTGCTGGAACGATCTTTGAGATGACGCCCTTGTTTCCATGTCGACCGGCGAGCTTGTCACCGACGGTGATCTTTCTCATCTGAGCGACTTTAACAGTGACTTCTTTAATTGTGCCTGGATCTAATTCGTCTCCCAGGGCCGTATCGAGAACTTGAACGTCAATAACTGTTCCGGACTCACCATGTGGCATTCGCTGTGAGGTATCGCGAACTTCTCGAGATTTTTCTCCGAAAATTGCTCGAAGTAAACGTTCTTCAGGTGTAAGCTCTGTTTCTCCCTTTGGAGCAATTTTGCCAACGAGAATATCACCAGCATTAACAATGCTGCCAACTCTAATAATTCCCTCTTCAGTTAGATTGCCAAGGAAAATCTCAGAAACGTTTGGAATATCATTGGTCAATTCTTCCGGTCCGAGTTTGGTATCCATGACCTTTGATTTATACTCACTGATCTGGATCGAAGTTAGAACATCTTCCCTGACGAGTCGATCGGAGATAACGATAGCATCTTCGTAACCTAGACCGTCAAAGGAACTATAAGCGATGACAACATTGCTACCAAGAGCTAGCTCACCTTGATCGGAAGATGGACCATCAATGATAACTTCACCTTTTTTAATCTTTTGTCCAAGAGCCACGATTGGGCGTTGTGAGTAGCAAGTACTTTGTGAAGTACGAACAAATTTTGCAATCTCATAGATTTCTTTGTCACCGAAAATAACGGAAAGTTCGTCCTTGACGGCTTTTTGTGCTTGCTTCAGTTCGGTTGGGCTAATAGTAATTTCAATTTTATTTCCGTCGACGTAAGAAACCGATCCGCCGTGATTAGCAGTTACTGTGTGCCGCATAGCAATAGCGACTTCTCTCTCCATGCCTGTTCCAACAATTGGAGAATCTGGCTTGATCAATGGCACTGCTTGACACTGCATATGGGTACCCATCAAGGCACGATTAGCTTCATCATGAGCGATAAATGGAATCAGCGAAGCAGAGGTACCAATAACTTGGCGAGGAGCAACGTCAATGAACTCAACTTCCTCGACAGGACCTTCAATAAAGCTGTTAGCAAATCGAATTGGAACCCAATCATCCTGAATGATTCCTGTATCACTGATGGCGATACTTCTATGAGTGATCTTTCGATCTTCTTCATCATCGGCGGAAAGATAGACGATCTCGTCAATGACCTTCATTTTTTTACCGGCCTTAACGACTGGTTGATATGGAGCTTCAAGGAAACCGAAATTATTAACTCTCGCGTATAAAGAGAAGTAGGTAACTAGACCAATGTTTGGACCTTCTGGGGAGCGAACTGGGTCAATTCTCGAGTATTGCGAAGCATTGATGTCTCTCATAGAAAATGAGGCGCGCTCTCTAGTAACACCGCCAGTACCCATGACTGACAAGCGACGGAGATTGTCGATCTCAGCAAGTGGATTAGTTTGATCAAGAATTGTTGAAAGTCGATTGCGACGGAAGAATTCTGAAATTGTAGCGATAAGAGGGCGAGCATTTACTAAACTTGCTGGGGTCAAAGTCTCGTCAGTTTTTGTCAAAGACATTTTCTCACGGATAGATCTCTCTAAACGAATTAGGCCGATACGGAAAGCTGATTCTTGGACTAATTCACCGATCTGGCGAACTCGACGATTGCTTAAGTGATCGATGTCGTCAACCTTACCTTTGCCATTTTGGAGCAAAATAAGGTATTTAACTGTATTAGCAACGTCTTCTGGTGTGAGGACGATGGTGTCTTCTGAAACTTTTAGATTAAGTCTTCGATTAAGTTTATATCGACCGACTTTGCCGAGATCATATCGTCTGCGATCAAAGAAAATTTGTTTAACGTATTCTTGGGCGGTATCCAAGACGGCTGGCTCACCAGGTCTCATTTTTTCATAAATTTCGATAAGGGCCTCTGACTGTGAGCGTGTGGAGTCTTTGGAAAAAGTAGTATCAATTAGGTCGAGCTCATCTTGCTCAATAGCATCTTTGAGTAACTCAATAATTTCTTCATTTGAACTATAGCCAATGGCTCTCAAGAGCACGGTGACAGGAATTTTGCGTCTGCGGTCGATCTTGACACTGATGACATTCTTTTTGCCAACTGAAAACTCAAGCCACGACCCACGTTTTGGCCTTAACTCTGCTTGGTAAAGTTGGCGACCTGTGGTGGCGTCGGTATCACCTGAGAAGAACACACCTGGTGATCTGACCAGCTGAGTGACGACTGCGCGCTCGATACCATTGATGATAAAAGTGCCAATTGGCGTCATTTTAGGAATATCACCCAAAAACACGTCTTGAACATTTACATCGCCAGTTTTTTTGTTGCTGAGTTTTGCCTCTGCATAAAGTGGCATGTCATATGACAAACCCTTCTGTTTGGCTTCTTTAATCGTAAACTTTGGTTGACCAAAGTGATGTTTGTTGAATGAAAGTGACCAGTTTTTACCAGTGTAGTCCTCTACTCCTGCCCCACCATAGATTTCTTGGATACTGTCACGAATACCTTCGTCGAGAAACTGTTGGTAACTTGCGACTTGGAGTCCTACCAAGTCGAGCTCAGGCAAAGTGCCATGAGAAAGACCCCAGTTTTGACGAAGTGAATGTGACATAAGCATCTCCCTATCGCACTAATGCGCTTTATTTTTTATATAGAGCGGGCGGGACACACAAAAAAAACACGACATCTGTTATCTCGTGTTGTTGGCAGTTATTGTGTGACTGTCAGACGTTGTTGTGTTGTCTGCAAAAAAACCCCGCTCCTTGACTGTCTATCGCTGAATCTGGAATTGTAGCATAAAAAAATAGCTATCGCAAGTATTTGCTTATATTCTGGTTGTGCTCTTCGAGCGTTTCGCCAAAATATATTTCTCCTGAGGGAGCATGAAGATAATATAGATCGTCAACTTGCAAAGGATCGTAAGCTGCCTTTAAGGCGTCTAGCCCCGGATTGGCAATCGGATATGGTGGCAAGCCAGGGTTTTCGTAAGTGTTGTATGGTGAAGAAAGTTTTTTATCTTCTGATCTAGGAGGCGACCACCACTTACCATTAACTTCCCCCCGAATGTATTGAAGCGTGGCATCGACTTGTAAGGCCATGCCAATCTCCAATCTATTCTCAAGTATGCCCGCCACATGACGCATTTGGGTGAATCCTCTAGCTTCTCTCTCAACCAGGGAGGCTAAAATAACTAAGCGCTTCAAGTCAGCTTGGTCAAGATCTCCAAACTCAGTAGCAACTTTATTTTCAAAAGTCCTGGTGAATAAGTTGTAAAGAGCTTCAGCGGTTATTTCTCTGGGGACCAGATAGGTGTCGGGGAATAAGTAACCCTCACTGGTGGCAGAAAGTTCGAGAAAGTCAGCTTTGTTGAAAGTGTCTAACTCTGATTTTTCAAGATAATCAGCAGTTTCTTCCACTCTCCAACCTTCAAGCAAGGTAATCCAAACATCCTCCGTACCCTCTGTTAATGCTTGGGCGATTTCCAGAAAAGATTGTGATGCGGAAAGTGTAAATGAGCCTGCCTGAATTTTTTTATCAATTTTATTAAGGCGAACGTACCAGGAGAAAATTTGGCCAGAGTGAATCAGCCCTGCTTCCTGTAAATTTGAGGCAATGTTTGAAATAGCTTGTCCACGGGTAACCACAAATCTCATTTCAGTAGTATCAGACGAAACCGGTTGCAGTGCTTGTCTGACATAAAGACCCAGACCTGCAGCTACGACAATAAGCAAAGCAACTAGAGAGAGCAAGAAAACAAAAAACTTTTTCACAGGAGCAGTATATTACAAATAATTGTTACTTAACTCAGGAAAAAACCGTCAAGACCAACAGTAAGGCAAAGAAGGCCGCCCCAAGAATCAAAAAGGTTGTTCGCCAAATATGTGGCTGTTGGGCTGGATGCAAGCGCTTTTTGTTCAATATTCCAATCAGGATAAACGACACCATCATGGCGGCCGCGTTAAGAATCGCCGATAAAGTGATAAGTACTCTAGGTTCGGTAAAGCCAAGAGCATAGACCAAAATTCCAATACCTATTTGCGCCCAAACAACAATGGAAAAACTAGCAGTAACGTCGGCTTTGTTTTTTCTCCACTTAGTTAGAAGCACAATATTTTCTGAAATAATTCGCGCTGATGACTCCAAGACTCCAAGCTGGGTTGAGAACAACATCATGGCCGCTAGCGAAAGAAAACCAATACGCACCAGGTTTCCCGCACTATCACCAATCACTGCCGACTCGGCATAGAGAAATGACAAACCAGATTCAGTCGCATGACTATAGACTGTCGCGTATGAGAGAACTGAAAGTAAAACTATGGTGACGAAACCCAGCAACCAGAAAATGAGCAGGTGTTCTGTGGTTACGTGTCGCCACCACATTTTCCATCTTCGCATATTGGTTGGTGTTTGCGAAAAGGTTTTGCCCCTAAGTGCTGTTTCCTCGTGAGTACCTCTCAGCACGCTGCCCACTTTCTCGGCATAAACACCCATGCCAAAACCCTTTTCCTTGATATAAAAAGATTGGGCGAGGTTTAGATTGCCACCTGCGCCAGCATATGCAAATGCCGCTAGAAAAGCCGTCAACTGAACTCCAGCTGGAAAAAACCACCAAGAACCACCATTACCAAGTATGCCCCAACCCACTAGTTGCCAGTCGCTGAGACTGGTAAACATTGAAACCAGAGCCACAATAATCACCATGCCCACCAAAATCACCACAGTCTGAAAACGAACCATTGTCAAGTAAAGTGATTTTCCAACCGACAAAATAAATCCTGCTAAGAGCAACAGAGTGATAGCTATCCATGAAGCTGGAAGTATTGGTAAAAGCTTGTGGACAATTTCTGCGGCCGCTGATGAAAAACCAGGGATAGACCATGGAATTGCTGTCGAAAGAATGTACCAGGTTGGAATCAGAACTGACAATCTTCGAAACCCAACAAAAACGCTTTCACTCCAAGCAAGACTGTATCTCATCACTTCTGTATTTAGAACATACTGAAGGGAAATCCCAAGTAGGGCTCCCCAAAGCAAACCCAGCCCCCAGTTCGCAGCAAGATACGGCCAAAGAATCAATTCCCCGCTTCCCAGCGCTAGTCCAAGTAAAATAAACGATGGACCAAGATTACGCCAAAGGCTCGGAGGAGTTTGAAGTTGAATTGATTTTTTCATGGTTGTAAATACAAAGTAGTGGCAATAAATACAAAGAAGAGACTTAGAAGTCCTAGGCTAGCAAATTTATTAACAACTTTTCCTCTAAAATAGAATAACATCGAAACAAATACGCAGGTAACAGCTAGAAGTAAACCTATCTCTACCCAGGAAATTAATACGGATCCTGCAAAACCAAAAATGATGGCTGGAAATAAAGTAAGGTTGAAAATATTGCTTCCAATAATCGTTCCAATCACAACCTTATTTTCTTTGTGAGCACTCGCGGTAAGCACCGTGAGCAATTCTGGCAAGGTCGTTGCTAATGAAGTTATGGTTAATCCAATAAAAGTTGTACTAACTCCAATGATATCCGATATTCTAGTTACACTTGCCACAGTAAGCGAGCCTCCCATCCAGAGTCCAGCGGCTGCCAGTACGGCATAAATAATTTGCTTTAACAACGGCTGAACTTTTTTTCTTTTTCTTAATTTGGCAACAAGCTGCATAAAAACACGATCCTCTGCTTTTCTGCCATTAATACCCAGAAGCAGCTGATAGGTAACTGCTACTAAAGTTGATCCGAGTAGCAGCCAGGCTGTAATTTTGGCAGGAACTCCAAGAAACTGAGTTGTGACAAAAATGACAACACAACTTAGAAGAATGAGCCCATTTTTTTGTGTTTTTGTGTTTCCTAGTTTTACAGAATTAAATAAGGAGGCGACAGCAAAGACTAGGGTAATATTCACCACGCTACTACCAATCAAGTTTCCCAACGCTAATCCAGCTTCTCCTTGTTGTATAGAAGCAATGGATACGACTAACTCTGGTAAATTCGTACCAAAGGCCACAATAATCAGCGAAACAATTAGTGGTGACAATCTAAAACGAGCAGCGAGTTGTTTGCTCAAACTTAAGAGCAGCTCGGCCGCGACAAGTATCAAAACTAATCCGATGCCCATCAGACCAAACTCACTAAAAAGCACATTAGGCATAGCGTTCTTCCTGCAGTAACTTACTATCTAACCATTCTTGTAGAAGCTCTGCAGCCACATAGTGATCGATTGGCTTATGTTGTGAGGCTCTCGGGCCACGCTTGATTTTCATCTTCTCATGCACTTGCTTAGAACTGTAAGCCTCGTCTATAAACGCCAACGGCAGGCCTGTTACTAGCTTGAGTTTTTCCGCAAAGATTCTGGTTTTCTCCGCCATCTCACCATCTGAAATTCCAAATACAAGATAGCCAACGTTATGCTCGTCAATAATTCGTTGTAGATCTGCAAAAACTGCGTTGCCGTGAGGGACGATTTTTAAAGGTTCTGCCAGTGAATGATAACTGACCGCAACGCCGATTCGTTTTACGCCATAATCAATGCCAAGGGTTGATTGTTTTGTCATACTAACTCTGCGAAACCAGCTGGGCAGTCACTACTCCTCTGCGCAAATAAGTTCCTTCTGGCGTACAAGTAACAAGCTTCAGACTTTTAGAGTCATATTTTTGTGTCAGAATATATACATCTGTGGGTTTAACTTCCGTCTTTTCCTGCACAACATAGGTGTATTTAATTCCATCGTTCATGGAAATAATTATCTCGTCATTTTTATCAAGGGTCATGATGTAACTGAAAATCGACATATAACGACGGGAGTTTTTTTCGCTAGGATTATAAAAAGCTCTGTTCGTAGAGTGACCAAACAAGACAGGCGCGCCAAACTCTCCTGGAAGCGCCGTGCCTTCGTAGGCGATAATACCCTTGCTAAGATCTGTGCCACCCGCCACAACCTTGGCTCCAAATATTTTTAGCTTGGGAATGTCTATCGTGTACTCGACCTGACCATCGCTGTTTTTGCCAGTAGCGAGGGTGGGAATATCAACACCTGTGAACCAATTTTGAAGATTCGTGTAATCAAGTTCGACGTCAACTATCTCGGGCTCAAATGCAAATCCACCCGATGAACGACGAGATTCTGAGACATCTGTCACTGTCACTGGAGTAAGCTCCATCACTTCTTCCTCTGGAATTGGCGAGGTAAGCTGGGCAGCTTGTAGCTGTGACACCTGGGTGATGTAGTGACCGGCGATTGGAACCACTGCGCTCCCAACCAAACCAACTCCAACGAGAATTAACACAATTGGCACAAGCGCGGCGCCAACTCTGACGACGAGTGGTAATTGTTGCTTTATCTCGACGATGGCTGCGCGCTGCTCATCTGCCTCTACTGAATCAGTAGCTTGAAGACGCTCAAGATGACGCTCAATACTCGACTCGAGATTGTCTAAAGACATGCCACTAAGTAACGCTTTACGATACAGTTCAATTAATTTTTTCTGATCGACTGGTTTGTGGGCAGGCTTTTTTTTAACACTCATAGTGAAGACTCGACGACTACTTTCATGCGATCTGTAGATTTTGGTAAGTTTTGCCAAAAGGAATTAATAATGCTGGGTTGTAGATGGGCCGTAGCTGACTGGATCTGAAATTTTTCAAGTAATAAACGTTCTGCCTCTGCTCTCTTTTTTCCCTGGGCAACTTTCAAAACTTCTTGCTGGTCAATCACTGCCTGAGCTTTAGCACTCATGTTCACAGTCAGGGAAATCTTTTTCGTTAAATCTATGTCTTTCGCTGGAGCAGATAAAAGTTGTGGATCAGAATCAATAAGCTCATATCCCTCTGGAATTTCTGACCGGAGAATTTCTTTAACAACTGGCATTAAATCTTCTTTTGAATATGACAGTGACTGGACTTCAGCAATGAGCGTCAAAGAAACAGCCTCAGCTTCGTCACCTTCTTCTGAATCATATGTCGTAGATGTAATTGTTAGCTGCTGCGGAGGTAAAATATATTTTCCGGATCCTGATTCTTTAGAAAAAGCTGTGCCAGCCTCCTTAAGAATCTCCGCTTTTGCTTCCGAAAGTAAAACTTCCAAATCGGTTGCCGAAACGACACGTACCTCACGGCTACTTCCTCCAGAAAATGCTTGTGATGCTGTCGCTGTATAACTGCTAGTTGCAAAAGAAGCCACGGTAAGTTCAGTACCCTGGGATAAATTGGAGTCTGCTCCTATCGCCGCCGCCGCTACAGATACAGATTTCTGACCATAATCTTTAACTTCCCCGGCACCACCATCTTTTGTACTTACTTGGGCGGCAGGAACGGTAACTTGCTCAGTTGTTACAAAGTTATAAGTATCGACACTAAGGCTGGTTCCTGACTCAAATGTTTTGTCGGATTCAGTTTTATTAAAAATTGTCACCGTGCCCGTGGCCTTATCTCCAACTAGTGAAATTCCACTGGTATCTGCAGAACGCTCGTTCGTGAATTCCTCGCTGTACTGCTCGGCTTTTATTACACTTGCTTCTGTATCGGTCGCTGCAATCGAAGAATCAAGGGCAATATCAACCTCCTTAGAGACTATCACCACCTTCGGAGTAATACTAACCAAAGCGGTACTAAAGAAGGTAATGCCAACTACAGCAATTATGGATAAGGCTACTAAGCCAGCAATCACTCCAATAATAGCGAACTTATGAGGTTTGTGCTTAGTCTTGGTTCTGGCTGGTAATTCATCAAAATCTTCATCTGGCTCGTCTCCGGTGGGGCTGTCAATGTTGTCTGAATGTTGCCACAAACGCTTGGCGATGATCGGTATGCCAAACGACTTTGGGGCATCCTCAATTTCTTGCGCTTCCTCACTCGAATGAACCTTAGAGACTTCCGCAGGAGAAAAACCAAATTCTTTATCTGGAACTTCGGCAACGGCGACAGGCAGAGCTATCTCTTCTTCTGAAGCAGACGTTGATTGCTGGGGCGCAACTGAGCCTACCTGAATAGCCAAGTATTGAAGTGCTTCAACCTCTGCCAAATGCTCGACCACGGGGACTTGTAAGAAAAAACCTTGCTGTTGCCAGTCCGCACCCTGGAGTTCTTGTTGAGCTGCCAAAACTTCTTCGTCTGGAAGTAAAAACGAAGCTACGGTTATTTTCGAAGGTAAATATCCATTCTCTGGTTTCAATCTTGCTAGGCCCTCCGTAATATCGGCAACAATATCATCCGAGTGACCAATATCTTGAACGGCCAGCAAAGAACCCTGATCAAGCAATGCCACTGTAACTAAAGATTGACTAATCAAAACCAGGACCCTGGGAATTTGTGGCTGAGAAACTAAAAAGTGCTGGGCTAATGCCTCCGTATGATCGGCAAAGCCTATCGGCTTCAGTGACAGATCTTTCATCAAGCGCTCGAGAGTTTGTTTATGCTTTTCGGCGATATCTCCCTTTGAGATCCAGCTGCGCTCTAGTCCAAAAACTACTTCACTGACTGATTCCGATTCCTGGCCGAGCTGTTGTAGCGATTCGTCAGTTTTGACAATCAAAGCATTCACATCTGAGTAATGCAGTCGAGGGGACTGGGAGCGAACCCTTACAACCTTGCCACTGACACTCACGAACAACGACTGAATGCTAGCATCAGTAATACTGATGCAAAGCACCTGTTTTTCACCTGTTTTTTTTGCTTCAGCAAAAAGATTTGATAACTGCATACTATTCCACTACAACCAGAAACACCTAATAGATGTTTGCACCTCCATTAAAGCAAATTATTGCCTCTTCGGCTAGAGTTACACTAGCTGTAGATACATTCTGCGAACGCCAGCCGCGACAGCCTGCTCTTTAAGAATTGTCAACTTTCCAATTTCTTTGGTGTTTTGCACGTGGGGTCCACCGCAAAGCTCTTTTGAGATCCAGTCGCTTTCTGGATCGAGACCGATTGTGTAAACACTGACTTGGTCTGGGTATTTTTGGCTAAAAAAAGCAATTGCTCCAGATTTTATTGCCGCCTCTTTTTCCATCGTTTGCTTAGTGACTGGTAATTCTTTATCTATCCACTCCAAAATCTGATTTAGCACAGTTTTCTGTTCTTCAGCTGTTAAAACTCTCTCAAACGAAAAATCAAAGCGTAATCGCTCCGCCGTAATATTCGAGCCCTTCTGTTGCACACCAGTACCGAGCAATTTTCTCAGAGCCGCGTGCAATAAGTGAGTAGCTGTATGATATTTTGTAGCAATTTCGCTGGTGTCTTGTAGTCCACCCTTAAATTTCCCAGCTGATCCTTGGCGAGATTTGGCGGCATGCGCATCTCTTGCGGCATCAAAGTCAGCTTGCTTTAAGGTAATGCCACGCTCTACAGCTAACTCTTGGGTAAGTTCAAAAGGAAAGCCGTAAGTTTCATAAAGTGCGAAGGCAGACTCACCATCAATTACTTTTAAATCCGTGAAGTGCCTCAGACCTTTAGCCAGAGCTTTTTGAAATTTCTTCTCTTCGGCAGTGAAGCTAGCTTTAATCTGGGGCAGCCCATTCAGAATCGAAGGGTATGCTTTGCCATAAATCTCGGCTACAACATCGACCAACTCGGCCAAAAATGGCTCATCGTAACCGATGGTGTGAATATATCTGATCGAGCGACGAAGCAGACGGCGAGAAAAGTAGCCCTGCTCTTTATTAGAAGGAAAAACTCCGTCACTAGCAAGCATAACTGCCGCACAAACATGATCGGCAATGACTCGAAATGCGTATTTTACCTCTTCTGATTCTCCATATTTTTTACCAGTAATAGATTCAAGTTTGGCAATTATTGGAGTAAAAAATGAAGTGACAAAAACGTCTGGATCATTGTTTTGGGCCGCCGCAATACGCACTAAGCCCCCGCCAAAATCGACGTTCTGCTGTGGTAACTCCGTAAAGGATCCATCCGCTTGTTTCAGATACTGCATGAAAACTGAGTTGCCGATCTCTAGAAAACGGCCGCAGTCGCAGTTCACGTGACAGGGAAGTTTGGCAAATTCAGAGTTCTCGTGAAGCTGGCGCTCTGCACCGAAGTCATAAAACATTTCACTATCCGGACCACCGGGCTCTCCGGCTGGCATATTATTAGGCACTCCAGCTCTGGACCACCAATTTTTGGTTTCGTCATAATAAAAAATTCGGCCATCGCCCATACCATCGCGCTCTGAAAAATCAACGTCCTCAACTGTGCAGCCAACTTCTGCGAACAATTCTTGCCAAATTTTGACAGACTCAGTGTCTTTGCCAATGCCAAGTTTATCATTACCTCTAAAGACCGTGACAAATAATTTCTCTGGGTCTAAACCAACTTTTTTCGTCAGAAACTCAAAAAACCAACTGAGTTGCTCTTTTTTAAAGTAATCCCCAAAAGACCAATTCCCCAGCATCTCGAAATATGTTGTATGTCGATTATCACCAACTTCCTCGATGTCTTGGGATCTGAAACAGCGTTGACTGTTAGCAATACGAGTGCCTTCCGGATGTGTCTCTCCAAGTAAGTAGGTAATCATCGGCTGCATTCCCGAACCAGTAAAAAGAGTGGTCGGGTCATTCTCTGGCACTATCGAAGAGGACGGCACAATAGCGTGCTTCTTACTCTCCATAAAGTCAAGGTAAGCGAGACGAAGTTCGTCAGGGGTCATACTAAATTCCTTTAAATTGTTTTTTGTTTGTTGGTTTTTTTTTGCGCTTTGGATGTTTTTTTGACCCAGTCGAATCAGCAATTTCACTAGAAATCTGAGTAATCATGGTCTTTAAAAAGTCACCAATCGTCTCTGCCCCAGCTTCTTTTGGCCACTCATCAGCGGCGACTTTTTTTGCCTCTTGCCATTTTTTTGACAATTCAACGCGAAATTCTTTTCCCTTGTTTGTACCAAAGACAAAATAGCCCGCTGCGCCAGCTAATAATCCGAGAGAAAATCCCGTAGAGAAATGGCCGGATTCATGATCACTCATTTTTATTTTTGTTTATCCAACCAACGAATGCTTCGAATACTTTTAGACCTGTTTTGACACCGCTGACTGCTCCACCCAGCTGTTGCAAAGGCTGCATCAGACCAGATATTTTGGTTTCAGCAGTTTCCACGGCGTTGTTTACTTTTTGCAAAGTTCGCTTCAGTTCAGCCAAAACTAAAACCATCTGAACCCCGACCACACTTAGCACGATGGCAAGTATGACGAGAACGACTGCAAATACTGTTGGGACAAGTTCCATAATTACTCCTTATTTTGATTATACTTCACTATACAACATCGCCTTAAAACTGCACTTGGACCTGGCGAACCTCAGTGCTGATCTTACCTTGTTTATCTTGAGCTTCAACCACCACTGTGACTACGCCCTCTGTAACGAACTGAACTGTAGTCTCGAAAGAGCCATCTGGCTGCAAGGCAACCGGCTGGCTATTAACTGTCAGTACTGCGTCAAAATCAGTCGTGCCCCTAACAACAACCGTGGGTCCCACCACGCTCGCATCCTCTGGAGAGATCAGGAAAATCTCAGGCGGTTTTTGTAACTGATACCACTGGAAAAGAACATAGAAAAATATGGTGCTAAATAGTGAAACTAGCAAAATTATCGCCGTAGTGATGGCTCTGGGCTGTCTGAAGCGCTTCAAAGTTGGAGCGATAAATTCTCTGGGAATCAAGGTGCCTTCAGCGCTTTCTTTAAAATCTCTACGCAGTAAGGCCAGAAGCGGCCGATCATCGAAGCCCAAAACTCGACCAAATGTTTTGATGTAACCCTTCACAAAAACTGCGGCGGGAAGCTGATCAAATTTATTTTCTTCTAAAGCAACAATGTAAGACTGACGAATGCGTGTTTTGGCGGCAAGTTTTGGAATGCTGATGTGGTGCTTTGTTCTCTCCTCAGCCAGGATCTCTCCGATTGTTCTCTGATGCATAAGCTATTGTGAAAATTCAGATCTAATAAGGGCTGAGACTACACCTCCATCTACCAAGCCACCGCTTCGCTGGAGCACCAGACCCGTTAGCTTGCCAGGATTAGTTTCGCCGGTTTCTGTTTTGACTTCTAAAATCAAAGCGCGAACCGCAGCCTCGTCCATCTGGGCGGGTACATATGCCTCAAGCACAGCTTTCTTAGCTGTTTCTTCAGCAACTAACTCACTGCGACCGGCTCTCTCGAGCTCGGTGATAGCTTCATCAGCTTGCTTGATTTGTTTTTTTATTATCGCTATGACGGCTTGTTCACTAAGCTCTCCTGCATCAATTTCAGCATTCTTAATTGCGGAGCGAAGATAGCGCACCACAGAAAGGGTGACGGCATCACGACTCTTCATCGCTTGTTTCATATCTGAGATTAGTTTGTCTTGAATGGTCATGGCGATATTCTAGCACGGGCAACATGATATACTGCTTAAATGCAGTGGTTTAGAGCTCCATACGCTTATGTTATTGCGCTAGCGACAATCTTTTTTGCTGCAATTCTTTATGTAGCCAGCCTCATTTTTTCTTTCAACCCATTTGGTGGTTAAAGCCATCATTTTATGAGCACTAGAGTACTATCACCCCGTGAGCAAACCCATCTAGCTCGGTATTCACCTATACCAGTTCGTGTCTCCCCAACTGATACCAGACCTGTCGAGCACATCACTGGCGTGGCCGAATTTCGCGACTTAGCTTTGCAAGTGACCAAAGATGCGCTGATCCCGAGAATTGAAACCGAGGAATTAGTCGAGCTGGCTCTAGCTGAGATAAACAAAAAATTAAGCATTGCTATCGACTTTGTCTCTATTGCCGAAGTTGGTACTGGTAGTGGTGCCATAGCTGTTTCAGTTTTGCACAAGTTAGTCGCTGAAATAGACAGAATTAAGTTTTTGGCCACAGACATTTCTCCACACGCCCTTGCCATCGCCAAACGGAATGCTTATCAAGTTCTGGGACTTCTTCCCCAGCTATCATTTCTGCAAAGTGATCTCTTGAACAAAGCCAAGCCAACTCTGCAATTAGACGTCATCATAGCCAACTTGCCATACATTCCTTCTGGTAAACTTAAGTCCCTCGATCCAAGCGTTCGTGATCACGAGCCTCATCTTGCGCTCGACGGAGGCGATGACGGCCTAAAACTAATCAGCCAATTATTGAAGCAAGCCCCCGATCACCTTCAACCTGATGGCGTGGTTCTCTTGGAGGTCGATGAATCACATACAAAAGAAGCGATGAGCGAGTTCTTGAGTGACTGGAATTTAGAATTTATCACGGACCAATTCAAGAGAAACAGATTTATTCGGGCGTCTTTAAGATAAAACACATCGTGGTATGCTTTTTAGGATGATTCCAACAACTATCTTTACCGGTTTCTTAGGCTCTGGAAAAACTACCATTATTTCTAAACTCATTGATGAGCTCCAAACCAATGGTAAACAAGTTATTTATATCAAAAATGAAATCGGCTCTGAAAATATCGACGCCGAAATTATGAAGGGTAAACACATTGCCACCCGAGAGCTTCTCAACGGCTGTATTTGTTGCACTCTAGTCGGCCCATTTATCGCAGCGATCGATGAAATTTCAGAAAAATTTAAACCTGATCGAATCATCATCGAAGCTTCGGGTGCTGCTGATCCTTCCGCCATAGCTCTAATGATTCAGAACCACCCCAAGCTAGTTCGTGACGGCGTCATCAGTATCGTCGATACAACACAGTTCGAAGGCTATAAAGATCTTAGTATTACTGCTAAAAACCAGGCTAAATTCACCGATCTAATTGTCTTTAATAAAATAGAGCTTTCGTCACTCGAGCAGAAAAAACGCGTGGTTGGCTATGTTCGAGAACTAAACGATCACTCCCCGATCATCGAAGCTCCTGAAGGAGTTCTTGACCCAACCCTCGCATTCGGTGTTTCTTCAAAAGAACTAGAAGAACTACTAGAGATTAAACAAGATCACAGTCATCACCTCACCCAGGACGGACTCGAATCATTCCATCTAAAAAGCAAAGGAGAAATAGAGAAACAAGCACTTAGCGACTGGATTTCGCAATTACCAAAATCTGTTTTTCGCATTAAAGGCATGGTTAACCTGAAGGGCGAAGGATTAAATATCCTTAACACTGTCGGCGCCAGGACAACCTATGTGCAAGCCGAGAATGAACAAAAAAATATGGAAAACTCAATCGTCTTTATCGGCTTTCACATTAATGATCTTGCCCCTGAGATTGAACAACAATTTATGCAATTATTTCCATAATTGATCGACGGCTGTAACCAAACTGGGTTGATTAAAGTATCCAAGCAAATCTGTTTTCCAAGTTTTGGATCGCATATCAATATCTGGAATAATGCCACTGCCTTCGATGGGGATACCGTCATCTCGTAAAGTCAAAGTTTCGACTAAGAGTAAGGAAAACTTTTGATCATCAAAAGTTGATTTCAACGGCATCACTCTCTCAACCGTTCCCCAACCACGAGTTGGCACACCTACGACTAAGCCAACATTATATTTTTTCAGCGAGGCTGTCATTGCTTCCGCAGATGAGCCCGTAGCCTCGTTTACAAAGATCAAGATTTTTTTAAACTGTGCTAACTGGGGAATTTTTGGAGTTTTGGTTTTAAAGTCCTTCTTATTGCCTTGCTTTAACATCTGATGAGAAAGAGTGTCTTCACCGTAAAAAGCCCCCAAAACATATGGCAGGCCGTCAATAAATCCACCGGGATTATTTCTTAAATCAAGAATTAGGCTTGTCTGCTGCGCTGTTGGTGGCGTGTTTTGGAAAGTCTGAACTAAGTCCTCGTAGGTAGTCGCCGAAAATGACTGCAGCTGGAGATAATAAACATCAGCCCCAATCTTTTTTGGCTGAATGGTCGTCTCGACCCCAGTCTCTATATACCTCTCCCTCTCAGACTTGGTATCAAGCGATTGAAAGGCTCTATCAAGCTTCACCATTTCCGCCGCTTTTTCCTCTGGAGTAGCGCCTGATGACTCAACCTCTGCCGACTTATCTTCGTATGCCGAAGCAACCGTCGAATCATCCGCTGTTTCGTCTACTCCAAGCGCAGCCAGCTGATTACTCTCAGGATCTTTATTCTCAACCATGTTATAAATTTCTTCGGTTTGTTTTTTTCCAAGCAAGCGACTTCTACCCAATGGTTGAAGATTCACCATAACTACGTCAGCTATCTGAGGAACTAAATCATTTTTCTCTTCATCAGTTTTCTCGCTCAAAACCTGAGTCAACATTTTTTCGAGTCCGGCGCGATCCTTGGTCTCAAGTTCATAAGTGCCACCAAGCACCTTCTCCGTTGCTTTCTGGAACAAATTTGCCAGTTGATCATCAAGTGTCATTTGCCAGTACTCTGTTTTAATCAAATCGTATGTTTCGAGTAGAAAAGCCACGTATGGTGACTGCTGGACTTCTTCCTTGTTCCAAGGAACCTCGGGCAGCCAGCCCTTCAAGGCAGTAAAGGCGCCGGTGGAAAAACCAAGGGCGAAAATAAATATCAGTCCTAAAAGGATAGAAAAACGTTTTGAGCGAAAGGGCAAGCGCATGGCAACTATGATCTCAATGATGGGGCGAGTTGTAAAGCGGGGGTAGAGGATCGCTACTCAATCTTTTTTTCAAGACATACATCAATATCTTGATATCCATTCTTTCTATAAAAACTCAATGCTTCTTCATTCGCAGCGTAACAATTAAGGTAGATTTTCTGATATCCATGCTCTTTTGCCCATGAAGTGATAGATTCTAAAAGTTGTTTTCCCAATCCTTTTCTTTGCATTTCTGGAATCACGCCCAGGTTCTGAATTTCAAAGTATCTGCTTTTTCTATGAAGAAAATCGATCAGTCCACCATTGGTGTATCCAATTATTCGGCCACCCTCTTCTGCAATCAAAAAACACCATTCTGGCCTAGTGATATCTTCTCTAAAGTAATTCTTTCCCTGTGGAGTTAAAGTAAAATTGGGCACGAGGTCCTCATCAAAACTTGGAATTTTCGCCATCACTCTTTGATTAAGTTCAAGAATTTTTTCTAAATCTTGGATGGTGGCTTGGCGGATATTTATCATTTGTAACTATTTAATCCAATTCTACTCTTAACTGTGGCGAATTAGCCATAAATAAAATCAGATTTGTTCATCCTATTGTTAATTATCAAGCAATCCTACATTTTTCAATCTTTGATAAAAATTCTTTCCTTGCTTGCCCGTACTAACGGCCTCTTCAATATTTTGATCTTTAATATAATGTTTTTCTCCAAAAGTCATTCCAACACTGTCTGCTGGTGCTAAAACTCTCATAACTTCTCTGCTAGAACTTGTTATTTTTTTAGGAAGCATCTTTGAGATACCAAATGCCTTCCAATGATTAGGATATCTACCTGTTATGCCCATAGTTAAACTGCCAATAGTAGTGGCAAAGTTCTTACCTGATTTTTTTATTAATGACTGAAATTCTTTTGTCGTTTTAATCTGAAAATCTCTGGTTTCATACTGCTTAAATATTGCAATGACCTGATCAGCTACATCGATACCCAAACCCTTGCTGACTTTTGCCAATTCCTGGGCAGCTTTATCTTTATCCCCTGAAACTGCTAATCCAACAGCTTCCAAAGTTGATAATGCCATACTGTATAAAATTTCTGCTTTTTCTGGATATTTGATACTTCTACCACTCTCTCTAAAGCTCACTAAAAATTGTGGAATCAATTCAAAAGGGATGAATGAAATATATCCCTTCACAAAGCCTTTTTTCCATGGTCCCGAAATTTCGGTACCATTAAATTGCTTGATATGAAGACTTAAAACATGATTTTTAATTGTTGAGCCTGAAACCCACTCTGCAAGGTGATCAGAACGAACCCCAAGAAAAGCTGCAACTGAAGGCAAACTTATCATTATCAGGCTCTTTACAGAAACATTTTCGATTACTTCTTCGTCAACCCTAAGCCACATAATTTCTTCAGGTAACAACTTGATTGGACTTTTATCCTCAAGTTCTTGGATGTCCTCAGTATTCAGCAACTCGTTTCTAGCCTCAGCCTCATCGTATATTGCTTCACTACCAAGCCACTCTAAAATATTTTGCAATTTTTTTAACAAATCCTCTTCGGTCTCCAGGTCTGTGTCAACACTAATCCCTTTTCCACCAATCCCATCAATTACTATTCTCTTGCCATCCACGCTATCGAAGAACACTCTTATTTGATTAGAATCTAACTCTGGAAATCTAGAACTAATTTTCAGTTCTAAGTCAGCCAAGCAAGATTCCAAAATATGAATATCAATAAAGCATGACTTACCTCGAAGACTAAATTCGTGTAATTTTCCTTTTTCCACAAGTCTGTATATTTTTTGTCTATAAAAAAATTTCTTTCCGAACGTCTCTTCGGCATCAATGGCTGTTATCAAGTTAACTTGAGTTCTTTTATTTCTGTTATTTTTCATGATGTGAATGTAACAGATCTGTTATTTCAATGCAATCTTCTGACTGTTGCCTGAATACATACGAACAGGCTAAACTGTTGCCCTAATGAAAAAGAGTATTTCGATTATAGTTTTCTTGAGTATTCTTGCTGCTCTGGCTGTGACATTTATCAAACCAAGCGACCTGATCAGAGAAACTGAGAAGCCATCGGAAGTAATCCAAGAAGTGAACCTTCAGCTCGATCCAGCCAGCGCTATAGTTCCAATTGAAAAACTCGAGAATGGCTGTGAAGAAAAAGATTGTATTAAATCTATAGATCAACCTCAATTTGAGTCAATTGACGAGACGAGCAACTGGCTTAGTGACAGCGACAAAGTTTTTGTCCTTTCTCGAAATGGCGAAAGCAAAATTTACCCTGAAAGAATTATTAGTTGGCATGAGGTGGTAAATGATGTGATTTCCTCAGAGCCTATTGCCGTCACGTTTAGTCCCCTTTCTGGCTCAGCCATTGCCTTTGAGCGCAAAGTGGACGGAATCACCACCACCTTTGGCGTTTCAGGAAAGCTTTTTAACTCTAATTTAATTCTCTACGATCGTTATGAAGGCGACCTGTGGCAACAATTCACTGGCCAAGGAATCACGGGTCCAGCTGCAAAAAGAGGAGAAGTCCTCAATCAACTAAAGTTAGTACCACTTTCTTGGACAAAAGCACAGGAATTTTTCCCTGATTCTGTAGTGTTATCTAGGAAAACTGGCTTTGAAATCGACTACACAAAATCTCCATATGACTCCTATGAGGACAGCGCCGATCCCTATTTCGAAACTACTCCCCTAGACAATCGCCTCCACCCTAAGGCTAGGGTCTATGGAATTGTTGTCGATGGCGTTGCCAAAGCCTATCCAGAGCAAGATCTTATTTCAGTTGAGCAAAAAGGTGATGTAGTTGGCGACAAGAACATAGAAATAACTAATGAAAATGGCGTCCTCACTTTCCGACTGGCAGAATCTGGAGAAGAACTGCCAGGGCTGAAGAGTTTCTGGTTCGCCTGGGCAGCCTTCCATCCTGATACACTCTTATAGCTGATTCTTGCTGCACCGGCCATTTTGCGATACAACTAGTCAGCCGAATATGCATCCAATTTCCCAGCCACTAACTGTTTTTTTGATCGGAGTCACGGGCGATCTCTCAAAAAAGAAAATTCTCAAAGCCTTGTTTGAACTTTACAAACAACAGATCCTTGAAAATAACTTCACCCTGATCGGCATTGCCAGGAAAACTTTTTCCCAAGAAGAATTCCGCGATTTTGTTCGTGTGACTCTAAATACAGACGTGGGTAACGCGGATTGGCAGGCTTTCAGTCAATCACTTTTCTATGTTTCTGGGGATGTTTCAGACCAACAGACATTTAAAAATATCAACAAGTTCCACAATGGTCGAAAAACATGCGGCAATCATCTCTGGTATGTGGCGACTCTGCCCAGTCTGTACACAGAGGTGGTAAAAAACATTAGACTCGAGAAGCTACAAGATAGCTCGTGCGGTTGGACGAAACTGCTCTTAGAAAAACCCTTCGGTACCGATTTAGAAAGTTCAAGACAGCTAAACAAAGAGCTGCTGCAAACTTTCCGAGAAGACCAAATCTATCGCATTGACCATTTTCTCGCCAAAGAAACCGTCCAAAACTTATTAGCATTTCGCTTCGCAAATGGTTTATTCGAGACCATGTGGAACGCCAAGCATATTGATAATATCCAGATCACAGCCACTGAAACTATGGGCATCGGCGAACGGGCTGCGTTCTATGACCAAACTGGTGCTACTAGAGACTACTTCCAAAACCATGTCCTCCAAATGCTGGCTACGACTCTGATGGAAGAACCAGAACATCTCTCTGCGGAGGCCGTAAGATTGAAACGAAGACAGCTGCTTTCAAACCTTCACATCACTGAGAAAAACGGTCGTCTCCAAGCATTTTTCGGACAATACGAATCTGGAACGATTAATGACTCTCCCGCGGCAGGCTACAAACAGGAAGCAAATATCCCCGGAAGCTCTATCACAGAAACTGCTATCGCCGTCGAGTGCGAAGTCGATTCTGAGCGCTGGCGAGGGGTGCCAATTTATCTTCGCCACGGCAAGAGAATGCGCCAAGCTGTCAGCGAAATCACAATAGTTTTTAAAGAACCAAAAAACCAGATGTTCTCCGAATTGGGAGGAACTCAGCCCCCCAACGTCCTGACTTTAAGAATTCAACCAAATGAAGGAATTATTTTTCGCTTTAATGTCAAAAAGCCTGGCCTTAAATTAGATTTGCAAACAGTGCCGATGCAGTTCTGTTACAACTCCAATCAAGACTCAGGGTTAGTTGAGGCGTATGAAAAGCTTCTTTATGATGCAATTAGTAGTGATCCAATGTTTTTTCCAGAAGCTGTGGGTATTGAGGAGTCGTGGAAGTTCGTAGAGCCACTGCTACGGCTACTTAAAGGGCCAACCTTTATGCCAGAGCCATATACCGCTGGCAGTTGGGGTCCATCCTCATTCGATGAGCTACTCCAAAAAGATAAGACTTGGATTGAACCAAACCCCGATCTTTGTCAGATAATCTACGAAACTACCTAGAAAATTATTTTTTCTTGTCTAACTTGTCGAGTCTAAGACCTTTGACGCCGAAATAAACAACCATGGAGATCACTATAAAATCGATGAGTACGGAAACAAAATTTCCCCACATAATTTTAACTGGGCCAACCGCTAGGTAAGCTGAAGTCAGATTCCCCGCAGCCCCAAGAATCACCCCTAAAATAGGGTTGATGATGTCTGTGACGAGTGAGGCCACTACTTTAGAAACGGCGCCACCTAAAATAAAACCAACAGCCAGACCCATGACGCCTCGCTCGCGAATAAATTCTATGAATCCCTTCATTTCACTTCTCCCTTACTCTTGCGTTTCCTCATCCTCTTTTGATCTCCTACGAATAAGAATTGGTAAAATAAGAATTACCAGAGCAGCCACAATCGCGCCAATCAATAAGTATTTTGAGCGCATCTGCGTAGCTGTCGCCTGCAACAAACCGAAGTCGCTTTCTGGACCTTCACCAACGGCTGCAACTCCGAGAACATTTCCACCGACACGAACAGAAGGAGCAGTATAAAGAATTTCCTGACCCCCAAGAGAAACCACATTAGTGTCAGTTGTAGCATCTCGATCCCATAATAGACCGACCAGTGGCTTGTCTCCTGACTCTGAGGGAGGAAGCACAGATTGAGCGTCGTAGAGCTTTTTAAAGACTAAAGTAGCAAATGTTCCCGAGCCATTAAAAGGAGTATTTCTATCTGCCGTTCCAGAATAGCGAATAGTACCAGCCTTTAAATCTAGACGAGGTTCGTGATAGTTGGCATAAAGCTCTCCTGGCTGGATTTCTGAAAACTCTAGTTGAGAAGGTACAAACTTAATAAGTAAATCTGTGCCGATCGTGTCTTCGCTAACTGTGTCAAGCTTTACATCTACTGAAAAAGTATCTCCCGCGGCAGGTTCTGAACCTAGAACTAACTCCATGTCGGCGGCAAAGACAGGCCTCACCGCTACGCTCAACAAAGCAATTAAAGCTAGTATGGTGTGACGCATTATGCGCTAGATTGTATCGACTAAATTGAAATATTGATAGAGGATCGCCACATCGAAGGTGTTGACCGTACCATCTCCATTAAAATCAGCATTGGTGCTGAAGCTACTGTCCCATTGACCAAACACTGAGGAAAGGTCAAAAGAGTTGTTCACGCCATCGCCGTTAGAGTCTCCTGGTGTTAGATCTCCAAAGTCCATAGTGCCAGAGACTGGATTAGAACCCGAGGTGATGGTGTCATTTTGCTTGGTCTTTAAATATCCTGGAACTGCGATTATCACATCATAAGCAACGCCGTAAGTAAATGTTCCCAGTGCGTGGCTAGTAATTGTTCCAAGCAGGTTAGGAATCGTCCCTGATTGAGCTGGACTTGACCAATTAGTCGTGACGTTTGGACCAGAAACTTTTAGGGTTCCAGTTTTTGTGGTTAAATCACCAAGAAAATCTAGAAGTCCAAAAGTAAAGTCTAGGGTTCCACCAGATGAAACAGTAATCACGAGAGCCGCTGGATCACTTGAAAGCATATCTATGTTGGCATTATTGTAATCAACAATATTGGTGTCTGTAGTCAGCCCACTTGTCCATGCAAAATCAATGTTTGTTGATCCGATGGCTAAAGCCTGAAATGTAATGGTAAGAACTGTGCCCTGACCATTGTATGGAGAACCCTCATTTACTACTCCAGAAACTGAAAGGGTTCTGGTTGAATTATTGAAAGTTAAACCTTGTTGATTAGGGAATAACCCAGCCCAGTTAGTATTGGTAATCTGGAGCACAGCAGGATTAAATGTTAAATCAATATCGACGCCAGCGACTTGATTTCCTTGCGTATCCAAAGCAATAGTGACTGTCTGAGAATCACCTTGAGACCAGTCGGCGTAGCTTGATGAAAGCGTCAACACTGATGCTGAAAGTGGAGCATTGACGGTGAATGCAGAGCCTGTGAAGACTGAACTAGCAAAAGCTGTACTTCCGCTATTTAAAACTTGATTAGTTCCTGTAAAAGTCAGTGAGCCAGTACCAGTCGCTAGAGCGGTAAATTGAAGTGTGGCCACTGTTCCAGAAGTGCTTTGTGAGCCACCGAAGAAGTTGTAAGTTGCGGTTCCAGTCCCAGTTGTAACGTTATCAATTGTGTTAGCTACCTGATTAAAATATAAAGAACCCTGTGAAATAGAATCGAGTCGAAGTACTGCCTTATCAAAAGCGACTGTAAAAGTTGTTTCTGAATGATTGTTGCTATCTGCGGCTAACTCCACATTGACCGTGAATGTTTGACCCTGATAAACAGTGCTTGATGCTGGAGAAAGCGTTACTGTGGGATCTGCAGCTAGAGCCACGCTGGGCAATAAAAATGATGCTATAACAAATAAAGTCAGAGCTACTAGAATATTTTTAGGGTTAAGTAAACTTTTGTGTTGGTTTTTTAGTTACTTTCCATTGATTCAT
>PFLP01000030.1 GCA_002784625.1 Candidatus Pacebacteria bacterium CG_4_10_14_0_8_um_filter_42_14 | reverse complement strand
TTCATAAGTTGGTAGTATAACAAGACTATGCTAAGAGGAATTGTGAGATTCACCACAGAAGAATGTTTATATCTTGAAAATAAATTGACAAGGTTCTCTCCTGAGAATGAAGCCGAGACCCGCTTTGAAATCAGCAGCGAAGATGCGGAAACTATCCTAGACCTTTTGCCACCGATTCAAGAAAATAGCGATATAGAAAAAAATATTAGACAAAAACTAATCGCTTTTTTGCAAAACTAGCGACGTTTATAGCTAGTGGAAATGATGCTCAGCTCGTCATAAATAATTATCGTCGCCGGGACGATCACTAACAAAATAATTCCGAAAGTACTTTTGGCAAAATTTACAGCGAAACCGAGCTTTGGAACAGTCATAGTTACTTTTCCCATAACCGCAGTGGCAGGAATTTGCTCAATGTCGATCGAACGGTTAGCATCTCCCTTAGTTAAGAATGCTGTCTGATCACCGTCGCCACTTTTTTCAACAATTCGGTGAGTAACCACTCGCTTCTTCTCATCGTGAAAGGTAACCACATCGCTAATGCTATAGCTTGGTTGGTCGCGAATAAGGATCACATCCCCGGTCATAATACTCGGCTCCATTGAGCCAGACTGAACTACATATGAGCGCACTGGTGGTTTCATGCCCATAGAAACCAAAATTCTAAAAACAATGAGTAACACCCCAACTGTAAGCGCTATCCAAAAAATGAGAGTTAAAAACGAGCCTGCAATTGAGCGCGGTTTTTTTGACATATGAGTTTTTCCCTCCTATATCAGCACTTGTTGTAGATCAAAAATTACGTCGAAAATAACACTATCTGACTGGATTTCGTTCTCAAAATTCTGGGCTTCTGTCGACCACTGAAGAGAAACTTCGAGCGACCCTCCAGCTGGGATATTGATTGTGCCAGCATTTGCGTGCCACTGAAGTGCATACTGATCTACTGCTGCACTCGACAGATCGCTGGAAATAATTGGGTCAGGATGATTGCCGTCTTGAATGAATACTTGTGTCGCCACGACTGCTCCAAATTCTCCCTGGCCCGTACCTGGGTTCTCGCAACTCGAATCGACAAGGGATTCTGGCTCATTGCAACCATTTTCATTATTTGAGAGACTCTCGATTCCCATAGTCAATTCTCCAGGAAGAGTCCCCACATTTTTAATTACCCAAGTCTTGCCGCCACTAACGACGCCGCTTGAGCCAACGTTTAGCACCTCGATTGTCTCAGCAGCCTTACCTCCCGGTCCAAGAACTTCCATATCTAGAGTACCGACAACAAATGTACTTGTGTCAGACGTCTCACTATCTCTGAACAAACTTTGCGTTAGAGTAAAACCAACAATTGCCAACGTAAAGGCAATAATGAAAATACTTTGAATGACTTTTTTTTCTTTGTGCATTATTCCCATCTACTATACATCACTGATACATATGAATGTCTAGCTTATCCTCCAACTGTCCAGACTCCGGCTGTGACTTGCGACTGCAACACCTCTTGATCATAAAAACGCATGGTGCCGTTCGCCGTCTCCTGAACTGAGTTAACAACTAGGTTAAAGGCACAATTGAGTCCGATCAGTGACTCACTTGTGTCTTCAAGACCAAGAGAAAATACTAGATCTTGCGACTCATCTTTGTCTAAATTAGCAACATAACTTAATGAAAGTAAGCCACTATCGTACTTAGTTGTCCAGTTCGAGAGGACGTGGAATTTCAGAGCTGAACACAGAGCATCATCCCCAGCTGTTTTGAAAACGGACACAGAGTACTGAAAATCCAGCTCGCCCTCGTTTCTTATTCTCACTGACTCTACCTGAAAACCTGTCGGCACTAATCCTTGAATTGAAAATAAAAGAGATTTGCCAGTTTCGTTAGCAGTATCAAGATTGACAAAATCTAGGGTTGAGGCACGAACTATATTTGGGCCGATTTGTTCGCGATCGAGCAAGTCTGCATCTGTCGCCTGGGCGAATAGTAATACGACTGAAACTATGAGCGTCAGTCGAGCAGCAGTTTTAATTTTCTGATACCACACAAGTCGTCATTCACCGCTGGCCTCTTCTCGTGCCGTTTGTTTTTTACGTAAGGTTTTCCAAACTTGTTCACTAACTATCCAACCTGCAAAAAGGCTGACTATGACCGTAATTCCAAAAAATGATCGGGCATAAACTAAAATGTATCCAAGCTTAGGAATGGTAAACCACCAAGTACCAAGCACGTTACTTGGGGGCGTGACATAGCCATCTGGATCTTCGTTGTTGTCACCCTTGGTAATAAATCCAAGTGAGCCAGTGTCACTTTTATCTATCTTAATAATTCTGTGAGTAATGATGTGACCCTGCGGATCCTTAAAAGTAATTATGGTGTCGACACCAAATGCCCTGTCAGTTCTATCGACAATCATGTCTCCGGTCATAATGGTTGGCTCCATCGAGCCCGATTGAATCACATATGAAAGAAAAGGAAGGGGAGAATTTGGTCTTTGAGAAATCCAGTTCACAGCCACTAAGCCAATAAATACAAAAATAACCATCCAAAGTATAAAGTCAAAAATATCTTTGATGATGGAAAATGTTTTCATATGGTTTTTAACCAACCAAGGGGAGTGGTCTGTCACTCCCCCTTGGTTGTACTATTTACGAGTTGTTAACCAACTACGTTGTTAGTTTGTTGGTACTACCTGCAACAGGTCGTACTGAAGTCCGAACGAAACGCCGTCGCTCTGGATCTCATTGCCGTAGCTAGCTGAGTCTGTCGACCAGTTCAAAGTTACGTCAACTGTTCCACCAGCTGGGATGGTTACTGTACCAGCGTTGGCAACCCATTGAGTCGCATATGCACCTTGGTTTGCAGTAGCCAAGTTTGAACTTACGACAGTGGCGTTACCAGCACCCTTGTTAAGTAGAACTGTGGTGGTAATTGCTGCACCAAGCTCTCCTTCTCCTGGACCTGGATTGGCACATGTCGTATCGACAATAGCTTCTGGCTCATTACAGCCATTGTCGTTATTGACAAGGTCATTCATCTGGAAGGTTAAGTTACCTGGAACTGAACCACTATTAGTGATCGTCCAAGTCTTACCACCAGAAACAACACCGTTAGCACCGATGTTTGCGATCGTAAAGCTTTCGAAAGCAGTACCATTGGCCGCTCCGACACTCATGTCGAGCGTACCAGCAGTAAAGGTATTTGAACCACTTGTTTCTACATCAGAGAACAGAGCAAAAGATGCCGCCGTTACTCCAGCGCCAAGAACAACAACTGCTCCCAGCCCCATCAATACTTTTTTGTTCATGAGGGAAACCCTCCTTTCGTATATATTTTTGTTATTAGGCTACACGATTCGTGTATATATCAGCACATTCCTAAAACAAAAAAATATTTAATATGTATTACGTTATTATTTGCTGCGTATCAGGTATCTATTCGATGCGTACATCAGTACTACAAAGTTTGATATCGATACATTGCAGCTTATTAATAACGAGCTACGCAATGTGCTTGCAGATAAGAGTAGCTATAAACATCTATTGTTGTCAACTAATTCAAACTATAACAATAAATATGAGACACTTTATCTAGGACGTTGTATCAAGCTTTTCTTTTCTCAAGACAAGAACAATTTTCTTATAGTAAACCAACCTTTTGCTACAAGATGTAAGTAAAACTACACATTCGGTATGTTTTATTGATCTTTTCGACGTTTTTTTCGCCAAATGAAAAAGAAAAGGAAAGTTAAAAAGAAACAAATTCCAGCCAACCATGCAGTCCCCCAATTTACTCGTCCGTCAATATGAAACTCAGAATCTAGATCTTGATCGACATTTTTTTCCTGAGCTCCTAAGATCTTCGATCTATTTTGCTCTTGTTCTGATGTTTCCGGCACTGCTCCGACCAAATTTGAACTAACTCTAACTTCATTGGACTCAGTGCCTTTTGCGCAGTCATTGAATGGGGTGACTCGAAAAAAGTACTCACCTGGAAAGGTTAATCCAGAAACCGTGTAAGGAGATTTTTTAATGCCCCTGTGTCGAAACGATGAAGAACCTGACTCCGTACCAAACTCTAATTCATATTCTGTTGCATTTGGAACATTTTCCCATCGGAACGTCGCCACGCCTCTCTCCTCTGAAAAACTGTCAATCTTCAGCACTGGAGCTTTTGTCGGAGTTTTTGCAACACAGCCTTGATCAAGTATTAACTCTGTCTGAGGGTTATACATTGGCAAATCCACGTGCTCCTCAAAAGCGACGGGTAATTCGTCATCAGTGACGCAACTCACTGTGGCTGAGATATCAAAAACTGAGGTTTGACCTTGGTACTCATTGCCCGCCTTTGGATCAAACAAGACTGTAATGTCATAATCTTGTTCCGTGATAGGACCTAAGCTACCAACGTAACGTGGCATCGCCTCCGTCTCTAAAGTAGCTAAAGGTATTTTTGATATAAACTCAGATCCTCCTACCGATGT
>PFLP01000065.1 GCA_002784625.1 Candidatus Pacebacteria bacterium CG_4_10_14_0_8_um_filter_42_14 | reverse complement strand
GAAAAGTAACTAGAAAACCAACGCAAAAGCTTACTTAGGCCAGTATTTAAAAAGAAGACAAAGGCGTTGCCGATAACCAAAAACCCCCGCTAAAAAGCGAGGGTTTTCTTGTTTCAATCTGTTTTTGGCGATGACTACATCATCCCACCCATACCACTCATATCTGGAGCAGCTGGTTTTTTATCTTCTGGCACATCGGTAACCAAACATTCTGTAGTCAGGATCATTGAGCCAACAGAAGCGGCGTTCTGCAGGGCGGCAATGTCGACTTTAGCTGGTTCGATAATACCTGCCTTGATCATGTCACCAAACTCATTAGTCATGGCGTTAAAACCATAGTGTGGATCGTTCTTGTCAGCAATACTTCGGACAACCCATCCAGCATCGACTCCTGAGTTCTGAGCGAGCATTCTCAGTGGCTCTTCAACGACCTCTTTAATGAGATCAATGCCCATCTGCTCATCACGAGACTCTGAGGTCATCTTCAAAAGCACTTTGCCAGCTTGGATATAAGTCACGCCGCCGCCTGGGATAATTCCCTCGTCGATGGCTGCCTTAGTCGCACCCTTAGCATCTTTGACTCTCTCCTGAAGATTCTTCATCTCGATCTCACTTGAAGCACCGACTTGGATGACAGCGACTCCGCCGGTGAGCTTGGCTTTGCGCTCTTGGAGTTTTTCGATGTCAAAGTCAGATGTTGAAGCCTCAATTTGGGAATCAATCTGAGCGACTCTGGCATCAATGTCAGTTTGTGAACCGGCGCCACCAACAATGACTGTTTCATCTTTAGAAGATTTAACCGAGTCAGATCGACCGAGATCTTCTACAGCGACATCTTTCAGCTGACGACCAGTGTCGGCAGAGATGAAATTGGCATTGGTGAGAACTGCGACGTCGTGTAGGAGCTCTTTTTTGCGATCACCAAAGCCTGGAGCTTTTACAGCTAACACGTTGAAAGTTCCACGAAGTTTATTGACCACCAAAGTGGTAAGAGCTTCGCCGTCGACATCATCGGCGATGATAACCAGATCTTTACTGACCTTCATGAAGTTCTCGAGCATTGGCAAGAGTTCTTGGATGTTAGAAAGTTTCTGATCAGTCACCAAGATATATGGATTCTTGATCTCTGCTTCCATGCTGTCACTATTAGTGACGAAGTATGGCGAAGAGTAACCCTTGTCGAGGATCATGCCTTGCTTGTGATCAATGGTGATGTCCATGGTCTTGCCTTCTTCGACTTCGACCACGCCATCTTTACCGACCAATTTCAGAGCTTCAGCGATTTTCTTGCCAATTTGCTCATTCTGGGCAGAAATAGTGGCGACTTTTTCCCAGTCGGCTTCCTTGACTGGCTTAGCAAGTCGACGAATCTCAGCGACAACTGCCTCGACCGCGCGATCAATACCACGCTTCATGATCATTGGGTTGGCGCCAGCGGTGACATACTTCATACCTTTAACAGCGATTTTTTGAGCCAAAAGTGTGGCCGTGGTGGTTCCATCACCAGCAACATCATTGGTTCTGCTGGCAGCTTCTTTAACGAGCTGGGCTCCCATGTTCTCAAATTTGTCCTCAAGAGTGATCTCCTTAGCAACGCTAACACCATCATGAATGATGTTTGGAGCACCCCATAATTTATCGAGACCAACATTTCGACCTCTAGGGCCGAGGGTCGTAGTTACGGCTGCCGCGAGTTTGTTGATGCCGATGAGCATCTTTTGACGAGCATCATCGCCGAATAATAATTGTTTTGCTGGCATAATTTTCCTTTTTTTCTTAAACTAACTTTTTACTTATTTACTAACTACAGCGAGGACATCCTCAAACTTGAGGAATTGATACTCGACTTCGCCAATCTGGAATTCATTACCACCCCATTTTTTGTAGATGACACCGTCACCTTTTTTGACTGGGCAATCGACTTTGACACCATGATCCATGGCAGCTGCACCGCAAGCAAGGACGACACCATGCTGGGGCTTTTCTTCATGTGAATCTGGCAAATAAATACCTGAAGCAGTTTTTTTCTCAACCTTAGCTGGTTCTACTAGAACATAGCCTGGATTGGGTTTTATTTTTGAAACAGTGATTGCTGTTGCCATACGACTCCTTTTAGCAGAGATACTTAATGTCTGCTTGTAAGCAGTTATACTAATCGACTGCTAACGCAGAGTCAAGGAACACTTCGCTGTTATAAGGATATTGAATAAATTACTCTTCGACAATAGATGTCTCTGGTAGAGCGCTAACGACAACTTCGGTTTGGCCTGACTTGGTACTCGCGGTGACCTCTGAAAGCAAGAACCCTTCACAATTTAGACCCCGATCTTCGAAGTGAGCGTTAAGTTCTCTTTTGACCATTTCCTCAACGTTATTGCGATTTTTTCTAATTTGATCGAGAGTCAGCTCTGAAAAAACGCTAGCAACGCGACTTCTTGCCGTCGGTCTAACCACTTTAGAAACCATATTTTCGCCAATATTTTCCCAAAGCTCTGGGGCGTTGGCTTTATCGATACGAAAAACAATCGAACCTTCGACAGTAATATCATGACCATCGGCGGTCGAAACCGTGATTGGCTCATCTCCAAGTGCTTCTTTGTTCTTAGAAAAATCAAAACCACGATGAATCGAGTACTCGAGAACTTGGGCATTAAATAGTTTGGCCACCTGCCAAAAAGGAATTTTAAAATGAAGGCCTGGACCCCAAACTCGTGGCAGAACTCCGCGACCGCGATCATAGACGCAGGCTACATGACCTGGTGGTACAGAAATAAAGAAGCCGCCGACGACTTCATCAACCAAAAACGAAACAACTAGTCGATCGAACTCCATAAGAGGTTATTGTACCTCATTTAGGCTGTTTTCACGATAACTGGCTCATCTGCAACCTCAGACTCTTCCTGTTTTTTAAATTTGTATGCCTGGAATTTTTGCTGGATTAAGAGAGTAGCCTTTAAAATAATACTAAAAATCAAGGTAGTAATGACAAAAAGCTTCTTGCCCGCGGGTAGGGCCATAAAGATCAGAAAAGAAACGACAGGTAGGACGAGCTGCATCCGCACTACCTCATCACGACTAACTGGATAAATGGAGGTCATCATCATGAAGGTTTCTAAAATAAAGATCAGCACAGACTGGATAAGATTCAGTCGGAAGCTGGTGTGAGTCAGATCGATGGAATTCATGAATACTAAGTTAAATGGCTGCTCCACGTCTGGCATAAATGAGTAAATAAGATGCGAATCTGCGCCTGGTAGACCTGTCTTAAACATGCGCCAAAGCATCAGGGCAATGGCTACTTGGACTGTCAAAGCAACAATTTCGCCAATCAATATTCTGGTGTTTTTCTTCAAAACTGTTTTAGTTGCTCTTTTCTCAAGGATTGGATTACTAACAAACTTTTCTTTAATTTCGCGAATTTTTGCGGCAATATCTCTGCGGTCTTTTTCAGAGTGGTGTCCTGACAAAGAAAGCGGCAACATCAGAATTCTAATAAGAATCGTCAGTAAAATGACGGCAATGCCCATATCGGCATGGCCGCGAGTCAGCTGCTCCAAAATCCAATAAAACAAAATGAGAATGTTGAAAAATGGCTGATATAGAAATGTGGTAATGACACCACCAATGGCAGTAAACATATTTTAGCTAACCAGCTGCTGTTTTGGCTCTGAAGTCAGACTCTGAACTAAATTTAAAACATCCCGAAGCGAAACCACCAGATCTTCAGAAAGCTCTAGTGTCTCCGAGTCAAATGAAACCCGTTGCAAAACATTGTTGGAATCATCAACAAAATTGTCGAAGCCCTGGTGAATAATATCGGCATTATTTTCGATCCACTCACGCTGTTCTTTATCTGGAAGTGCGGCGATATTCCTGAGCACCAACTCAAGTTCTTTTAGCTGTCTGTTTTTGAGATATAAATCGAATCTTATTGAATCGTCACTTGCTTTAGTCATGTATGAACTCGATTATAGCAAACGGACTCGGTTCTGTATCCCAGGCGGGTATAATACCTATCAAATGCTAATACTTGATGTAAACAACGAGTCAACCCCAGCTGTCCTCGAGCAGGCCGTAAAAGTCCTCCAAGCTGGTGGGCTCATCATCTTTCCGACGGAGACTACCTATGGCGCTGGCGTCGATGTAACGAATCCAGTGGCGGTGCAGAAACTCTTGACCTACAAGTCGCGACGCGAAGGCAAACCGCTCTCGATCGCAGTTGCAGATCAGAAACAGGCGGAAAAGTATGTGGAGCTTAATGATCAAGCAAAGACTTTATATCGGCAATTTTTACCTGGACCGGTGACTGTGATTTCGAAGGTACTGCCAGGCACTGTCGCCCCTGGAGTCGCTTCAGAGTTCGGCACTCTTGGTGTGCGAATTCCTGACTACCCACTTATTCTTGATCTAGTCAGAATGCTCGGAAGACCTATTACCGCCACCTCTGCAAATGGCTCTGGCAAGCCACGACCTTACACAATTGAAAGTGTATTCAAAAATCTGAGTGCCAAGCAAGCGAGTTTAGTCGATCTAGTCCTTGATGCAGGAACGCTACCAAGTAATCCACCGTCTACCGTGATCGACACCACAATGTCAACTCCAGTGACAGTCAGATCTGGAAAGGTTGCGGTCGATCAGGCTGGCAACAATGATCACAGAACACTAGTCTCAACTTCGGAAGACGAGACTCTCTCTCTTGCTGGCAAAAGATGTTTGATGCACTGGGGAGATATCACAGAAAAAGGTCTGGTAATTGGATTAAATGGCCCTCTTGGTGTTGGCAAAACAGTTTTTGCCAAAGGCGTAGCCAAATTTCTCTGGATAGATGAAAAAATCACTTCTCCTACGTATAGCTACATTCAAGAGTATGACTTTAAAAGACATGACACAGCGGGAAAGCTTTATCATCTCGATATGTGGAAAGTTGATTCGGAGGAAGCATTTGAACGACTGGAGATTGGATCCCTTCTCATGCCTAGCAACGTACTTGTCATTGAGTGGTTTGATCAAGTGGCGCCGTGGTTGCTTCCAATTATTAAACAAAGCAATCTTGAGCTGATTGTCATAGACATAAAACAAGATAGTAATGATCGCATATTCCAGATCTCATGATTAAAGGCCCAATTCTCGCTATCGACACCTCTTGCGATGACACCTCTGCGGCGGTCACCATGGGCAGATACGTGCTCTCGAACGTTATTGCCTCACAGACAGATCTGCACAGACCTTATGGCGGTGTCTTCCCGACTGTGGCAAAGCAGGCGCATCGAGAAAATATTGCGCCGACAGTGATTCAAGCAATGAAAAAAGCCAAAGTTAGTTGGACAGATATTAAAGCCATTGCTGTCACCCAAGGACCTGGTCTTGCCCCAGCATTAGAGGTTGGTATCGAATTTACGCAAGAACTAGCTAATCAATATCAGAAGCCACTCATCCCAGTCAATCATATTGAAGGTCACATTTTGTCTGTCCTGGCTCTGCCAAAACCGCAAAGAAAAGCTTGGCAGGATCTTGATTCAAGCATGCCACAGGATCTTGATTCAAGCATGCCAGATGTCAAAAATGCTCTCAGCGTTATTGTTTCAGGTGGTCACACAGAATTTGTTCTTATTGAAAAACTTGGTAAGTATAAAGTGCTTGGCCAAACCCTTGATGATGCTGCCGGAGAGTGCTTGGACAAAATCGGTCGGATGATAAATCTTGGCTACCCAGCCGGACCCGTCATCGAAGAATTTGCTAAGTTGGGAAACCCGAAAGCCATTCCTTTTCCGCTGCCCCTAACTACCACTAAAAGCTATGACTTAAGCTACTCGGGACTAAAAACCTTTGCCCGAAATAAACTCGAAGAAATGGGTGGCATTGAAGCGCTTAAAAAACAAGATATTTATGACTTTGCTGCCAGTACACAATACTCTGTATTTAGACATATTATGTATAAATTGAGTAAGCTTCTTGAGACTAGAAATTTCAGCCAAATCTGGCTTGATGGCGGAGTGGCCGCGAACGTGACTTTAAGACGAATGTTACGCGAAACTATAAAAGATTCAAAAATGCAGGTGACGAACCCAAAACTTCTGGTGCCATACGCTAAGAAACTTTGTATGGATAATGCCGGGATGGTGGGAGTGGTGGGAGCAATCACAACCCATCACAAAAGTAATTCAAATATAAGTCGTCAGCCAAAAATGGAGCTTACTTAACAGTTTCTATATCGGACACGCGCCGCTCTCGCACTTGAGATGCTCATAGTCGATATCTTCAAAAAGCTCCTCATCCAGCTCGATCTCGTTAAGGACCTTCATGAATTCACTAATGGTAACTGGCTGTTCTGGTTGGTATTCATATGCCGTAGCGTCTTGCTGTGGCATCAGTGAACAACACTTCACTAGTCCCTGATACTTAGCAACCATTTCTTTGTATTTCTTAAAGCTGACCTTGGTTGGATCGTACTTAAGCGTGTAGGAAACTTGGTTACCTGTGTCTTCCATAGACTTACCCTTTTCATCTACGCCAACAATCCAGTATTTCTCGAGAAGCATCAGCCACTTGTATTGCTCTTCTGGTGTCGCTTCTCCAGCAGTGACGAGTTCGCCATTCATACCAAGTCTACAAATCAGAGGCTGGGTTGGAAATCCAACTGCCGTCGATCCCTGATAACTTTTTAGTTCTTTAATGGGGTAGCCCTTTTGTTTGTATTTTTTCACCTGAGGATCGTCGGAGCGATACTGCACCCAACGCAAGTACTCTCGCATACTTGGAAGGTGAGCGCCCTCCGTCAAAGCAAAAAGCTTCGAGATCGTTCCTGATGGTTTGATCGTCGTATTGGTATGTGGGACCACAACGCCAAGTTTTTTGGAGTAGTCTTCAGCCTCTTCCACCACCGCTCGCTTAAATCGAGCTAAAGTATCCCAAAAATCTTGCGATTTCTTTTCATCAATCAAATCTCTGAAAGAATAACCAAAGACATTCCAGCCGAACTCGTGAATACCAGTCATGCCAACACCAATGCGATTGGTACGCTTTACTTCTCTGCGATAGAGACTATCCATAAAAGTATTGACGCGAATTAAAGCCCGAGTGGCCGCGCGAAAAGCTTCCTCTGCTGCATCAATGCTTTGGGCATAGTAAGGCACCACATCAGCAATGACGCAGTAGCCACCAAGCATATTAAGAGAAATCTCACCGCAAGGATTAGGAATCTGTGAGTAAAGCTTAGCCCCGGCGTTGCGCGCCACGTGAGCCAACATTTTCTTAGTGCGATCCAGAGGCTGATACTTATCACTCTGGGCATACTCGCCGTCTTGATAGTTATCATAACCTTCGTCATTTTGAACCAGCCTGTGCTGATTGATAAATCCAGGCTCGCCCGTTCCATCTTTGTAACTAGCTTCCATGATGGCATCGAGAACTTTTCTAGCGTGATTACTCTTTTGCTTCCAAAATTTGTCATCGACAGCGACAGAGTTATTGGCACTCCAAAGAAAACCGCCGCGTTTAATAGCAATAAAATCAAGAACTTCTGGATCTGTCCAAACTTTAGTGGCGATACGAGCGCTTCGTCGGGCTCCACCCACCAAGACACACTCTGCCAGGTAGTGATCAACAAAGATCGCCTGCTTCCATGGCGACATGTCGGCACCCTTGATGGTTGTCAGTTTTTGAATCGAGTTCATTAGAGGCTTAGGACCAGAAGAAGGTCTGTCTTGCATACCTCTAATTGGACTGCCTTTAGGTCTGACTTTGGTGAAATCAAGAATCAACAGGTCATTTTTAAACTTCTTTTCATAAGCCATGATCTCGACCATTTCTACCGCCTGAGCCCAGCCTTCACGGCTATCGGGAACCTCAAACCAGTGGATACTGTCACCGTGACCGTACTTGTGTTCTGCATCACGGACGCTCTCGTCGACTCCCCATTCAAAATCTGGATGTTCTGCTGACATCACACAGCGCACGTTCGGCATATTGTCCCAGTTCACCACGCACATGTCGTCGTCATAGGGGCGACCTACTCCGGAACCGTTCATCAGCAAGTAAAAGAGAATATAAGACGATGAGGCCGTACTACAGTTCGTGAAAACCTCCATGTTACGACCAGGCTGAGTCTCGTCACCGTGCTGCAAATGTCTTCCAGACATTAAAAGCGAACCATTGGAAATATGCTTGCGCATTAGTTCGTACTCTTCTTCTCGGTGCTTTGACATTTTTTTGCCGAGCAAACTGGTATTTCCTAAAGCCACGCGATCGGCGACTTCGCGCCAAGTTTCCCAACGCTCTTGACCTGTATTCTCATCCGCAATGCGTCTTAAATAAGTTCTTCTAGCCACAGCTCTGCCCATACCGTTGTCAAGCTTGCGATCGATAAACTTCATTTTCTTTTTTGGCAACTGACTGGTACTAGACATAAATCCTCTCTAAAACTCCGACATCACTATGTACTACTTTTTAATCTACTTAACTCTTCCTCGAAATCTTCTAGGCTATCAAAGTCGCGATAGACGCTGGCAAAAAGCAGGTAAGAAAGCTTATCCAGCTTTTTCAATCTATTCAAGACAAGATTGCCAACTTCCCAACTTTTTACTTCCGACGACTCTTTGCAGCGCAGTCTTCTCTCGACGTCGTCGAGAAGTTCGTTAACAGCGCTCATTGGAATTGGTCGCTTCCAGGTGGCCTTCATAATTCCACGCTGCAATTTCTCTCTAGAGAAATCTTCTTTTATCCCATCCTTTTTCAATACTTTTAGTTCTATGCCTTCAATTCGCTCATAAGTGGTGAAGCGTTTTTCACAGACGCTGCAGCGGCGGCGTCTCCTAATAGTTGTTTGATCTTCTGCCTCGCGAGAGTCAATTACACTTGTTTCATCTGTATCGCAGTACGGACACTTCATATTGACATTTCTGAGCTATTTTTGTCTACAAATTTTGATATGTAGCCAATACATCAAAACACACTTTATTGTGCTTTGACACACCTAAAAACACCATATCTTGTAGATAAGCTGTTTTTAGGATTACAAGAATCTCATGTGGAGTTAGCTTCTGTCAACTATGGCAAAGAGCATCAATTAAGTGCAGATAAAGTTTTACTTGAGTCAGTGAGCTGCTTATACATTACTCTGCTCTCATTTAAGAGCTCTGAGGCTGCAGATTGGTATTGGGCGGGAAATTTTTCGATTAGTCTGGAGGTGTCTTTAATATGAGCTCTCATAGCCCAACGGATGTACTCACAAGCTACAGTATTGCTTTTTGGATTTTCCAAGGTTTTATTTCCTGCGAGCAGCAAATAACGTTGTGATTTTTTCAAAGTAGCCAAGGCTAACTCTGGATTATTTTTTCCATCAAGAAGCGCTTCTGCTGAGTGCATACGATCAAAAGCGTACTGAACTTCCACTGAAGAACGCTCATTTTTTGGCAAACTCAATAAATATAAGCGATCAAAAACCATCACGATCGGATATAAAACATGATCGGGTAACATACGAGAACCAAAATAAAATGAAGTTCTAGTTGCTGAAGGAAGATCGGTGGCAAAGGGCTGACTGGCTGAAAATAATGATACAGAGATAATACCCAAACCAAAAAGGAGTGATACTGCTGCAGCGAACAACTTGACTTGGCTTGATCTCATAATACCCGGGTCGGAGGTGGTATTCTACCATGCTAAAAGCTGGCTACCAGCCGTAGACCAAAAGGACCATGCCCCAAATGGCATGAGTGAGCACAATCGCATAGGCATTTTTGCGCGCCGCGAAAAGATAAGCCTGGCCAAGAGCGAAAAGGAACAGTAACAAAAAGACACCGCTCATACTTGGCAACTCGAACCTCAGTAAGGCATTAGGAATGTGAAATAAGAGAAAAATGGCTGCAACTGTCAACGATTGACGAAAAAGAGACCAACGAGGATATTTTTCCAGAATTAAAGTCATAGTGAAACTGTAGAAAAGCAATGTCTCAAAAAACCCAGTCATCATCGCCTGCATAAATTCGCCCCAAAAGTTTGGAGCGGTAAAAATTGGCACAGCTTCGATCATCGCTCCAGTGCTAACAAATGACAGAATTGAAGCTACGAAACCAAACAAACCACCAACGGCTATACCAAGAAGCAACCCTCGCTTAGCTTTACTCGGAGCGAAACTTTCTACCACACCTTTGTGGCCTGTCATGGTCACAAACAACCAAATCGGCACCGCAAAAAATAAAAGCTTTCCAAATGACTCATCGAACCAGACAGGGAATGTGAATATCGAACGATACAGCATCCACATCGCAAAAATTAAGACTAAAACTGGGAAAAAGGCGATGTGAGATGCTTTGAGAAATGTCCGCTTCTTGGACGATTTCTTCTTTGAACTGCTACTTCGAGCTGGTAACGGCATGAATGACTTGCTCCAACGATTCCTGTTGGTTGGTGGTATAGGTATCTACCACTAGATCGTACAAATCTTCACGCCAAAAATCAATCGGTGCGCTGGCTGAAACACTTCCGGGTTTTACCACCCATTCCTGCCATTCCTTAGAGTACATGCCCTTCCACTTGGCCAAATTGGTTTGGTGACGATAGTTCATGTTCTTAATTGCCTCATCCGGAGTTACACCATCTCTATTAACAATTCTATCGACCCTAACTGACTTATCACTACACTTCATCAAAATTTTAAAAACTCCTGGCACTTGCTGAGCAATAAAACCACTCAACCAAGATTCGATAACCCAGTGTTCTTCTACAGTCAATTTCTCTCGCATGCCGTAATCGACTTGCCTGTCAAAATCCTCAGAGTAAGCGCCAGCGCTATGATGAAGTAAACCCTCTGCATCTAGCAAACCTTTCTCTTTAGCATACTCTCGCATAAATGCGCCGCCACTATAGCCAACCCAACCATCAAATTTTAGAGCTTCTCTAATTCCGTCCAGAAGTGTGGTTGATCCCGATCCTGGTAAACCTGAAATTGTTATATTGCGATATACAAAAGAGTGAAACATAAGATGAGGCGTCATTATACGCATAGGGTCTACACCTGATCAAGCAGAAACACCAAGTTGCCCAGCTTGACAGGTTACCGCCCGCCGCATCGAGTCGGCAATTGTTGCCAAGTGTTGACCTGCTTGTACCAGGGAAACCGATTGATGTTTGTTCGGAAAAAAATGAAAAATACGATTGCGACTCTCAAGCCAGGTGTTCCATAATGACTGCGCCGTTGCCACTCCGCACTGATGAACAACGTCATCGTAGAGCCACCACTGATCTCGCTGGTTTTCATGCACATCCGGATTTAAAGCTCTGCCGATGCGAAAGCGACGGCTGAAGTATGTTGACTCTGAAATTAAACCAAGATCAAGGAAATACTGCTTAAGAAAGCCTTCATAAGCCTTTGCCATTGGAAAGACAATAAACGAATAATCGGTAAATTTGGACTCATCGCGACACTCTCGCTCGTATAAGCCTAAAGAAACAGTAACAAAATCTCGAAGCTCTGGTAACACGTACGAGCTCCAAGAGCCGTTTAACTCTTCAGTAAGCTCCTGAGGTGAAATCATCATCTGCTACACTAGTATGCTCAGACCAAACATGAAAAGAAAGTACCGAAACAAAAAGCGCCCTGCCCAAATTAGCACTCGACTATCAAGGGTTTTAATTGGGAACAAACCGAACCAAAAGTTCATGTGGTTTCGCAAAGCTTTGCTATTTATTGCCCTGCTTCCTGTCCGTATCGTCAACCGGGTGCTGCCTCATCCAATTCTCCGCTGGGGCGCGCTTGTTATTGTTATCGCTGGCTTAGCTAGTTTTGTCTACTTACTCAGAGATCTACCTTCGCCGCGCAAACTAGCCACCGGCGAAAACTATGCCGTCAGTACCCAAATATTTGATCGTAAAGGAGTTCTTCTCTATGAAATTTTTGCTGATGAGTACCGCATCCCCGTAAATTATCAGGAACTTCCTGAGTATGTAAAACAAGCAACCATCTCTATTGAGGACCAGCATTTCTACAGCCATTTTGGTTTTGATATTGCTGGCATTGCCAGAGCAGTCATCACCAATTTTAAGGGCGGTCATATGCAAGGTGGCTCCACGATCACCCAGCAACTAGTTAAGAATGCCTTATTAACTAGTGAGAGGTCTTTTCAAAGGAAAATTAAAGAAGCCGTTCTGGCTGTTATCACCGAACTTTTTTACACCAAAGATGAAATTCTGGAAATGTATCTAAACTACGTTTCTTATGGAGGCACCACCGTTGGCATTGAAGCAGCAGCACAAACGTACTTTGATAAGCATGCTTCGGAATTAACCCTGGCTGAAGCTACGCTCCTGGCCGGACTACCACAGGCTCCAACGACTTATTCTCCCTTTGGCTCTACTCCCGAAAAGGGCAAGGAAAGACAGGCATCAGTGCTTCGTCGTATGGTTGAAGACAAGTACATTACGCCAGCACAAGAGGCTGGAGCAAGTAGCGACGTGCTCACTTTTGCGATCACCAGCAATGATATTAAGGCGCCTCATTTTGTTTTCTATGTCAGAGATTTACTTTACGATATGTACGGCGTGGATACGGTAGAGCGTGGCGGGCTACGCGTCACTACTACCTTGGATTTCGATCTCCAGCAAGTTGCTGAGGCATCTGTGAGTGCGGAGCTTTCCACTCTAGAAAGAGCTAGGGTTGGAAATGGAGCGGCCTTAATAACTAAGCCTAACACTGGTGAGATTCTGGCCATGGTTGGAAGCAAAAACTATTTCGATACAGAGCACGACGGTCAAGTGAATGTTACTATCGCCGAACGCCAACCAGGCAGTTCGATCAAGCCACTCATGTATGCGACTGCATTCCAACAGAAGACTTTAAATCCAGGCAGTATCTTGATCGACGCTCCCACTTGTTTTACAGTTCCGGGACAAAAACCTTACTGTCCAAAAAACTACGATGGTAGTTTCTCGGGCTCTGTAACTGTGCGCAGAGCGCTCGGGAACTCTCTCAACATCCCGGCAGTTAAGGCACTTCGAACCATCGGTGTACAAACTTTTATTGATCAAGCCACAGCTATGGGCATCACCACCTGGACTGATCCAAGTCGATACGGATTATCTCTAACCCTTGGCGGTGGTGAAGTCCGCATGATTGATATGGCTCAAGCTTTTGGAACTCTGGCCAATCAAGGAGTTAAATCCCCACTCACCCCACTTCTTAAAGTTGAGGATTATCTTGGTAACGTGCGCTATGAACTTGATCCAGAGCGCCGCATGGCTGATCTTGAGTTTCTAACTGAGTTTGCCGAGCCACAAGCTGGAGAGTTAACGCGTGTCATGGATCGCGCCCCTGCCTATTTAATCAGCCACATTTTGCAAGATAATAAAGCCAGAGAACATGCATTCGGCTCGCGCTCTGCTTTAGTCATCCCTAATCAAGTAGTTAGTGTCAAAACCGGCACTACCAATGACCTTCGCGATAACTGGACCATCGGCTTTACCCCAGAGTATTTAGTCGCCACCTGGGTAGGCAACAATGATAATACTCGGATGAGTAACGTCGTTTCTGGTGTTACTGGAGCCTCACCAATTTTCAATGACTTAATGACTTATATTTTGACCGACAAAGAACCGGTCTGGCAATCAAAACCGCCTAGTGTCCTTTCAGAGCAAGTTTGCGCCAGTGGCTTACCACCAAGTTCTGGAGATGCCTGTCAGCCAAGAGATCAAGAGCTTTACTGGAATGAAGGTAGACCGTCAAGATCGGTTATCGAAAAGCAAAATGTCTGGATCGACCCAAACACTGGCTTGCCCCCACCGCCCGGCCAGCAAATTGATGGCTTGGTGTTAGAAGAAAGAACAATTTATAAGGACCCTGTAACTGATTACTACTGCGCTGACTGCTCCAGACCAGTTTCCGAAGATGGCAAGGTGCTCTACGAACAGCAAACTGTTCCTAATGAGTTTTCAATACCGGAATATGGGAATAACTAGACATGCCGTACGCTCGCTTTAATAAAGCAGTAAATAAACCAAGCGCAAAGTCCGATCGGACTGGACACCGTCTTTCACAATGGATTGCTCGTCATAAATGGCATCTCAAGCTTGGTGTTCTGGCATTTTGCGCAGTGTTCAGCGGCGGGGCCCTGGCTCTTTGGTGGCTTTGGGATGTGCCTCTGACTTCGCCAATGTCGTCGCTCAGCTCGTTTCGCTTTTTGCGTCATTCAGAGCTGCCACATTCTCGCGATAAAGTTGTCTACGGATTTTTACCATACTGGAATTTAAATACTGCTGTCTTGCAGCCAGAACTATCTCACCTGGCTTACTTCGCACTAGCGATTAATCCCGATGGCCAACTTCGCTTTCGTGAAGATGGCAGTACAGAACCTGGATATGCCAAGCTTAACAGTGACTCACTGCTTGATATTATTAATTTGGCTGGTGAGCAGGATACTCAATTTGAATTAGTATTATCGCAGTTTATGGCAGATGACATTGCTCTATTCCTGGGTTCTGAGAAAGCGCAACTGAACTTATTTGAAACTCTTGACAATATCTTACTTGCCTATCCAATAAGTGGGATAAATATTGATGTAGAACTTAATGGCACTCCATCGGAAAAACAGCGCGACCAATTTACCAAGTTCATTAAAGATCTACGATCCCATCTAAATGCTCACTATGGCTCTATTAGCTTAAGTGTAGATGTCTACGCAAGTGCTTCAAATAACAAACAACTCTGGGACATTCCGGCCTTGGCCGAACATATTGATTATTTTGTCGTAATGGCCTATGACTTCCACCGCCGAAGTTCGCCACAAGCTGGACCGGTTGCTCCTCTTTTTGGCGGTGACGAGCTTTGGGATGGAGATATCAATGAACACCTGAGAACATTTTTGTCTTATGTGCCAGCGAGCAAATTACTCTTGGGAATTCCCTTTTACGGATACGAGTGGCAAACAACTTCTCGTGAGGCTCAATCACATGCTTTCCCAGATACGGGAACAACGGCTTCAATAGCCAGAGTAAAAGAACTTTTGGAGAGGAAAGAGGATTTATCCGTAATGGAGCACTGGAACGAGGATGCACTCTCACCATATATTTCTTACATAGAGGACGGTGAAACTTTTGTCGTCTACTACGAAAACTCTCGGTCGATTTCCTACAAACTGGATTATGTTAATCAGCTAGATCTCGCTGGAGTGGCTATTTGGGCCCTCGGTTACGAAGGCTCAGATCGTGAGCTTTGGGACATCATTCAACGAAAGTTGGATTAGCACCTCACTTTCGTTAATAGAAGTGCCCATAATTTCCCGAGTTGTCTCGAAGGACTAGTCATGGTACTATTCGCCGAAATGAGACGAATAAAACCTGAATCTAGTAACTCAATTAAATTGCGCAATTATCTACTCCATCGCGCCCTCGAAAAAAGAGATCATGTGGTGTTTTCTCGTGCACAACATGAGCGATCTAAACTACTGGCAGCTTTGATAAAGAATTGCCTTTTCCTCTGGAGTAAATCCAAGCTAACTTGGTCGCCGCTGCCTATTTCAATCTATAAATGGTTATTAAAAAGACTTGGCTTGCCTTCCCTACCGGCACTCCCTATGCATCCCGCACTTCCCAAAGTTTCAGTTAATTTTAAGTACCCAAAAATACGCCTAAAGTCAGGAGCAATCAAAAGGATTCTCAAGCCTTTCTGGCAAACGCTGACTCTGTTTCCAAAACAAAGCCTCTTCATGCTGGCCACGGTAACTTTGATATTTTTTGGAACTTACGAAATCCACAACTATATATTTCTTGATTTACCAGCCGTCAATACTTTGCGTGAGGAGCAACCCTCGCTCACCACCAGAATTTTAGATCGAAACGGTGCAGTCCTGTACCGAATTTACAAAGATGAAAACCGTACCTATGTGCCTCTGAACGAGATTCCTGAGCAAGTAATTGCTGCCACCATCGCTATCGAAGATCAAAACTTTTACTACCATCCTGGTTTTTCTCTCAGGGGGATCATCCGAGCTATGCTCGCAAACAAAAACGGAGAAGTCGTTCAAGGTGGATCTACTCTGACCCAGCAATTAATTAAAAATAGACTGCTTTCCTCGGAACGTACCTTACAACGTAAGGTTCGCGAGCTAGTTCTAGCTGTTATGGTTGAAACTGAATTTACCAAAAATGAGATTCTAGAAATGTACTTAAATCAAGTCGCCTATGGCGGCTCTACCTATGGCATCGAGGAAGCATCCCAGCGATACTTTGGAAAGTCAGTCAGAGATATCAGTCTTGCAGAAGCATCACTTCTTGCCGGACTTCCAGCCGCTCCATCTGTCTACTCACCATTTGGCACCAATCCGGAATTAGCAAAACAGAGACAGGCAGAGGTGCTTAGACGCATGGTCGAAGACGGAACAGCGGGAGTAGATGAAGCAAAAGAAGCCTACCAGACCCCATTGGCATTTCGTGACAACACCATTGATATCGTTGCCCCACATTTTGTCATGTATGTGAAAGAACTTTTGGCTGGAGAATTCTCTGAAGAAATTATTCAAAGCGCTGGACTAGAAGTAATAACATCACTAGATGCAGAGCTACAAAACGGGGTTCAAGACGTAGTGACAACTGAAATAGAGTCTCTTGCCAGATTACGGGTTTCCAATGGTGCGGCACTAGTGACCAATCCAAAAACTGGAGAAATTCTGGCCATGGTCGGCAGTAAAGATTACTTCGACTTTGCTCATGATGGTCAAGTTAATGTGACAACACGAAACCGACAACCTGGAAGTTCTATCAAACCACTGACATATTCACTTGCCCTGGCATCTGGGATGACACCAGCAAGCATTATCCAAGATGCTCCTATCACCTACGATGTGGCTGGCAGCAAACCATATAGTCCCAAAAACTATGATGGTAAGTATCATGGCGCTGTTACTCTCAGAGAGGCCCTGGCCTCAAGTTATAACATTCCAGCTGTAAAGATCCTGGCACAGCTTGGGGTAAACAACCTTCTTGACTATGCAGAAAAACTCGGCATCACTACTTGGAGTGATAGGAGAAGATTCGGATTGTCACTAACCCTTGGCGGCGGTGAAGTAAAAATGACAGAAATGGCTCAAGTTTACGGAGTATTTGCCAATGATGGAAAACTCACAAAACTCAATCCAATTCTAAAAATCAGTGATAGTTCTGGAAAAGTCCTTTATGAAAACACTTGCGCGCTCTACGGCAAAGATTGTCCAAGTGATCAAGTCATTGATCCTAGAGTAGCCTACCTTGTGACTGATATTTTGAAAGACAATCAAGCGCGTACGCCAGCGTTTGGACCGATCTCCACCCTCCAGATTCCGAATCAAGAAGTGGCGGTCAAAACAGGGACTACAAATAATCTAAGAGATAACTGGACTATCGGCTACACTTCTGATCGCGTGGTCTCAGTCTGGGTCGGTAATAATGACAACACTTCAATGAGTTACGTGGCCTCAGGAATAACTGGAGCTTCACCGATTTGGAATAAGATTATTAGATCACAGTTAACAGCAGAAACCCCTCACGTCTTCCAGATCCCATGGGGAATCACAAAAGTTCAAGTTTGTAAAAGTACCGGAACTCTTGCTTGTGCTGGCTGCCCTATTCTGAAAAGCGAAACATTTATGGCAGGTACTGAGCCAACTTCGACTTGTGTCCCAAATCAATTTAAACCAAAAACCGATAGTGACAAAATCCTTGATGGGGCCCAAACTCGAAATTAAAAATATTTGCCCAAAACTAACACCAAGGCAGAAACAATTAATGAGGCAACCAAGATGATTGGAGCAGCTAAACGCTCCAGTCGAACTCCCTGCATTTTCTTTGACTCATGTTTTTGTCTAGCCTCTCGAACAAGTTGTTGCTTCTTGCGTCGAGTCTCAATCTGTTCCGTTAGCTCTTGAATGGAAGCAGAAAGCTTCGCTGGTTTATCTGTCATCCTGATTTCGCATAGCTGCAACTTTATTTACAATTAGATCTACCACCTGCTCAATACTCAAGTCGGTAGTATTGATTTCCCAAGCCTCGGGAATTTTTTTTAAGGGATCAGTTGCTCGCTCAGTGTCATGGGTATCGCGATCAACAATGGCTTGATAAACCTCTGAAAATGTAGTGTTTTGTCCCCTGGTCTGAAGCTGTAAGTGTCGCCTTTTAGCTCTGACAGTGGCATCTCCAGTTAGAAAAATTTTTAGTTGTGCCTCCGGAAGGACTCTGTAAGTTACGTCTCTGCCTTCCATGACAACATTTTGTATTGAAGCAATTTGCTGCTGTTTCTTCACAAGGACAGAACGAACTTCTGGATGAACGGCGATGGTTGAAGCTCCCTTACTGACTACCTCTGTTCTGATTTCCCAAGAAACATCCTTGCCGTCAACGACCACAGTTGTCAAACGACCATCCTTCTCACCTTCTTTAGGATTGTTCATCTCTATTTTTGCTTGAGAAATAATCTCGGCAATGGCCGGACCATCATCTAGAGAACATTCTTTTGTGAGAGCAAGCATCGCCGCTACCCTGTACATTGCGCCAGTATCGACATACAGAAAGCCAAGTCGATCAGCGACTAACCGAGAGACTGTCCCTTTACCTGCGGCGACGGGACCATCTATTGCAATTTGAAAAGGAACACTGAAAGACATACTGTTTCCGCAGTTTCTACCACAGGGACAGGATTGTGGATATTACTTCTTTTTGGCGACTTTTTTCTTCTTGGACGCGCGCCTTGCTGACTTGGCAGTTTTCTTTACTGCCTTCTTTGGCAAAACATACCACTCATCATTATCAGATGTTAGTAAGCCTCCTAGACCAACGATGATCAAAATTAGTGGCCACAGATTCCAAAGTGACTGTGGCAACATGCCGAGATTTGAGGCTAAAAAAATTAATCCCATGACTACTGCTACTGCTGGCCAAAAAATTCGTTTGGGCATACGATCTCCTTTTCTAGATTTCTGATAGATCCATTGTAGAGAGTCTGGGCGTAGCTTGCAAGCCGGCGAATTGACTCACTAAAAAAGTACTCCAAGCATAATCGTTGCCTCAGTAGGAAAATGTACTCCAAAAAGATAAGGAGTACCCATGCTGAGTATGAAAGA
>PFLP01000005.1 GCA_002784625.1 Candidatus Pacebacteria bacterium CG_4_10_14_0_8_um_filter_42_14 | reverse complement strand
TCTTTCAAAGAAGACAAATAATTGCTGCATTTCTGAAACAAAAACAACGCTAAAAACCAACGCGAAATGTCACTTAACCCTAAACTAGCGTTATTGGCTATATTTTTCTTTTTTCAATATGTCGTTATTTCTACGCAGGGCGGTTGGCAGGCGGCTGCTTATGGAGGCAGGATGTATATTTCTTCTTTGCCATTTTTTCTGGCATTGTTGGCTGAATTTATAGTGTTCTTATCTAAAAAATACTCGTACAAAAATATGCTGATAGTGGCTGGCTTTTTTATTATTATAAATATTTTTTCAATATTTAGTTTCGTCTTGTTCGAAAAAGAAGCAAGTGGAGGTCAACATGGTACAGAAGACTATACCGCTAGGAAGATATTAAACCTAATCAATTATCATCAGTATCGTTAGCGTATTGATTCCAATCCTGCTCGGCAGTCGAATTTTCTTCCAGACAGTTGAATTTTTAATTTTCAATGGAGTGATAATCGCTGCAATACCTAGAATGAGCAGATATTTGCAAGATTGCTTCCAACAATATTTCCTAAAGCTATATCTGTGTTTCCGCTAAAGCTTGAAATTAAATTGACGGCAAGTCCTGGAGCACTTGTGCCAAATGCAACGATGGTTAATCCAATCACTAACTCAGAAATATTAAATCTTTTTGCGGTCGCAGAAGTGCCATCAACAAGATAGCTAGCGCCTTTGATGAGAAAGATAATGCCAAGAATGAAAAGTATATATGTCAGCATGAACTAAAATATCATACTCTCAATTAGTGAGATCAGGCTTGTTGGCAAATTCATATTACTTCTATTTAACACTTCTTTTAAGGTCAACCATTCAAAGCCGGCAAAACTTTCGTTAGCAGGATTCTTAGTTGTGTCGATGGCGATTTTTCCCAATGGTTCGCATGAAAAGGTATGACAAATGACTTGGCTTTTACTGTGAGGCGAATAGAAAAACCAAACTCCAACTGACTTTAAGTTCTTAATTTTAACGTCAATTTCTTCGAGAACCTCTCTGCGCAGTGCCTCCTCGGGAGTTTCTCCGTACTCTATTTTTCCACCTGGAAGATCCCAGTAGAAGCTCTTATCGACTTTTGCCTTAAGAAATAGAAATTTCCCTTGATTGGAGAGCAAAGCTTTTACTGATGAGACGATTGGTGGCATAAGCTTATCCCGTTAATCAAGAATAAATTTTACGATATCATCTTTTTGTAATAGTGATTCGACAACTAAGTCAGCTCCAGCCTCTGCCAATTCTTGGCTTGATGATTTAGCAGTACTAACGCCAATAACCGGAATATTTCCATCTTTTGCACACTTAACGTCCAAAGTTGAGTCACCGATTATCATAAATTTAGAAGTAGTCATCTGTAGACCAACGAGTTTTATTGCTCTTTCTCTAGCTATCTCAATCAGGTCAACTCTCCTAAGTGCTAAATTTCCAAATGCGCCAAACTCAAAATATTTTGCGAGTCCAGCCTTGGAAAGTTTATCAATACCAATGGCTTCAATATTGCCAGTTAATAGTCCAAGTGGGACATTCTGCTTTTGTAATTCTTCTAATAACTCAATGGCTCCGTCCGCAGCAATGCATGTGCCTTCGTTACTGTGTTCAAGATAGTAAGACGTTGTTGCATCTATCGCTTCATCTAATTTCGCCAAGGCTTTTTTGTGGCTTATGCCATTTTTCTCAACAACCTCAAGAATGATCTGTTTGTCAATTTTCCCGTCTGTAATTATATTGTCCCAGCAAGCTTTGTCGTCTAGTCCGTAAACAGTGCGAAAGGCATAGCTGCCGCCGTTCTTGTGCGCTTGATTTCCGCCACCGCCCTTCAATAAGGTGCCATCGATATCAAAAAGTGGAATGTACATAGGTGCTCCTTTATCTTAGTTCACTCTCGATCCACTTTAAATACTTTTCATTTGGATCAACGTCAATTTTGATAATGCAGGGCGTATCGAATGGATGAATTTTTGCTACCTCGTTTCTGATTTTTTCAACATTATTTTGAGTGGTTTTTGCAATCAAGACAAATTCATCACCGTCAACTATCTTGTCTTTCCACCAATACATTGATGTTATTGGAAAGATATTCGCGCAGCCAATCATTCGTTTATCTAGTAAATGTCTCGCAATTTTCTTCGCTTCGTCAAGGTTTTCGTTTGTAATATAGATGAATGCGAGCTTGCTCATAGTAGTAAGGATTCTACTCTAGCTGGTGAGCATTTTCTCTAGTTTCAGCAGGAATTGTCAAACAAACCAACGAAGTCGTAATCAGTCCCGCAGCTGTCGTAGCGATTGTTTCGAATGACCAGTAGTCATGAGAGGTAGCAAGTCCTAGAAGATGAAACAAGTGAATTAGTTCATCTAAGAATAATCCCAAGCCTACTGCTAATATTATTTTTGAGATTCTTTTTGGCAAAATTAGAGATACCAACATCATTACTTCGCCGGTATACATATGATGCCAACTGTCATACATTGTCATCGCTATCATTGAGGAATCCCAAGATACAAAAAAAACTATTCTGGTCAAAATAATTGTGAAAAAAACGAGACTTAAGAATTTCTTTCTCGACATTTTTGTTCTACTCCCACCCATACTCGCTATAGTATTCTCCATCGAGAATTGACCTGATTGCTTGAGCGACATATGGGATTGTTTTTTTTGGCAAATTATCAATATCAAACCAAGCTATCTCAGCACATTTTTCTGGCTCCAAGTTGATTATCTTCCCCGACCACTTCCTTGCTACAAAAAAGACGTCGACGCGCTCGTAGTTCTCATCGGTGGCCGCTCGGTGCATAACGTGAGCTACTTTAAGATCTTTTCTTTTTAACTCAATTCCCGATTCTTCCCTCACCTCTCTGATGACGCAATCAGTGAATGTCTCTCCAGGGTCAACATGTCCAGCTACTAATGAATAATTGCCATCTTCATAGCCAGTATTTTTCCTAAGAGAAAGTAAGGTTTTATTTCCATCAAATAAAACTAGGTATGAAGCGGGGATATTGTGATGGCGTTTTTTTGGCATGTATGGGAATTATAGACCAACTTTAAATATCATTCGGACATTAGGAATCATTCGATGATTATAAATAATGAGTGTTTCCCTTTGTTTCTGCAGGAATTGTAAGACATAGAAAAACCAAATCATTTTTTGAGTCATTAATTCCTTCATGGACTTCTCCTTTTTTACGAAAATATAATCGACCTTTTTTGTGGGTGCTCGAATTTCCTCTAATAACATATTCTAATTCGATCCCATCATGAAAATGCCTCTTTTCTATGCCACCAGGCAGCATGTGATAGATGTAACTCGACATGAAGGGTAGGTTTAGAATTTGGATGGTTTTTCTGTATGGAGTTTTTGAGCTCATGCTACTGATTTATTAAGTGTCGTTATAACAATTAACTATACTTTCTCAATAAATCCACTTGTTAAATAATTCTGAAATGATTTTTTATTTACTTCAATAGCTTCATTACTATTTTCTTGAATGACAGTGTATGAATCTGGATAGTCGGATTCTTTAACAAGCAAGTATTGTAATGGCTCCAGTTTAAGCGATCCCCAACTGAAGTATTTTTTAACTTGATATTTTGTCATTATTATTTCTTCTCGCTTTCACCCAATTTTTTAACAAACCTCTGCGCAGTCGTTTCAAAGCCATATTTTTTATAAAACCCATGCGCGCGGCTTAAGTCATTATCTGATTCTAAATTAACTTTTGTGACTTTATTTAATTGGCACCATGAAAAAAATGAATCCATGAGTAGTTTTGCAGCACCACTCCCTCTACTATTTTTTTTAATAAAAAATTCTTCAACTTCAGCTCTCAACTCACCGCTCCTGAGCATTGGGCAAAGGTAACCAGTAATAATCCCAACAAGTTGATTTTCTGAATTCTCTGCAAGTAAAATGCAATAGTCATCTCTTTGAAGAAGTTGTTCGTAAATTTTTACTCCTTTGGTTATTGCTGAGTCAGAATAGCCTTGCTCTCCGGATATTTGAGTGATGCAGTCAGCTCTAAATTCATCAAGAAGGCTGAGAACCTCTTTCTTATCCTTGCTATTGGCTTTCCGAACTGTCATGAAAATATTTTAGCATAGAATTATTGTCAATTTAGTTGGCGGAGAGGGGGGGATTCGAACCCCCGGGACTTGAAAAAAGTCACGGTTTTCGAAACCGTTGCAATTGGCCACTCTGCCACCTCTCCTAATTTTTCTTGAAAATATTGTGCGCCAAGCTGGATTCGAACCAGCGACCTTCAATTCCGCAAACTGATGCTCTATCCAACTGAGCTATTGGCGCATGTTACCAGGGCGTCTATTGTACCAAACTTCTGGTCTTTTAACTCTCAATATCGATGGGAATCTTTTTGTGGAGCCAGGCAGCCATTTTTTCGTACGGAGTGGCCTCTGGTTTTTGTTCAAGAAGAACTTCTCTGAGAATGAGTCTCATGGTGTCTTTGGGAATGTCTCCGAGTAGGAGTGAAAGGTGGAAGGGAAAGCGACCAATCTCAATATTCACCAGTTCCTGGCCATATTTATCGGTGAACCAAAATCTACCCATCTCTTCCCAGTAGTACATATTCTTCTCGACTTTAATGCCGTAGGTAGAGAGCTTGTGGGTTACCTCTCCAGGCGGGATGGTAAATAAGACATAGATGAGAAAAGCAACGGCGAGGACAACCGCGATCGTCAGGAGTTGGCCGGCAAAGAAGAAGATCAAGGAAAGGAACAAGGCGATCATGAAAATAGTCGTGAAGAACTGGCGATTATGTTTTTTGTATGGGCGCTCTGCTGAGGTCCACTCAAAAAGTTCTTCCTCAGGCATTGGTCTCTGCATGCCAGGGACGAGCTCGCTTTCGCGTGGTTTGCGTTGGGGCTGCTGGACGCCAAAGTCAGTAATTCGCGGTTTGGCTGGTTGTGGAGCTGGCTCTGGGGGTCTTTGAACAGGCTCTGGTTTCCTTGGTTCTTCTCTGACTGGTATCTCGACAGGTTGGCTAGATCGAGCCATCTCCGTAGCTTTTGACGGTACTGGGATGCTGGCTGGTGTTGTGCCTGGGTCAGGACTGTACATGCATTCAGTGTAGCATATTTACCAGAGTCAGATGGTATAATCTTTTTACTTTCACGCCTCAAGGAAGGGTGGCAGAGTGGTCAATTGCAACGGTCTTGAAAACCGTGACTTTTATGGTCCCGTGGGTTCGAATCCCTCCCCTTCCGCAAATTCAAGGTATAATCTTCCCTTCACTCTTTAGGCAGAGATAATTTATGGCAACATCAGAAACAATTATTCGATTCGAGAAGGTCTCTTTCATGTTTGGTCATGATCGGCCGATTCTTGATGAGGTCAGTTTTTCGGTCCGCAAGGGCATGAAGGTGGCGCTCATGGGACAGAACGGAGCCGGCAAGAGTACTTTATTTAAGCTTCTCACTGGCGCGCTGCAGCCTGACGTGGGTGAGATCTCAGTAGATAAGAAGATGACTATTGCCACGGCATATCAGGTTATCTCACCAGCTGACATGAAGCTTACGATCACAGAGTTCTTTCAACAGCACTGCCCTCTTGTGCCACACGAGCTGAGTCGTCGTATGGCCGCGGTTCTGAAGGCTGTGAATCTTCACGCTCCAGAGAACAAGCCAATTAGTGGTTTTTCTGGTGGTCAGCAAGCACGTCTTTTATTGGCAGCAGCTCTTATTCAGAATCCAGATCTACTTCTCCTAGATGAGCCAACCAATAATCTTGATGCTGCTGGAATCGCTCACTTGACTGCTTTTCTAATGTCATACTCAAAAAGTGTCATTGTCATTTCCCATGATGCCGATTTTCTAAACTGTTTCACCGAAGGAGTTCTCTATCTAGATAGCCATACTCATAAAATCGAACAGTACGCCGGAAATTACCTCGACGTGGTTGAGGAGATAACAATTCGCATCGATAAAGAAAATCGCCTCAATGCCCAGAAGGCCCGTGGCATTCAAGAGAACAAAGATAAAGCTAACTTCTTTGCCCATAAGGGTGGCAAGATGCGTAACGTGGCCAAAAAAATGAGGGAAAAAATCGAAGTTCTCGAGAGCGAGAAGGTTGAGGTGCGCAAGGAAGATAAGACCATTCGCCGTTTTACCATTCCTGTGCAAGCAGATATGCCGCACGACACCATGAGATTGACTTCATATGAAATCATTGAAAATCACGAGCATGTGACTAAGAAGGCAGATCTTATTCTCATGAAAGGTCGCCACCTAAGAATAATTGGTCCTAATGGGATTGGCAAAAGTACTTTGATAGAATCGATGGCGCGTGGCACTCATCCTGGACTAATCTTGCCATCTACTCTTCGCGTTGGTTACTACCGACAAGATTTCACTACGCTAAATTTTGATGATACTGCCTACCAAGCCTTGTCGATTGCGCTCGCCGCTTCAAAAACTGAGATGACTGAGGCTCGCCTCAGAGCGGTGGCTTCAGGGTTTTTGTTAACATCAGAACTTTTGAAGGCTGAAATTGGCAGTTTATCTGAAGGTCAAAAAGCCATGGTGGCTTTCTCTTGTTTGACTTTGCTGCAGCCAGGTCTTCTCATACTTGATGAGCCAACCAATCACATTAATTTCCGCCATCTACCAGTCATTGCGCAAGCTCTTGATGCTTACGAAGGTGCTATGATCTTGGTATCGCACGTTCCGGAATTTGTTGCTCAAATTCGCATTGATGACGTGCTCAACTTGGAAAAATAATGTCCTCAATTGAATATCTTAGGTCTTTCCGCATTGGCGGCTACGCAATTTTTGATTTTACTGTCTCCTACATTGGAGTAGCCTTGCTGTCACCTTTGCTTTCGAAATTTTTCCGTTTGCTAAGATTAGATATTCCAAAAAAGAATTGGTTGTTTTTCGTGTTGCCGGTTAGTATTATTGTTCACATTTCGGTAGGAACTATTACGCCTTTTGCGGCTGCTTTCTTGGATATAAATGGTCATTTTGTGCTTAAAGCGATCGTTCTAGTCTCGCTTGTTCTAGGAATTAGGGGTATAAAGATAATTAGATAACCGGCTTAAGTGCGGAAGGAATTTTATGAAAGGTTTTACAACTAACTTAGAAGAAATGACTGTTCAGAACAGTAATTTTCGCAAAGTTCTTTATACTTCTAAACATGCCCAACTAGTGCTGATGAGTTTAAAGCCTGGCGAAGACATCGGCCTCGAGACTCACGCTGCTAATGACCAATTCTTCCGCTTCGAGAAAGGTCAAGGAAAATGCATTGTGGATGACAATGAATATCTGGTGACTGACGGTTCTTGTTTAGTAGTCCCCGCCGGTGCCCAGCACAACATAATTAATGTTTCAGAAACTGATGACCTAAAGATGTACACGATTTACTCTCCCGCTAATCATAAAGATGGCATTATCGGAGCCACCAAACAAATTGCCGCAGAAAATGATGTTGAGTTTGATGGCGTGACTACAGAATAAGTCCGGCAATACTACCCGACATTACCGCAATATCTGAAGTGATCTGTAGAAGTGGCAAGAAGTACCAGCCCTTAGGTGTGTATTTAACATTTTTATCAATGGCCCAAAGTGAGTAAAGGACGAAAAGTGGCGTCCAGAGTTGTATTACGGATTTCAAATCGCTGAACTTCAATATAAAAATTGTTGCCAAAAGTAGCAGTAGATAGCGAACAAAAATTAAGATAACTTTTGGTCTTAATATTCCAGCCTTTATATCCCCGCGAGCGAATCTAAATATCATTTTAAAAAAACTTGAAATGTTACTTCTTGGTTTCCAAAATACAATAGCTTTTTCTGCGAAGGCAATTTTTATGTCACTTCTCTTGATTTTTCTTGCAAAAGCATAGTCTTCATTATCTGAGAGTTTTTCATCGAAGCCGCCAATTTTTTCCCATACTTTCTTTGATAAAAGCATTGAGCGAGTTGCTGGTAAAAAGTTATTAGAGTCGACTTTATCAGGCATGACCAAGGCGTAAGGAATGACTGCTTCTTCGAATCTTGTGGTTGCCTTACCAGCATAGTAGCCGGAAACAACTGGAGCCTTGGTTTCAACTTGTATTTTTACAAGCTCTTGTAGCCAATTTTTCTTTGGCACACAGCCTGCGTCAGTAATGGCGATTAGATCTGTTTTGTTTCTAGCAATTGCTAGGTTTCTTCCCATGCTGCGATTGCCTTTTTTATGGAGCAGCTTAATGTTTAAGGTTGACTTGCTGTTGAGGCTGTTGATCATTGTCTTTGTTTTGTCATTTGAGCCCCCATCAACAATAATCACTTCACTTGGTTGAAGTGATTGCTTTTCTAATCCAGTGAGCAGCTCCGGGATGGTTGATTCTTCATTGAGAACGGTGATGATGACAGTTACTTTTGCCATAATTCAATATAGTTTCTTGCTAGCTTTTCCCATGTTTGTTCTCTTGCCCAAGACTGCATTTTTTTATCGACAGGAACTGGTTTTTTAGCATAGCTCATAATCTGTTCTGCAGACTCAGCAATGGAAATATCTTTAGAATATGGAGTCATAGAAAGGTAGTCAAATTTTATTTCATTTGATGAGACTGCAATTACTGAGGTTCCCGTCGCAAGGCTTTCAATAATACTTAAGTATCTTGATACAAAAGCAATCTTGTATTGGCCTATTTTTTTATAAGCATTCTCATCCCAGCCAAGAAAACGAACAGAAAGATCGTGTTTCTTAGCGTAAGACCTTGCAATGTTTTCCAGGGGTCCATTTCCAAATATATCTAATGAAAGGTGATCTTTATTTTTCCTGAGCAAACTCATCGCCTCTAAATACTGCATAATGCCAGCTTGCTCTTTTAGTTGACCAATGAAAACAGCTCCTGCTTTTTTTGTTGTTTTTGGAATTTTATAAGATTTAACTGCGCCGAACGAGACCAGACTTGGTTTTATTTTGTACCACTTTGCATGAAAGTCTCCAATACAGAGGTTGGCCTGGCAGACTTTAGCAGCCAGCTGATGCCAAAAAATATCTGTAAAGGAAGGGCCGTCGTCTTTTTCGTAACCATGAAAGGTGATGAATATTTTTTTCCAGGAAATAAATGGCAGGATTGGAAGGGGCCACCAGAAAACATCATGGATGTGAATTATGTCTGCTGTTCTCAGTAATCCAAGGTATTTAATTATTTGCTTCCAAATCGAGATCTTGTAGCCAAGCTTAGTTCGCTTATTAGCTCGGATCCGGATGATTGAGTAGGTCTTGCGACTCTCACTTAGTTTTTGGTTTTTTTCGTCTTGAATAGTCAGGACAGTATTTTTGAATCCTAGCCTGTCTAGTTCTGGAAGGAGTTCATCGAGATGCCGCTCGACACCCCCTGGATGAGGATAGGCTAATCTTGAGAGATGGACTACAGTTTTTTGCATACAAAAACTAGATTATTTGGTTTTCTAATATGGAAAGTGTTACTAAGAATTTGCTTAATTTTATAATGCGTTCCGAAAGCGTAAAACGGTTCTACATGCATGACTTTGAAGCCGATAATTCCCAATTCAGAGGTTAGCAATTCCTTGGTATAAAGGCGTTGATGAGAGTTGGGATTGTGTGGCAAAACATACTCTAGTTTTTCGTTAACAGGAATGCTGACGATAAAAGTACCATTCTTTCTTAGCACCCGATGTATTTCTGACAAGACAACAAAAGTGAAGTGGGGCTGGATGTGTTCAAGCACTTCTAAAAGCGCAATTTGTTCGTAAGAACTATCTGCAAATGGTAGAGCGTAAAGCGATGCTTTGCGAAAAGAATAATTGGGGAATTTTTTTTGGATTGCCTTTAGTGTATCGGCTGTAATATCAGTACCAAGGTAATTTTCTGGTGCCATTTCGGGGAAAAGTAATTGCTCTAGCGTGCCAATGCCAACTCCAAGGTGAAGTAGCTTTTGGGTTTTACTGACGTGCTCTGCCACGAATCGTTCGCGCATGCGGGCCATTGGATGCTCAATTGGAAATTCGTGGAATCTCTTATCCCAGAATGATGGGGAGTTTTCATCTGTAAGAAAGGTGTACTTTTGACTATACAGATGGCTTAACTCTTTAAGCCGACCAGCGATTGCCAGCTTGTTTCGTAACTTCTCTAATATGATGTGTTTAGTCGTCGTCGCCATCTTGGCGTTATTGTAGCAGTCTTATTGGTATAATCTCTCGAGATTATGAAAACTAACTTTTGGCAACAACTGAAAAAACCAATCATTGGCCTCTCGCCTATGGATGGTGTTACTGATCAACCATTTCGCTATATCCAAAAAAAATATGGTCAGCCCGACATTGTTTATACGGAGTTTGCCAGCGTCGAGGGCGTCTGCCATGGCGCCACCAGCATGCTGAAAGATTTTCTATATGACGAAACCCAGAGACCAGTCATCGCACAGGTTTATGGCACCACTCCTGATTCTTTTCGCCAAACGGCCACTCTACTCTGCCAGTTAGGATTTGATGGCATTGATATCAACATGGGTTGTCCGGCCAAAAACGTCGCTCACTCAGGAGCAGGCGCCAAACTAATCACAACTCCAAAGTTAGCTCAAGAAATTATTAAGGAAACAAAATTGGGCATAGAGGATTGGGTTAATGGTAAATCTGCAGCGGACTGCGCCAACGTTTCTGATGAAATTACTCGCGAAGTTGAGCGCCGCCATGAGTTATTGCCAATTGCGTATCAACAGAGACAAAGCATTCCAGTCAGTGTGAAAACTAGAATTGGGTTTGATAAGCCTGTCATTCGTGACTGGATGGAAACGCTTTTAGAGATGGAACCAGTGGCTATTGCTCTTCATGGAAGAACCTTGAAACAACAGTACGGTGGTTCGGCTGATTGGGAACAAATAGGCATTGCAGCTGAGATAGCTTCTAAGTCAGAAACGTTGATTCTGGGGAATGGCGATGTCACTTCTTTAGAAATTGCCCATGAGCGAGCAAGTACCTACAAACTTGATGGCATCTTAATTGGTCGAGCTTCATTCGGTAATCCTTTTGTGTTTAGGGAAAGTGTCCACGTTTCGCCAACGATTTATGAGATTGCCGTTGAGCACGCTGAAGTTTTTGAGAAAACCTACTCTTCGAGAGAAAAATACAGTTTTTTGCCGATGAGAAAGCATTTAGGTTGGTATGTGAGGGGGGTTCCAGAAGCAGCTTCGATCAGGGCAGCTCTTTTTCAAACAAATTCCAGCCAAGAAGTTCGGTCAGTTCTTGAAGAGAATGGTCTCCTCTGAATGGTATACTACTCTAGTCTTGAGGTCGCATAGCTCAGTTGGTTAGAGCGCACGATTCACATTCGTGAGGTCCTTGGTTCGAGTCCTAGTGCGACCACATCCTCCATGATAGGCTGAATCAATGTTAATTCGTTACCGCTCCGCCCTGCTAATTTTTCTTATCAGTTTCTTGGTTTATCTGCCCTCACTCGGCAATCAGTTTGTCTGGGATGACGAGCAGTTCATTTATAGGAATGTCTTTGTTCGAGACTTTAATGTCGCAAAAATCTTCACTACTAACACCATCGCAGGCGCTGGAGAGATCAGTAACTACTACCGTCCCCTGACTACGCTTAGTTTTGCTTTTGATTATCAGGTTTGGGGTTTAAATCCAATTGGTTTTCATTTAGTAAACACCTTGTTGCATTCTTCAAATGCGGTTTTGCTTTATTTTCTATTACGCTTTCTTGGCTTGGGGAAAAGAGGTTCTTTTTGGCTAGGAGTGTTATTCGCCATTCACCCAATCCAGACCGAGGCGGTTGTCTATGCAAACTCTAGAGGAGACTCCCTCTTCACTTTTTTTGGATTTTTAAGTCTTTTGGGATTTTCTAGAATTTTGGGTGGAAAAAACATCCATATATCAATATATAATATAAAAACTCAGATTGGCAGTCTTACGATGACTCTGCTAACAATAGCTAGTTATCTTTTTAGCATCCTCAGCAAGGAAATTGGTATCACTTTCGTTGGTTTACAGGTACTTATTGCGTTGAGACCACTTATTCTAGGCAAGTTGAAATCAGGTAAAAAATGGGTCATAAGCACCATGCTCGGCTCTGCTCTTGTTGCCTCTGTTTATATGCTACTGCGCTCGACTGTTTTAAACTTTAATAACACCTTTAATTTCTATGGGGAGGGATCTTCTTATGCTTCGAGCCTCGTCATTCGTTTAGCGACCTTCACAAAAGTCCTGTGGATCTATGCACGCCTGCTTCTAGCGCCTTTCCCCCTTCATATGGAGCGCGACACAGAGCTAGTTACTAGCTTCGCGTCTATTTGGACTGCGATGACAGTGATTTTTCTTGCGAGTTTGGCATATTTTGGTTGGCTAGAGTTTAAACGCAAAAAAACACTCTGGATTTGGTTCGGATTAGGTTGGTTCTTTGTCACGATCTCGCCTGTCTCGGGAATTATTCCTATTAATGGCGTTCTTTATGAGCATTGGCTGTATTTACCCATGATGGGTTTCTTTATTACAGTTATTGGTGTGTTTAAGTTGTTTTTTGAACGTTTCTTGAAAAACCATTACGAAATTACTCGAAATGTTTTTGGAATCATCGTGACAATCTTTATTTTGTTGACTTTGCGACAAAATTATCTCTGGGGTACACCTATTCGTTTCTATGAACACCTCTTGAGGTACACAGAGTCGGCGCGAACGCACAATAATTTAGCCATGGCCTATGCGGATGATAAGCAGCTTGAAAAATCCATCGAACAGTATGACGCCGCCATAGCTTTAGCCGACGTCTATCCACAAGTTCACTACAACAAGGGCAACACCCAGCTTTCTTTAGGCAAAACCGACGAGGCTATTCTGTCATACAAAAGATCGCTGGAACTCCAGCCTTCTTTTGTGTTGGCGCGTTACAAACTACTGGAAATCTATTTGCAGAAAAAAGATCGAGAAAATCTCCAGTTACAACTTGATTTATTCCGTGAGCACTCCGGTGAAGTTCCGGCCCCACTTGCTCAAAGAATCGCTACGTTTCTTGAAATCTAGAATTGTTAAGCTTAGAAAGTGCTTTTCTCCTTTCTTCTTGATTTATTATTCCCTCACACATGCGCTGGCTGCGGAGACTGGTTTACTCTGCTTTGTCCGCGATGCTATAACGATTTAGAGTTTCGCAATTTACCATTACATCAGGATTTAGAAGACACAACGATCGACAGCATTCACGCTTGCCTTGGCTATAGCAATTCCGTCCGCAGCCTTCTTCATCGACTTAAGTATGGTGGGATAAAAGACGCTGGCACTTTTCTAGGAGAGCTGATGTATCACTCAGGGAAAATTCCTGATCACGAAGTCATTGTGCCCGTGCCTATTCACCCGACTCGTCTGAGGGTTCGTGGCTACAATCAGGCAGAGTTGATTGCTAATTCCTTGGCTAGTAACCTGAGATCCCCCTTGGTGATGGCGTTAACTAGAACGGTTGCATCTAAGTCACAAGCTTCGACCTCTTCAAAGTCTGAGAGACTTCACAATCTTCAGGGACACTTCGAAGTTGACTCTAGATTAAAAAACAGAATAATTGACAAGAAAGTTCTCATTGTCGACGACGTCGCCACCACTGGTATGACCTTACAGCAATGCGCTTTGGTGCTCAAAGAATCAGGAGCAAAATCTGTTTCTGCGATAGTAGTTGCTACCAGCAAATCGTAGCTTGAATTTTCCCGAGTAAAATCCTATAATTAACTATGTCGTTGGGGATGTATTGCTTCGACGTTCAGCGCTCATTAACATCTGCAGATTATCTTTGATCACAGATATAAACAAAGATCAAAAAAACAACTGTCAATAAAATGAACAGTATAGTTGCATCTGTAAGAAGTTTCATCAACGATTCTTTTTCATTTGGAACTCCAGCTTACGCAAACGTAAATTTTGCATAAGTAGGCATTTAACACACCATTCTCAGTGGCGGTGAGTGTTAGGTGAAAACCCAGTCACTGTGTCAGCGAGCTTGTTTCTACCAGAACTCGTGAAAGACTTTCGGTGGAAAGTGACGAGGAAGTGTTTGGGTTTTATCAGCCTCGTCATCACTTAAAGATACCCTATGTCTGTAGACGATGTTTTTGTTCCTGGGCGGACAGGGGTTCATAACCCCTCATCTCCACAATTATTCTAGAGGAGGAATTCCCCCTACGGGCTTTGGGTTATTGGTGGCAGACTGAGTTCTTCTGATTACTAATGTCTAATTTCTTCATCGGAAAATGAGGCAATCTGTGAAATTTGAGTTTCTAAAATATTGCCAACATCGGCTTCAGGGTTAAGAATAGATCGAGCTGTTTGAACATCAAAAACAGCCGGAACGACGAACTCCTGACCTCCATCAATAGCTGCCACCAGTTGATAAGTTGGGTTACCCGTCCCTCCATTGCTTCTTATGCCCCATGTAAATCTATCTCCTCCAAGAGAACCTAACTTGGTATTAATTGCAGCAACATCTTCTGGGCTAAGTGGCAATGTGTCTAGATATTTTTCAATTCTTTGCTCTGCGACGGCAAAGGTAGATTGTTCATTAGCAAGGCTTTCTGCTTGATCGTTATTTGTTAGTTCTTCAATCATTATCTATTTCTCCTAATTAACTAGTCGTTTTTACTAGAAATTAATTATCCTCTAGCATTTATCCCTTGTCAAATTATAGTACATCTCAATCATATGATTGTAAGCTTATTAAGCTACAATCTACTCTGTGTCAAATAGTACTCAAACAAACAAGTATCTTCTTTTCCAGTCGGTGCGCTCGCTAGAATTTTTCAGTCCAGTTATAGTGCTCTTTTGGCTGTCACATGGTCTGAACATGACTCAGGTGATGTTACTTCAGTCAATCTACTCGATTGGAGTTTTGATTCTCGAGATTCCCTCAGGAGCAGTTGCTGATTATTTTGGCAAACGCATCAGTCTCATCATTGGCTCATTCATCTTTGGTCTTGGATTCATTTTATATGGATTTGGTTCTTCGTTCCTTCAATTCGCCATTGGAGAGCTGGTTGTGGCACTTGGTATGTCGTTAATTTCTGGTGTGGATTCAGCCTTTATTCACGAGCACCTGAAAGAAAATGATAAGGAAAATCAATTCAATGCGGTTGAAGGTAAGGCCAGTAGCTTTATGCAAGTTGGCAGGATGATTTCAAGTGTTGTTGGAGGTTTCATAGGATCAGTTTCACTGGGTTTTTCGTTGATCGCTACAGGAATTGCTAGCATTGCTGGTTCGGCAGTCGCTTTAACTTTTACAAAAACGAGTGAGAATCTCGACAGAAATGAAAACACGAATTATATCCAGATAATCTCTGAGAGTCTCAGCTTAATTAAAAACAACAAGTCGCTAGTCTGGATTACGGTTCTATATGCATTTTTTCAAGCAATATTATTTTCAATTATTTTCTTAATTCAGCCATATATGCTGGCTTCAGGTGTTCCCACTGAGTTTTTCGGAGTAGTTTTTGCGGGATGCAATCTTCTGAGCGCCATAGTGCTTTTTCGTGTTGATTCACTTCAGAAGTTATTCGGAAGTAAACAGAATATGTATCTGATTGCGATTACCAGCGTGGCACTCGTCGGTTTGGGGAGCATTCTTAGTCCTGTGGCTATTCCCCTGTGGGCAGTCATTTTCACAGCCATGTCTGTCAGTAGAATTCTTATCAATCGACAAGTTCTGGCGATTATTCCAAGCAATAGAAGTGCAACAGTTTTGTCTTTCCTGAACATGAGCCGACGAGTGGTCTTGGCTGTTCTAGCTCCGGTTGTTGGGATCGTTAGTGATGTTTTTGGTATTCTGTGGGCTTTGCGATTCGTGGCCGCCTTGTTTATAGCGGTTTTCTTACTTCTCAAGCTCCTAAGAGGAAAAAGGAGAATAGCTGTTCTCTCTTGATACTCAGAGGCTTTTTGCGTTATGATGAGAGTTGTTTGCTAATATAGTACTCATCATATGTTTTTTCCTTCTAAAAAATCATCACAATCAGGATACGTAGCGGTTATTACTTTGCTGGTGATGGTTGTACTCCTAAGCCTCGGTCTTTCTTTGGCAAATCAGGCTACTCAAGAAATTAGTCTGGCTGGAAATGAGTCAGAACAGGTTCGAGTTTTTAATGCGGCGGAGGCTGCGCTTGATACGCTTTTGGCGGATCCTGCTTCGTATGTTGCGGGAGCCCCAGATCCATTGACATTGTCATCAAATGGCGTTAATGAGACCATTATTGGTTCTGAGGTCACCTCTGGAGATCTTACTTCATATTTTCCCCAAGGCTCTACGGCAACTATTGATTTATCGTCTAGTACTCCGGGAACTATCACTATAGATTGGGAAAAAACTAACACTGACTGCAATAGTGTAGCCTCTTTACTTGTCGCAATATACTCGGATGACGGCTCAGGAAATTACAGCGTTAGATATTCTGGAATTAAGCCTGAGTCGTGCGCAACTTCCTCAGATGGTCCTTCTGGTTTTATTAAGGCAAATCAGAGAATTGTCACCGATTACAAGAACTTTTATGAATTTGGTGTTCTCAGTGGGGATAAGCTAATGAGAATTAAGGTTTTGCTAAAAAACACAGACCTGAGTGTCTCTGGTGCCGGCATTCAACAGCACACTGCTCAGGCAATGGCAACTGGTGATACCGATGGTGTGACTAGTGTCATCCAAGGCACTAGATCCATTCCCGCAGCCCCTGCTATTTTTGATTACGCCCTGTATAGTGGAGGTAGTATTGTGAAAGCGAACTAAGAGGAGATTTTATAATGCCTGCCCTGGCCATCGATATCGGTACATATAGTATTAAAGCCATTGCTGGTTCTACTGGCAGTGCGGTGCATATTAAGCGCGTTGCTGAAGTCTTTAACTCTACAGGCATCTCTGTGCCTACTGATGATGCGGCAAGCACGAAGCTTGCGGGAATTATTCAGGCTTTAATGACTGATTATGGCTTTGTTAATGAGCCAGTGCGCCTTTCACTTCCGGAGACCGTTGTTTCCACCAAAGTTATCGCCATTCCCCGGCTTTCAGATGCTGAGCTGGCATCGGCCATTGGCTGGCAAGCAGAACAACATATTCCTATTCCTCCCGAGGAACTTTCTCTTGAGTACCAGGTTTTATATAGGCCCGGAAAAAAAGAAGATGGTTTGATGAGGGTGCTCCTTGTTGGAGTTCGCAAAAAGGTTATAGAGCAGTATGTTTCAGTTTTTAACCAAGTGGGAATTGAGCCAGAATTGGTTGAAACGCAAATGCTCTCGATTTTGCGATCACTTAGATTTGTTTCCAATGATCCAACGACTTTGATCCTTCATATTGGTGCTTCAACTATGAATATGGCGATCATGCATCAGGGAGAACTTCAATTTGTTTTAACTCACTTGAACGGAGGCCAGCTCTTGACCAAAACACTGGAACAGAAGGTGGGCTTAGATGGAGCCCAGGCTGAACAATATAAGCGAACCTATGGTCTTGATCAAAGACAGTTCGAAGGTAAAGTCGCCGCGGCACTTCTTCCTGCGGTTCAAGTTCTGCTTACTGAGGCTAAAAAAGCAGTACAATTTTTTGTGAGTCAGCATCCACAGAACTCGGTCGATAGAGTAGTTCTTTCGGGTGGTTCGGCGATGCTGCCAGAATTAGTTGGTCAGGTCGCTACGGAATTCGGAAGTGAGGTGCTAATTGCCGCCCCTTTTGCTTCTGCTTCAGGAGACGTACCAGAGAAAATTAATCAACCAAGCATGGCTGTCTGTATGGGACTATTAGCACAGGAGTCGTAAAGTTCATGCCGAAAAACATTAACTTTGTTCGAGATCGGCAGAGGTGGGTTGAAAAAGCACAGGCCCAGGATCAGAAGATATTGCTTTTTAGCAGCATTGCTTTAGGAATAATTGCAGTTATAGGAATTGTTGCTGGTGTTTCTCATTGGTTGCTGAGTAGAAATCTCGACTCTATTTTGTCAGAACAAAAGTCAACCAAGTCCGCAATTTTAGCCGAACAACCGATTGAAGAGTCGTATACTATTTTTGCACACAAGCTTAGGGTTTTAACTGATCTTTTTGGTAACCGAAAAAATAAGCAGGAAGCGTTGACATTCTTTAGCAAGTTTTTTGGTCCTGGAGTAATAATTAGTCAACTTTCGTACTCAGGAGAAAATAATGAGATTCTAACTTTTTCATTGAGTGCTCAAGATATTTTTACAATGGAAAGAGTCTTTAAACAATTAAAAAGTCCTGAGTTATTAGCGGCATACCCAGACATAACCAGAGGTGGATTGAGTAGAAATGACTCTGGAGTTTATAGTCTAAAACTTACCGTCGTCTTGCCAGACATTGTACTTGAGAAGGAATCTTAGTGAACAAAAAAGCCAAGCAACCATTTAATCTACAGTTGTTTCTTCACACCAGGCGCTCTCTGGCTATTGCCATTGGTTTGGTTTTGGCAAGTGTGATTTTATTGGTAGCTGTTTGTATCCCCCAAATTAAAGCCTCCTTGGAAGTAAATACCACCATTGCCAAAGAGAATGAAAGGCTGACAAAGCTTAAGCAAAAATTTAGCGAGCTCTCAAACATAACTTATCAGCCAGAGTATGAACAAATTGATTTCGTTTCCGCTACTCTTCCCTCTCATAAACCGCTTTTAGAGCTTATAACTAGTCTTTATGCCGTCACGCAGAAGTCTGGAGTTGTAGTTAGTAACTTTGAAATTTCTCCAGGTCTTGTCTCAACTTCATCGGCGGAGTATGTGAATACTGGTAAGGGTGCTTATGACTCATTGGAGTTAAAACTCTCGGTTGGTGGTACTTATGATCAGCTACAACAATTCATGTTGCTGACAGAGACAGTTACCCCCTTTACCACTATCTCAGAATTGTCATTGAATGCCACGTTTGATAATGAATCAGCGACCGTTGATCAGTCGAAAGCCTCATCAGCAAGCCTAGTGACGACCACTTTCTTTTTCACTCAGCCAATTTCTGTTTCTCTTGAGCAGCCTTTGCCAAAGCTCACTACAACAGATCAAATTGTTCTAAACGAGCTAGCCTCTTTCGAGAAGATTGATTTACCAGAGCAAAACACTATTCTTGGTGGTGGGTCGGAAGATATCTTCCGAGTTGCTAAATTGAGATTTCCTGGAGCTCAGGTTTCGTCAGAGACGGTTTCAGAACTCTGAACTTGAGCTGGTTCTTGATCTTCGACAATAACTCGGGCACGAATGCCTTCTTTTACTGCCCTGATGCGACTTATGTTTCGAATTGCATGGATAACTGAGCCACCTTTGCCAATGACGCGACCCATGTCTTCAGCGTGAACGTGGATGATGAATTCAGTAGTATCGCCATTTTCTCGCTCTTCAATGGTAACATCCTCTGGATGTTCAACTAAATGGATGAGGATGAATTCAAGCAGATTTTTCATGTTTATTCCTTTGTTTCTTCGACCACAGGCTTTGGAGCTTTTGCGTCTTCGTCAGCTACTAGCTTCTTAGCAACACTTTTCTTAGATGGTTTTGGTTTTTTCTCAGGAAATGGCACTGCAATCTGGGATCTTTTGACAATGGCGGCGACTGTATCTGTTGGGATAGCTCCCTTTGAGATCCAGTATTTGTAAGCCTCAAAATCGACCTTTAAAAGTTTCGGGGTATCAGTTGGTGCGTAGTGACCAAGTTCAGCCATGTATTGACCGTCTCGTTTAGAGCGAGCCTCATTCACGATAATTCGATAGTGAGGTTGATTACGTTTCCCAAATCGGGCGAGTTTAATTTTTAGCATAGGTTGTTAGATTCGTGGATTATACTGTAGCTTCGAGAGTTTCTCAAGCGGAGTAGCTTTCTAGTGCTTTCTCAGCCGCGCGCTGTTGCGCTTGTTGTTTACTTTTGCCAGTGCCCAGGGCTTGATCTTCACCGCTGATGCGAACAGCAACAGTAAATTCTTTGTCATGGTCAGGTCCCACAGCGCTCTTCACTCGATAATGTGGAGCAGGTAAGCCTTTGGCTTGAACTAGCTCTTGGAGCTCGCTTTTGGCATCGCGATAGCGCCCTTCGCGCAAGATGTCTTCAAATTCAATAAACAATTCTTTTTGTAAAAAAGCGGTGACAGCTTTGTAGCCTTGATCAAGGTATAAGGCTCCAACAATAGCTTCAAATGTATCAGCAAGTATGCCCTCATTCTCTCGACCTCCGGAAGTTGCTTCTCCCCTGCTCATGATGATTTTGTCGCCAATGCCTAGTTTCTGAGCCACCTCTGCCAGAGTTGTCGTTTTTACCAGTGAGCTACGGTAGGTGGTAAGAACACCCTCAGGCTCGTTTGGATATTGAGCAAACAAGAATTCAGTGGTGGCAAGCTCCAGCACGGCGTCACCAAGGAACTCAAGTCGTTCATTGGAGTCAGAGCGCGCTCTTGAAGTCCCAAGAGCACTCCGATGGGTAAATGCTCTTTCAAGTAGTTTCTTGTCTGTAAATGCTGGAATCATGGCTTATCCAAGTTCAGTTTCTTCTGCGACTATATCAGCGAATTCGCCAAGGGTCTGAATTTCTTCTAGAGAAACTTCGTGTAAATTCAGAGTTATGTGAAAATGCTTATTAACTGCAGCTACCACCCTCTTAAATTCGACTTCGCTAAAATTAAGATCTTCAATTAGATCTGAATCAGCATTCATTTCAGCGGGGTCATTTCCTGTAGTTTCAGACACGATCTCACTAATTTGTTGTAACAAGTTTGGCATTATTTCCGTTCTAGCTTAGTTATAGCAGTATTTGGGCAAGAACCCCATTGATAAATCTTGGTGAGCTGTCGCTTCCAAATTCTTTAGCTAATTCAATTCCTTCGTCGACGAGCACCTTGGGAGGTGTGTCGGCGTGCTTTGATTCAAACATAATTAGTCGCATAATTGCAAGATCCACTTTGTTGATTTCTGTCAGCGATCTCTCAGGTGCAGAGGCCTGAATGATAAGGTCCAGATCTGTTAGTTCCGTCAGGATTTCTTTTATATGCTCAAGATTTTTTACGTTCTCGATTCGTTCTGTATGAAGTCCATTGAAAGTACAAGCAAAAAGATCTCTAAGGAGTTCTTCTCGGTGTTCATGTCGCTGGTCTGACATTAGCCTTTGTGCTGGGTTTGACGTTTAGCTGCAGTTTTGATTTCTACAACAGGCTGTTTTATTTTTGGCTGAGTTGGCAAGGGTTTTTGTGAAACAGATTTTGTTTGCACCTTTTTTTTACTTGTCTTCTCTGTTGTCTGAGCAGCGCTTAAGCCGATGCTTCTCAACATGCTAGCAACCAAGCCTCTTTTGTGAAAAGGAATAGAACTAATCTTTGTGTCTTTTTTGAGTTTAGGAGTATTGCCGGCGCGTCTTTTACCACGTTCGACTCTAGTAATTTTATTTTTAGGTAGTGCTCCCATGATTTCCTTTTTTCTGTTTCACCAGTATAGCATCTGAAGAGAGACGATTGTACCGCTACCTCTGGTGTATGACAAGAGGAGGCTAGTTTGCCGAAATTGTTTGCGACTGCTCGCGATGCAGGAGTGGAGAGTGCCAATTTTTTGGAAGCATTTTCTCGAGACGCTGCGCTTTTGTGATCAGGTCAAAATTGGTCCAAGAGGCAAACTGAAGAAATGAAAAGCCGTGTTGTTTAAGTCCAAACAAATCTCCCGCTCCGCGATTATTTAAATCAAACTCGGCGAGTTTTTTGCCATCAGTCGTGCTAATAAATTGTTCAAGTCGTTTTTGAGTTTTTGGTTGGTTACTTTGAGAAAACAAATAGCAGTAGCCTTGTTGCCCGGCCCTACCTACACGCCCACGCAATTGATGTAAGCTGGCCAGCCCATACTGTTGGGCTGATTCGATAACGATGGCAGAAGCTTGGGGAATGTCGACTCCAACCTCTATGATTGGTGTACTTACCAAGACATCAATCTCTCCAGCAAAGAGGCTATCTAGAGTTGCTTCCTTCTCTGCAACGGGTAGCCGGCTATGGAGTAAGGCAATTTTCAGTTTTTTGCCAAATTCTTTTTTTAGTTCCTTGAATCTTGAGCTCGCGTCGACAATATGCATGGCGCCTTCTTGCTTCGATTTATTTATAAATGGGCAAACTATCAAGGTGAGAAAGTTTGAGTTCTCAGCGCGTTGTTTGTCTATCCATTTATATAGCTTCTCGCGTTTTCTCTCTGGTATAGTCCAGGTTTTTGTGGGCAGTCTGTTCTCGGGTAGTTCATTAATGCTTGAGTGGGACAAGTCAGCAAACAAGGTTAATGTCAATGATCTTGGAATCGGTGTGGCGGTCATAGTTAAACGGTGGTGTTCAAAGTCGGCAGTTGTTTTAGAGCGTTGTCCTACGCCAAAACGATGCTGTTCGTCATAGATAACTATTCCAGGTTTAACTTGGTCAAGTAAGTTGTTTAATGAGTGAGTGCCTACGTAAAGTCGAGGGCCTATGAAACTGCTTGCCTTTTTGTTGCTGGTGACTAGCTCTACGTTAAGGTCGGGAAAGAGGTTCTGTAGGGTTTGGAAGTGTTGGGCAGCAAGTACTTGGGTTGGAGCAATGATGAAAGCGCTATGGCCATTCTTAATCATGTGATAACAGGCAATGCCGGCGACGACAGTTTTGCCCGAGCCAACGTCCCCGGTCAGGAGGCGATTCATAGGTGTGGTCTGGGTAAGATCGGCGACAATTTCTTTGCAGCAAGCTTGCTGAGACGCGGTAAGAGTGAATGGGATTGAAGCGGGAATAAGTTCTTCGTTTATGGAAATAGCTTGAGCTGTTTTTTTCTCCGACCACTCTTCTTTTTTAGTCTTGGCGATGCGAATTAACTCCACAAGCTCTTCAAGCGCCAGGCGCTCTCTGGCAGTTACAGCGGTTTCTGCCTCAGAAGGAAAGTGAAGCTCGGTGCAGGCAGCTACGAGGGTGAGATCGTTTTCTTCTTTTAGAATTGCATCTAAACTGTCAGGAGTTTCCTCCAGGTTGTCGACTATTTCCTTGAGTACTCTCCGCAGTCTGCCCTGCATAATCCCTAAAGTACTGGAGTAAATAGGAACAATTCTATTGGTATGAATCGTATTGTCACTGACACGCTCGAAACTCGGCTGAATCATGACACCATTTTTTCCAACTACGCCGCTGAAAAAGTATTCGTGCTCTGTCTGAAGGGCGTCCTGAACGAAACGAGCGTTAAACCACATTAATTGAAGAGAACCGGTTTCGTCTTGGACCGCGACTTTGGTAATTGATCTTTTGCCTTTGCGGAAACCTGATTTCTTCAAAACTTGGGCAAGAATTGTTGCTCGTTCTCCCGGGACAAGATTGGCAATTGTGGTTCTAATAGAGTTATCGAGATATCGATTAGGGACGCTTAAAAGTAGCTCGCCAACTGTTCTAATATTTTTCTCATGAAAAATACTGAGAAGTGCTGGTCCGATTCCGGTGACGGCTCCCAGTGGTGTGCCGATTTTGTACATTTTTAGAGAAGGGCTAATAAACCACCACCGATTGTGCTGAGAACCATTGCCAGGATGGCCAAAATGGCAAAGGCTTTAACGAGTTTTTGTCGTTGTTTTCTAGTCATGAGTTATCCTGTAGAACTTGCGTTTGCCAACTTTAATTACCTCTGTAACTTTGAGTGAAATTAGCTGCGTAGGCTCAGATGGTTTCGTTTCTTCTGGATAGATGGTTACCCCACCCTGCTCGACCAGGCGACGAAGATTGCTACGGCTTTCATTTGGTTCCAAGCGGTGAAGGAGATCTAGCAAACTAAGCTCTGCTTCTTCGAAATTTACACTGGGAATTTCGGCAGGGATGGAACCCTCCTGAACTGTAACTCGGAAATGTTCCTCCGCAAGTCTGGCTGCCTCATCGTCGTGATAGAACTTGGTGATTTCTTTGGCTAGAAGATGCTTAAACTGCATTGGGTTTTCGCCCGAAGCCATGGCTTGACTCATAGCTTCAATATCCGTCACTGGTGTGTTGGTGAGAAGCGTAAAGTACTCAATAATTTGCTCATCTGCAATGCTCATGAGCTTGCCATACATCTGGTTTGGTTCTTCTGTCAGTGCCACAAAGTTGTTGTACGACTTGCTCATTTTTCTGCCATCAGTGCCGTTGATAATTGGAGAAGTTAAAACCCATTTATCATGGTTGTTGTAGCTGTTCTGCAACTGTCTGCCCATCATCATGTTAAAGAGCTGATCGGAGCCACCAATCTCAAGGTCAACATCCATGGCCACGCTGTCATATCCTTGAAGAAGTGGGTATAAAATTTCATGACCAAAAATTGGTTGTTCATTCTTGATCCGCTCCTGAAACATGTCTCGCTCTGTTAGCTGCTGGACAGTAGTTTTGGCAAGAAGCTTAATCATATCTGCGTACGTAAGCTTATCGAGCCAATCTCCGTTGTAGCGAATTTCGATTTTGTCAAAATCAAGAATTTTGCTGGCTTGAGATTTCCAAGTTTTAAAGTTTTCTTCAATTACTTGGTCAGTCAGAACTGGCCTGGTGCTATCACGACCTGTTGGATCGCCAATGCGGACTGTCCCGTTGCCAATGAGCAAAATGACCTGATGGCCAGCGTCTGCAAATTGTTGGAGTTTTCTGAGAACTACCGAGTGACCAAGGGTAAGTAGTGAGCCCGTTGGATCAATGCCTAAGTAGAGTCTGATTTTTTTCTCTGACATCAGCTTATTCAATGAGAATGAGTCTGGAAGCACTTGCTCAACACCTCTGGTTAGTAGCTCCGGTAGTTGTTCGGTCATTGAACTATTGTACCTCAATGGCTGCGAAAGTATTTTTTTGCCTGAGTCACGAGGAAGCCGCCACTGATCAGGTAGATTATTCCGGTACCAATAAGCAAGGTTGTCTGGTTAATTGAGGCCGTTTTAGGCAAAGTGCTAGTCCCCTGAGCTGCGGCAATATCGGCTCCAGTGCAGCTGCATGTTGTAGATGTGTGACAAGAGGCATTGCGACACTTTCCGGTTACACAAGTGAGTCCAGATGCACACACAGCGCTAGCGGAGCAATCTTGGTTGCATTGAGAAGTTGTCGTTGTTGTTGTGCTGCTGCTTGTTACCAGGGTATAGCTGCCAGTGCTGTTGGCGCTACATTGGGATGTGGCTGCCAACAAATTAGTACTTGTCATAGTGATTAGATTTGAATCATCAGAACTTGACTCAGAACAGCGAAACCCCAGCGATACTGAGCCAGTGGCTCCAGAAACTGGTTTGAGCGTGAGAGTTGCAAGTGTGCCGGTGCCCGTTACGCCTACAGTGTTTCCAATAGGGAGTGTTCCGGAGATGACGATCTCTCCCGACTTTGTGGTGTCTGTAGTTACGGTTGGGAAGTAGGTGCCGTTTACACTAGTAACTGTGACTTTTGCAGCATCGTAGGTAATGACTGCGCTAGCAGATTTGAGTTGATTTGCGTCTGCGTTGACGATGACCGCAACGCTTGTTCCTGCAGTTTGAATTACTCCAGTGGTAGGACTGAGTTCGAAATGAGCTGCCGCCTGGGCTTTAGAATAACTAAGCTGGCCAGCAAATAAAAATATCCCGGTAAAAAGAAGAAGTCGTTGGAGAAATAATAAAATTTGTTTGGGCATGTGCCTATCTATTCGCTCTCTATTGTCAGGCTCGTAGTACTTTCGAGAATATTATCTCCCTGGTTTCCTGCAACGATGGTTTTGTCATTCTCAAAACTCAGGAAAGTTGATCCTTTTAACATTGGCGTGAAAGACAGGGTTGCAAGCACGACTTCGTCACTGATAACAACTTCTTCATCTGGCTGGCGAATCAACGCTATGTCTATGTTGCCCAAGTCTTGAGAGACAGTGTTACGAATAACAGTGCTGAAAAGCTTGTTTGGAAGCACAGAAACGCCTGCAAGAACACTTGGGTCGAAACGAAGACTTAACTCTGCTCCATCGGCAAATTGTTCTAAGTCGGTTGATTTGATAGTGATATAGGCTGTGCTTTTTTTGCCAACTTGAAAAGTATTTAATTCCTCTGCTTGTAGTGTACTTTTTATGGCAAGCACTATGCTTGGAGTACTCTGCTTTTTATTTATAGCAGGCAACTCGCTAACGGCACTTGTCTGCTCTGTGTTTTCATGAACTTGATCGGGAATGATCTGCTGAGATTTGTTTCTGCTATAGAGAAGAGAAACAACACTCAAAAAAATAACAATTGAAATGCCAATCTGAATATGTTTCCTGATTGGGTTCAGCGGTGGAGTTGGTGTTGGATTTCCTAGTATAAGTTCTGGCGTAGGCATAGGCATTTCTGGTCTAATGTTATTGATCATACGCGGTGCTAAGTGTTTCGAGCAAGAGGTCCATGTCTAGATTTGTAACAGAACCATCCTCATTGCAGTCCGCACGAGTGACACAAGCTGCGTCAGTTCGTTTGCTGAGGCAACTAACCATGAATGAGTAGTCTGTAACCCTCACGGCCCCATCCTGCTGGTCATGATTGGTGCCAGATATTGGCAGATCGCCACAAGAAAGTGGTCGTTTTGTAAAGTCAAAAGTGTGAGAGGCATCTTTGGTAATCTCGATGCTGTCGGTGATTTGACAGCGATAGTCTGCGTCTTGATCATTCTTGCAGAAGCGTATTTGCTGATGTTTCGGTCCCTTGAGTAAAATGTTGTATTTTCCCGTGGAAAGATCGGTCACTGTAAACGGATTTATGAAAGAAAAATAGCTGATTAGAGAGGGTGTTGTTTGTTCTTTTATGAAGATGCTTGAGAGCGAGGTCGGTATGGTAGCTGCGCCTGTCTCCATGTTTTGTAGTGAGATTTTTACTGGCTGGATTCGGGCAGACTCTGGCAAAAAGCTAGGATTGTTTTCGACAGGGATGCCCGCTAATTTGAATTTTAATTGTATTGAGGTTTTTGGTCCCGAGTCGCCTCCCACTATCTTCATGTCGATTGGCGAAGTGGGACCTTGGTATACATTAATGGCACTTCCAAGCGCTGCGATCTTGGCAGTCTGAGCCTCGATTCCAATTTGGGTGGTACCAACTTTATTCTTGGCACGGAAGGTAACTCTCACCATTTTTTGATTGCCATATTGGGCAGATGGTGGTTTTCTACCGAGAGCCAGATGAACTTTTCCATCAGTAGGGTTTATTTCTTTCTGAAGAAGTACACCAAATGTACTCTCAAACAACTCAGTAGCGACGTAATCATAAGAACTGGAGTCATATGTGAGGATAAAGTCAGCTGCAGAGACACGCGCTTCTCCTGGAACAACTTCGACAAGAACACTTACTGTTTCGTTTGGCTTAAACGCGTGAGGGGAGGAGACATCGATTGAGTTTGTTGAAAGCTTTAGCTGCACCGATTCTCCCGAAGCATTTTGTCGCAAATCTTGCGCGTTCTTCAAAAGCATGACTGTCGCGATCAAGCCAGTTGCGAGGATAAAAATGAGTATTAGTGAAAAAGCTTTTCTCCTTCTAATTTCTTTAAATATCCTATTTTGTTTTGTCATATCTACTTTATCTATGTGTGCCAAAAACTGCTTTGAATGCCCCGATGTCATCGTTGCCAATGACGCATGTTCCCGCCAAGTTAAAGTCGCAAAAATCTGTTCCATATTTATCCAGTAGTAAGTTGTAATCAAAAATATCAACACGATTATTCTTGTCGAGGTCTCCTGGCAATGGCTGTATTCCTCCACTTCCGCAGACACTTGCAGATTCACCGACAGCTTCGCAGGCCGAAATAGGCTCTCCAAGTCCCTGATTATTTGTTCTTTCCCATACGATATCTAGTAGGTCGGGCCTGCTCCCGGCTTTATTTTTGTAGCTCCAACAAATCCCTTCGTTACAGACGGTGCTGATATTTGAAACATCATTTGTCCAGCCCACAGTTGGTCCTGCATTTGAAGTGATTGAGATACTCGTACTCGAGGGAACAATTTTAAAAAGTGAAGCAATGTCAAAAGGTCTGCCCTTGCTCGCATCGTCTTGATTGTGCCAACGCATTTCTTCGTAATTAAATACCCAGCACCATTTTCCATTGCAGAAATATTCTCGGCTATTGAGTTTGTCAGTCCAGCTGGTAGTGATGCTTTTGCCAGAGAAAAGAGTTGTGCCGTCAGAGGCTGCGACAGTGTCTCTCCAGTACTCTTGCACACTTAGGTCGAATGGTTGGTAGTTCACTAAGCCAGTTTTGGTCCAAAGCCACATGTACTTGTTGTTACTTATTGAAATAAATGAATTTTTATATTCTTCCCAAGCGGCTGCGGGGCCGCCGTCAGCCCAGAATCCACCCCAATCAGGAGATCTAACGCTACCTGATCCTGAATTTAGGTTGACTGGATTGCCATTATTTTCTAATTTATTAGTTGAAAAATTGTACTGCCAACACCAAATACCGTTACATATCGAGCCTACATGCGTGGTGGGGTCAGTCCATGCTGTGGTTGGACCAAGTCGCTGTTGTCCAGCATTTGTGCTCCATGGGAGTGTTCCATCCGCAGCTGCCTTAACAACCGGAGAAGGAGTAGGTGAAGGTGTAAGTGTTGGTGAAGGTGAAGGTGTTGGAGTGGGTGTTGAACTTACAGAGAGTCCCGCGATAATTTTCTTTGCAACCGAGACTGAGATTATGTTGATAGAACCTTCTTTGGTGAGTTGCCACATGCCTTTTTCTCTTGATTGGTTTTGAATAATTGTCTCGACTTCTTTTTTATCAAAGGCGGCTACCATTCCATTCTGTTCTGTGTTTGAAACTCCCTCGGCATTGACTAGACCAAGGTCAAAGTAGATACCGTTTAGATCTGGGGTTGAACTCGTCTCCACACCATGAGTTGGCGATGCCGGAGTAAGTGTTTCTAGCAATTTACCATTTGGGCCAAAGAACTCAATTTTTGTGATACCAAAATCTCGATCAGTGACAGGTGACGTATTTGGGTTCCAGTAGTCGTTGAAAAATACGTAAGATAGTTTACTAACCAAAAAGTCACTTTCTCCTGTGTTTGGTTGAATAATTAATTTGCCAACAGTCACTTGAGTTTCGATGACCTGAGCCGCTGTACTTGGACAAAAATATGATCCACAGTTTCCAGCTTGAATTTTGTCACTATAGAGATTGGGGGTGCCACAACCGTTGCCCGCTGTTTCGCAGCTGCCATAATCACGAGGGCCGTCGTAATTTGTGCCGTTATTGATGTATAAGGCGTATTTTGGCCAATTTGAATTGTCAGCAGAGTTAATGCCTGCCTTTGCTACAATATAGGTTTTGATAGTAATGGGTTCGTTTGCAATCGATTGTATTGCTGCGGGATAGTTTTCTTGAGCTGAGGCGGAGTTGGTAGTAAAAGCTAGCAACGAGATTAGAGACAGAAGTAATAAAACGCCTTTGGACATATCTCGTAGTACTATATCTTACATATTTTATAAAAAGCAACGACAGTCCTGCAGTGGTGCCAGTAACTTGTTACAATAGGTGTGTGTCATTTTTATCTCGTCTTGGCTTCTGGCTTCTGGTTTTCAACAACAAGCTGCGGTACTATTGGTACGTCATGCTTAGAAAACTACGAAGGCGTCAAAAATCTGTGGCTCGCTCTCGAAGAAGCATGGGACTCGTCACTCAAAATAAGCGCAATTTATTAAAGTTTAAAATCATTCGTTTTTTGGCCATAGGTGGAGCCATCGGCGTTGTTTTAGCGATTCTTCTCTTTTTTGGTCTATTTGCTTGGTTCTCTAAAGACTTACCCGCTCCAGGAGAAGTGGTCAGGCGATCAGGTTTTAGTACCAAAATTTTAGATCGCAATGGCGAGTTGTTGTTTGATCTATATGATCAAGAAAGGCGAACGCCAGCCACCCTCGCGGAACTTCCAGAAGATCTAAAAAATGCCACCATCGCAGTAGAAGACAAAGACTTTTATAAGCACGGCGGTTTCGACGCGATGACGATCTTGCGCATTCCCTATAATTTTGTGGCGAGACAGAGGCTAATCGGTGGCTCAACTCTAACGCAGCAATTGGTAAAGAATGTCTTGCTTACCAACGAAAGAACAATCACTCGTAAATTTAAAGAGCTGGTTTTGTCACTACAATTAGAGAGAACTTTTTCTAAAGATCAAATTCTGGAGATGTATTTAAATGAAGCCCCTTATGGTGGTACAGCCTGGGGGGTTGGTACGGCAGCTGAGGTTTATTTTGACAAACCAGTGAGTGAGCTAAATTTGGTCCAGTCAGCAATTCTTGCGGGACTGCCGCAGCGACCCTCTGCATACTCACCATTTAGCGGTCAAGTTGATGATGACGGTGAGCCTCTCTGGAAGGTTCGCGCCAAAGGCGTACTTAGAAGAATGCGAGAGGATAATCACATTACCGAGCTTGCTTACGATCAAGCCCTCTCAGATCTCGACACGGTTGAGTTCTCTAAAAAACAGCTTTTGATCAAGGCCCCTCACTTTGTGTTTTATGTCAGAAATCTGCTGGATGATCTATACGGTGAAGAGGTGGTGACTAACTCGGGTTTTAAGGTCACAACCAGTTTGGACCTGAAGCTTCAGGAGCAAGCCGAAGAGATTGTTCTGGATGAAGTTTCGCAAGTTGAAGGTCTCAACATTACCAATGGCGCGGTCCTAGTTATGGACCCACGATCAGGTGAGATTCTTAGTATGGTTGGTAGCAAGGATTTTGCCAGCGAAGACATCGATGGCCAGTTTAATGTGGTTGTTGATGGTCTTCGTCAACCCGGATCTTCGATTAAGCCAGTGACGTATCTAACCCTTTTACAACGAGGCTATACGCCGGCCTCAGTTTTGGATGATACTCCAACAAAATTTGTCAGTAACGAGGGAGCCGATGCTTACGAACCCGGTAATTATGATGGCAAATTTCATGGTCCAGTTTCCGTGCGTGATAGCTTGGCTAGTTCTCTAAATATTCCGGCTGTTAAAGCTCTAGCGCTAGTTGGTATTGATTCATTTTTACAGCAAGCCTATGACATGGGATTTGTAACTCTTCAGCCGACTGCAGAAAACAAACAAAGATTTGGTTTGGCCGTCACCCTCGGAGGCGCTGAGGTTCATCTAATCGACACAGTCACCGCCTATAGTTCGTTCGCAACAGGAGGAATTAAGACGGAGCCAGTGGCTATTCTTAAGATTGAAGATAAAAATGGTAAGACAATCTTTGAGCACAAGCCGGTGGAGGGGCGACGACTTTTTTCAGAAGCGGAGGCGTTCCTGATTAATCATATTTTGTCAGATAATGCCGCCCGCGCTATTGCTTTCGGTACGCGTTCTTTACTTAATATTAGTCCCAACATTGCTGTCAAAACAGGAACCACTAATGACCAGCGCGATAACTGGGCGATTGGTTGGTCCAGAGAAATTATTGTAGGTGCTTGGGTTGGAAATAATGATAACAGTCAGATGAAGACAGTGGCATCTGGTGTTTCTGGAGCAACGCCAATTTGGAGGCGCATTGTCTTGGCTGCTCTCGATTCTGGCTACTCCGATCCAGCTTGGGAAATTCCCGAGTCAGTTGAGAAAGTTATGGTTGATAGTATTTCTGGATATCCAGAACATGATGGTTACGCCAGTAAGAGTGAATATGCTTTGGCCAATACTTTGCCCGCACTCCCCGATCTAATTCATACAAAACTAAAACTCTGCAAAGGTGAGAATAAGCTGGCTCCAGAGGCCAGGATGGCGTCTGGAGATTATGAGGAAAAGGAGTTTATTGTTTTGAAAGAAAGTGATCCACTCTCTTTAGATGGAATTAATCGCTGGCAGGAAGGTATTAATTCTTGGATTGCCGCTCAAGAAGATGGTCGTTACAAAGTCCCGACCGAGTACTGTGGTGATCAAAGTGAAATATATATTGATCTGAAAAAGCCGGAGAACGAGAAAACTTACTCTGACGAAAACATCGAGGTTGAAATTCAGTCAGATTCTGGTGATGGCATCGAAAAGATAGAGCTCTTAGTAAATGGCTCGGTGCGAGAAACGATAAATGACCGTAGCTATACAGGGAAAATAAAACTTAGTTCAGGGCGATATGAAATTTGGGCAAAAGCTTACACCAGGTCTGGCAAAACAAAAGAATCCGATAAGAAAAAAATTGGCACTGGAGGTGTTGATTGGAAAACTCCAGATCCAACTCCGACACCGAGTCCTTCACCGAGCCCTTCTGCAAGTCCTTCGCCGAGTCCTACTTTAATTCCAACTCCAACCTCAAGTCCGCTTCCGACTTAAGAGAATCGCAAAACAAACTCCTAGCAAAAGTCTTCCCTGAGGCAAGGTGTAGAGATAATGGTCTAGGCTAAGCAGAGGTATGAGGAGAGCTGAAAAAAGAAGCAGCGAGTCAGCGTTTATGGATTTTATTTTTTTTGGCAAAATTAATAAAAGGCCTAGTACTCCAAGTAACCCAATTTCCGAAAGCAGTAACCAACCAACGTGATGGGCTGGCTGAGCGAACTGCAAAAGAGATGATTCATGAGTTGAAGAAACTAAGGCTGGCACGAAGCCATTTAAGCCCACTCCAGCTAAGGGGTGTTGGATAATCATATTTGTGGCCTCTTTGTTTAGGGCAATTCTTCGCACAATACTTGGGGAAGTTGAAACGATTTGAGTGAGAACAAGAACTGTTGGTGCCAAGAGAAAAAGTACCCAGAGAGTTTTGATAATTAGTATTTTCGTAACTTGTTGCCAGCGGTTTTTACCAATAAGCGCAAGGCAAACGAGTCCAGCGCTTAGCCAAGCTGAGATCGAAAAAGTCAGGATGACAGCAATTATTCCCATGAAAAGAGTCGCTATCAAGACGAGCTTGCCAACTTGCTTTTTTCGCAACCAAACTAAAGTCATTAATCCAACTAGAACCCCTGCCAGGATATTGGGGTGAGGAGTTGTTCCGCTCGGCAGAATGTACTGAACTCCAAAGAGAGTTTGGTTGGCAATACCAGCATACTTGAGTAGATTGCCCTGACCTAGCAGCCAATAGCCACCAAGAGATTGCTGATAAATGAATTGATAAATTGCTAATGAAGATTGGAAAATTATGGTACCAATTAAGCTGTAAGTTACCAATTTGTCGTGAGTAACAATCTTTGGCAATTGCAAAATTATGGCTGTAACTGCTACTGTAATCAGGAGCTCTAGCAAAAACCAAAGGCTACTAGCTGGGACTGGAGAAAATACTTGAAAAATGGCTAAAGCTAGAACAAAAACTACTGGCTTCCAGTGAAGTCGAAAGCTTGCCATTCGTGAAATTAGAGCAACACAAATTAGTAGTACTCCAATTAGTTCACTTGCATAGAGCTTAGGAATCAGATAATCAATCCGTAGCCCCCCAAAGTAGCCAAGTTGATGCTCCAAAACATAAAAAAGGTTGCTTGGGATTAAGAAAATCAGCAGTCCCAGTAAAACTGAAGCTAGTTTGAAAGAAAGCTGATTAGTTCGAGAGTTCTCCGACAAGATGTCCCTGCCAGTCACTCTCTACTAGGGTGACAAGTTGTTTTCTTACGGGGGCGACCATCTCTGACGAGATTGGTTGATCTGGATGACGATAGATTATGGTGAAAGTGAAATTACGGTTATAGATTGTTTTTAAATTGACCGACTCGATCATGGGATCAGCTTGACTCAAGGCCGCAAGCAGAGAACCTACCTTTGTTTTCTCTTGCAGGGTGAAGGTCAGGTCCTCGATTAAGGCTGCTGTCTTCAGTAGCGCCTTGTAGGTTGGATGAGATGAGCTTAATTTTACCAATGCTGCCATTTTTAGTTGGACATGTACGTGTTTATTACCAACCGCAATTTGGCCAATTTCCTCAGCCGAGTCGCCAACTTGGATTATGCCAATTTGATCATTCGTGTCTAATGGCGTAATCACACAATGATAAATATGGAGCTTAGTAAGCAGAGACTCAAGATCTCCACGTACGGTTCGATAATCTCTGGTTGAGATCATGGCCAGAGTGAGCATCTCTTCTGGCAGAGATTGGTCCTGAGGTTGATATGTATTGGCTAGTTCAAATACAGAAACAGAACCCCTATCAGCGTTGTGTGAAATTACGGCTTCCAGGGACGGTATTAGAGAACGACGCAAATAGACCTTATCTTCTGTCAGGGGGTTTGAAATTTTCAGATGATCTTCTATGTTAAAACCACTTTCCAGTGCTTCAGATTCACTGACCATCGAGTAGGTATAAACCTCTTGCCAGCCAATTGCGCTCAAGAATTCTTTGGCTTGATGCTCAAGACCAAAGTTGGTTTCTGCTGGGCGATTGAGAGGAATCGCCGTTGGCATTAGGATACTGGGTATGTTGTGATAGCCATAAAGTCTGGCAACCTCCTCGATAATGTCCGCTGGGATAACTAAGTCTGGTCTGAAGCTTGGAGGAGTTACAGTTAGGATATCGCCCGCAATGCTGGTTTGACACTCAAGCTTTTCAAGCATTTTTACTGAGTCATTTAGCGGTAGTTCGAAACCAAGATACTCGGCAAGTTTTTTCGAGGTAATGTCTATTGTTGACGATGCGGCTTGATTTGGAAAATGGTCATAGACCTCGCTGGCTACTTTTGCCTGGCAAAGTTCTTGGTAGAGTTTTACTCCCATTTTCATTACGTCGGAGGCGAGATTTGGATCGACGTTTTTCTCCATGAGTTGGGCCGCTGTAGTTCTAATGGCATGCGTCATGCTAGCAAAGCGGACTTTGTTGGCATCGATCGACTCCATTAAGAGAAGCACGTTTTTAGTACTTTCATCGATAGAAGTATTTTTCGTTCCCTTAATAGATGGCAAATCAATGATTGTGCCTTCGCCGTTTTTGAAGACTACCTCTCCACCAACTGTTGTGAAAGACTCACCGTCGAGGGTGGTGAAAGTTTCACCTGCTTCAGCCTCAACAATGCGAATTTCATTGCCGGTAGCGACTAACTTGTCGTAGTCAAAGGCATGGCAGGGATAGCCAAGCTCATGGGTAATGTAGTTGGTGATGTCGATGACAGCATCGTGGACATTCATCTCGATTTGTTCTAAGCGATCTGCCATCCACTTTGGAGTTTCTGCTCGATTTACTGAGCTTAAAATTACGCAGATGGTTCTGTGATTAAGGTAATCATTTTCTAGAATCTTTGGCAGGGGCAAGGGGTTATTTGTCTTTGAAACATCGGGTAAGTTCAACGGTTTGAGCTCTGCGGGAATACCAAATTGTGGCAAAATAGCCGCTGCTTCCCTAGCAATGCCGCGGATAGACATTGAGTCAACTCTATTTGTCGTGACTTCAATATCAAAGACTGGTTCGCCGTTATGCTCATTAATTCTTTCTACGGATGGGCCCGAGAGCGACAAGAAATCTTGGAGCTGCTTTGGGGTTGCATCAGTCTCTAAATGTTCAAGAAGCCAGGAGTTTGGGATAAGAATGTTCATACTAAAATTGCTCCAAAAATTTAAAGTCTCCGCTGTAAAGCAGTCTAATGTCGTCTATTTCTAGGCCCTTTTTAAGGGTGTAAGTTCGTTCTATCCCCCAGCCAAAAGCAAAGCCAGTATAAACATCTGGATCAATGCCTCCAGCTTTTAGAACATTTGGGTGGACCATTCCACAGCCACCAACTTCGTGCCAACCAGATTTACAAAAACGGCATTTCTCTACTCTGCCATCTTTAGTGATTTCGCCTGTTCCAGAACAAATATGGCAACTAAAATCTACCTCAAAAGAAGGTTCTGTGAATTGAAAATGAAAGGGGCGAATGCGATTCTTGGTTCCTGGACCATAAAACTGCTCGGCAAAGTAGTCAAGGGTACCTTTAAGATGCTGAATATTAATGCCTTTATCGACAACTAGCCCTTCGAATTGGTGGAACATTTGAGTGTGAGTGACATCCTGTTGCCTTCTATAGCATCGGGCAATGTTAATCATTCGAATTTGAGGCTCGCCGAGTCTTTCCATCTCTCTGACTTGACCGTTTGATGTGTGAGGAGTCAGCACGACTTGCCCTTTTTCTAGGTCAGCTTTTTGATCGACAAAAAAAGTCTCCCACTCATCTCTCGCTGGGTGTGATGGCGACATGTTTAGACTTTCGAATGCGTACCAGTCCCAGTCAACCTCTGGATATCTTACTCTGGTGAAACCAACCCGTTCAAAAATACCTGTGATTTCTGCCATAGCTTGAGAAATGGGATGAATGTGTCCAACTGTTGGTTGTTCTCCAGGCATGGTCAGATCAATCCAGCGCTTGTCCTTGGCATTAGTACTCGTACTTGCTGCCAAAGCTGCTTCAATGGCCGTTTTCAGCTGATTTAGAGACCGACCAGCTGTTTTGCGGTCGTTTGGGTCAAGCTCGGTAATCTGTTTTGAAATAAGGGTAAACAAACCATTGCTTGATAAAAACATTTTTTCGAGATCATCTCGGCTGGAGTTTGCTTGCTTACTGAGTTGTTCTTCAATTTTTGCTAGTTCTTCTAAAAATGACGAAATGATCATGCTTGTTTATTCTACCAGTAAAAAACCCCGCGGTTGCGGGGTCTTCATTTTCGATTATTTGTTCGGCTTACCCGCGTGCCTGTTTTATTACTTCTCCAAAAGCACTAAAGTCTTTGACTGCTAAGTCAGCTAGCATTTTGCGATTAATAGAAATATTGGCTTTTTTTAAGGCGGCGATGAACCATGAGTACTTTAAAGCACTATCAAATTCTCTCAAAGCAGCGTTTATTCTCAAAATCCAGAGCTTACGCATATCGCGTTTCCTGAGTCTTCGACCAACATAGGCGTATTGGCCAGCGTGAAGTAAGGCTTCATGAGCGCGTTTATAAAGTCTACTATTCGCACCGCGGAAACCCTTAGTGGCCTTGAGGACCTTATTGTGTCTACGTCTTCTGGTAATTCCTGTTTTTGCTCTTGGCATATAAATTTTCCGATCTTAAGCTAGTCCAAGCATTCGCTTGATTTTGCGTGCTATTTTACCAGTTACTTGTTGTGGTGTTCTATATTTTCGTAAAGTTCTTTTGCTTTTGTTTCTACGAAGATGGCGCATGTTTTGGGAGCGACGCATCACTTTTCCAGTTTTTGTAACTTTGAAGCGTTTAGAAACTCCAGATCGTGTTTTTTGTTTATTTTTTGTCATTTTGTTTTATTTTTTTCACTGGTAGTAGTTGTGCTATCAGTTTTTTCCCCAGCATTTTTGGTTCTAGTTCTACAGTTGAGTACTCAGACGTTCTCTCAATCACTCGGGCAAAAACTTGTTGGCCAAATTCTTGCTTAGTGATTTGTCGACCTTTGTACTGCAGACTTAGTCTAACCTTGTCTCCTCTTTTTAGAAAGGTAGACACTTTCTTCAGTCTAGCTTCAAAGTCTCCGTCACTCATAAAAGGGGTGAACCGCACCTCTTTTAGTTCTTGTGTTTTTGCTCTTTTTCTTCCAGCCGCTGCCTTTTGTTGTTGCTGAAACTTAAACTTACTCAGTTCAATTAGCTTAACAATTGGTGGCGTCGCGAGTTCATTAACAAGCACCACATCTTTATTTTCTTCGCGAGCTCTTTGAATAGCTTCGCTAAGCGTGATAGTGCCTATCATCGCACCATCTTCAGCTATTGCTCTGACGTCGGTGGCACGAATTTTTTCGTTCGCAACCAAGCGGATTCGTGGCTCTCGCCGTTTGACTCTACCTTTTCTTATCACTGTTTGTGAATAACCCTTCGTCCTGTGCAACTACTATTTTTCCAGATGTGCACACAATGTTGGTATTGTACACGAGTCTTTTCGGAAAACAATAATGGAGTGGTATAATTGGATTTCTTGCGAACTCGTAGCTCAGTTGGTTAGAGCGCCACATTGACATTGTGGAGGCCAGAGGTTCAAGTCCTCTCGAGTTCACACGCAGAATATATTTTACCCCGCACTAATTGAACTAGATTTCTCGTGATTCATCATTTCTTGGACTTGGCTGGTTTTTTCATAACCGCTGCCTTCGATGGCGCCGCCTCGTCTCTTTTTCTTTTTTGCCTTTTGCGCCGAGGCATTAGCCCAAGTTCTGGCACTTTTGATTTTTTGTCTTAGAAGCATGATGAAAGCGCGTAGTTGAGCGAAAAAATTCTTGAAGTAAGCGCCTCTTTCTCCTACGTCAACGACCTCTGTCATGAGCGTAATCTCTACGTCTTTTTGGAATGCGCCAACATCTTTGGCGAGAAGCTGGAGTTCTCTGCGGATTTCATCAATTTCTTTAGAGACTTGTTCAGCTCTGGCATCAAAAATATCTTTAGCATTGACTGGGTTTACTTGATCATGAAGCTTGCGACGCAGGGCTTCTCTTTTCTCTTTTTGGGCAGCTAGCTCTTGTTGCTCTTTGAGCGCATCTGGACTTGGTTGAGACTGTCTACTATCTGGAAAAGAACCACCAGTTCTGGCTAAGGCTTCGCTAAGAGTTTCACCTGGAGTTTGTTGAGGTCGAGAGCTAAGGGCAGACTTTTCTATTTCTGCCAGCGCGCGAGCAAACGGATTAGCTTGAGAGCTTCCGCGTGCACTGGGCAATGATTGTTTATTTGTTCCTGTTTGCATTTTTGGTCGTATCTAGGATACGCACTTTAGTTTGCAGATTATAGGCCTGTCTTTGTCTGGTGTCAATCCTTCGTAGTGTATCCTTCGTAGTGTATCATTAAAGCGAAAGCAAATGTTCGTGAACGTGCTCGTTAAAGAGTGATTGATGGACGACAGAACGGTATTCAGGATTATTTCTCTCTTTTTTCACGAAATCTTTATCTTCTAGGGTGTCCAACTTGGCGTCAATGTCTTTATCGGTGATGGTAATTTTGGCTTCTTTGGCAATGGCGTCGGTAATAAGAACAGATTGCAACTTAGTGACAGCGCGGACTGTTATTTGCTGGGAAAAAGCCTCTTCAGTCTGGCCACTTCTTGAAAGATACTCAGCGATGGTGAGCTTCATGCCTTGAAGCTGGCGTTCCATCTCTCTGACATCTGCCTCAATTTCTCTCTTGACTAAAAGCTCTGGGACCTGCGGGCGAAACTCTTCGGCCAGGTCAGCGTAGATATGCTGGAGTAGGTGAGTTTTGCTTTCTTCAGCATTTGGAACTGCTGGGGTCTTGGCATCTTTATCTTTGGATGCTTTCTTTTCAGCCTCTGCTTGCTCTTTTTTTACATGCTGGATAGCTTTTTTGACTACTGCCGCATATTTAGGCAATGTTAGTTCTGGTTTCTCGGCGATGTGAGCTTCGATCTCCCAATCTGTGCCCTTTTCGATTTTGACGGGTCGGAACTCTGGATTTGTAAGAGGCTTGTGTTTTCCAGCAGCGACGGCCTTGGTGTATAGCTCTGGTAAGAGTTCTTGTAAGGCTTCCTGTGCCACCTGTTCAAAATCTAAGTGCTGCTCGGCTACATTGGTGGGAACCTTCCCAGCTCGAAATCCTGGCAGCTTGAGTTTTTTCTTGAGTTTATTGACTGCTTGTGAGTAGGCGGAGGCGACATCTTTGGCAGGGATTTTTATTGTTAAAACAGTGTTTGCGGTGATAATATCCGGCTGCTTCTTTTCAGTTTTTTTGGTGGTTTTTTGATCTGTCATGGGCGGCATTATACCGTGATGTACTCAAGTATGGTATAAGTGATTGGTTATTTGCTAAAGGAGCTTTATGAGTGGAGAAAATAAGTCGACAACGCTGCTACATGTTATCTGCGATTACGTTGCTGGGGGCATGGAATTTGGAGAAATTACCAATCGACTCCAATTCCATTTACGTGCTCCTCACTCTGTTCGCATTCACCCAACTGAAGTTCCTTCATTAGACACCATGGCCATTGGTTTTGTGACAGCCCAGTATGCATATGCCCAAAACAAGGGCAAAATGTTTATCTATGGAAATGCCGCTCCCCGTCGCGACAGTAGTAAAGCGATGAAAAGCAATATAGATCACGGAATTAAGTATGCTCGCCTAAAGAATGGTGTTGAGATTGTTAATGTCAGGTCAGAGTTTGCCTTTGGCTTTGTCAAAAAAGACATTGTTGAGTTTCGAGATATTAATTGTCCTAACAGCGGTTCTCAGTTTCGTTCAAGAGATTTTTTCCCAGAAAAAGTGGCGGAGTTAGTCAATGGGGACAAGTCTTCATTAGGTAAAGAGCTAAATGTTGCAGATATTCCTGAAATTCCATCCAACTTAATTGCTTGGACAGATGGTTTTGGCAATATTAAAACCACCATGCGTAAGGATGATTTGAACAAGATGAAGCTGAAACCTGGAGATAACGTCCAAGTAATTCTCAATGGCGTCAGTATGCTGGGGGTAATTTCCACTGGTGGTTTCACTGTTGATCGAGGTGTTCTGGCTGTTAATGCTGGCTCAAGTGGCTATGACAATCCTTTTGTCGAGTTATTCCTTCGTGTGCACCACATGAGTGAAAAAACTGCGGCCGTTAGATTTGATTATCCAGAGGGTGGCTCAGAGTTTGAAATCAAGCCCCTTTAACTGAATAGGAAATTGCCAGTATAATAGACAGGAAGTGGCGCGGTACCAGAGTGGTCTAATGGCGAGGACTGCAAATCCTTCGATTCGCGGGTTCAAATCCCGCCCGCGCCTCTGGGAGGTTTTTATATGTCATTTTTATTTGCACTTATCCCCCTGGGCTTACTTTTTGCTTCAGTTTACGGTCTGTATGTTGCTGTGCAGTTCGTTAGAACAAAATTTGGAAAAACTGAGCCAACTTTGGACGCGACTCTGCAAGTCCAAACACTCAATAATCCATTTGTTCTTCCGTCCATGTTTGGTTTTGCCGTTCTAACTCTGCTCGTTGGTTTTAACATTGGTTTATATGACACAATGCCAGCCAACAAAGTTCCGACTATGGGGTTAGCTATTTTTCAAATCTCGATGGGTATTGGTTGGCTTCTTTTATTTTCAAAGAGAAAACTTACTTCTGCTGTTTGGCTGCTTGTGGCCAGTGCCATTCTCAGTGGGGTCCTTTTGCCTTTCCGGGCAAATGGCTTTGTTCAGTCCTTTAATGCTGGTGTTTGGATGATAAGCACTTTTGCACTTCTGGCTTTATATGTGAGAAGTTACTCAAGATGGAGTTTTTTGGATTTGATTCAAAGTTTGCTTGCATCAATACCAGCGTTTTTTACGCAGGGTTTGCTGATGATAGGTAGTGTTTTTCAAGCGAGATCAAATAAGCAATCGAAGATATTTGATTGGCTAAAAACGATTGGAATTACCACTGTTGTATTGCTATTTTTTATTACTTTGCTTTCGCAAAGCGACCCAGTTTTTAATGAAATGGTGAAAGACTTTCGTGAACAGCTCTTTGGTAGAACTCTCTGGTCTCTGCTGATTTTGATGATTTCTGGAGCCGTACTTTCGATAGCGCTGCCGGATCAATCAGATGAACCGTGGAGACTTAAGATCATTTCATACAGAGACGTATTGGCGGTTCTAATTGCAACATTTTCGGTCATTGGTTTGTTTCTTTTTGTGCAGTTCCAATATCTTTTTGCAGGGTCGAGAGAGCTGCTTGTCACTTTGGACTTAACATTTAGCGAATATGTACGCAAGGGTTTTGTTGAGCTTCTCATCGCTACATTCGCTGGAGGCGTTTTGGTATATTTGGCAACTTTAAAACAACGAGTGCTGGAAGTATCGCAGGCTACGTTAGTCAGGTTCGCAAGTTCTGCCTTGGTGATTGAACTTTTCTTGCTATTAGGCTCCGCTCTAAAACGGGATCTCCTATATGTAGACACGTATGGATTAACACGGGTCAGGGTAGTCGGAGGACTTTTCTTATTTTGGCTGGCTGGTCTTCTCCTCATGCTTTTGCTGTTTGCTATCTGGAAAAGAGTGAGGGAGCTTGACTTAATCAAAGTGGTTTGGGGGCTTTCTTTAATAGTTTGGTTGACGCTTAATATAATGAACGTCGACAAGATTGTTGCTTTGGGAAGTCCGGAGCATCATGAATACACGGATTACTACTACATCACCAATCTGTCCGAAGATGCCGCCAGTCTTTGGCCAGAAATGATTAAAAACATTGATACTGACACCCAAAGATTACTTACGAAAGATTCACTGAGTGATGTGGAAATGGCGGAGCTAGCAGGTTTGAAACTTTCGCTTGTCGCAGTAATGGAGAAAAGAGAAAGTCTTTATATGCGTAATGCGAAGGTAAGTTGGGTGCTAGAAAATTATGATTTATTAAATGTTGAAAAAGTCTACCAGACTGACTTTAATAATTACCAAGAATATGGAGTGATTCCCGTGAATGGTGACCAAGCCAAAGCTACGCCAGAAAATTTACCAGAAGGTTTGTCTAAGTCTCGTGGCTGGCGTTTCTACAACTCATCAGAAAAAATGGCTTACTCAACTATTGTTGAAAATCAAAAACTGTTTTTTGACGAAGTGGACGCACTATATCGTCAGATTCAAGAATACCAAGTTTCTCGAAAGGTTGATTTATATAAGCATGAGCAGCGCTTATTGACTGAGTTTGAGTATCCATTTATTACGATAAACTTGCGTTACTCTGCGCAAGAACTTTCCAACGAAAAACCAATGTATGGTCGAGTGAACGAGATTGACGGATTGATCAATGGCAGATATTAAAACCACTTTTATCCAGCCGGTTCAAAAATATGTCTTACAACATAGGGCGCAATTTACCCTTCTTTTTGCTATGGCGGAGTGGTTTATTTTTGCCTTAGTCGTGTTGGCAGTTCTTGTCTATAAATCTGGCAATGGTCCCTCACTGATTCTTCTTGATGAAGTTGGCAAAAAATTTGGCACCCTGGGCTTTCTCTTATATGTTTCGACTTTAGCGCCAAGCCTGATAAGACGATTAAAAATTCCCCTCCTCCAGCCCATAGGAGTAGTTTTAATGGTTTTCCGTCGTCACTTGGGAATCTTAATGTTTCTCAGTATTTATCTGCACCAGTTTTTTACAACTACTCTGATCGCCCTAGTCATTGCTAAGTTTAATTTTAGTCAATTTGCTCCAAATCTTCTATCCCATCATATTGTAGGTTACGTGGCACTTGGGATTTTATTCCCACTTTGGCTAACATCTAATGATTTTTCAGTTAAGCGCATGGGCAAGTGGTGGAAGGTGTTACATCGCTTTACCTATTTGGCCATGTTTTTTATTATGGTCCACGTGGCACTCGTTGGTGAACCACTTTATGCTATAACCTTGGGCATGATTGCTATTCTTGAAATAATTGTTCGGTTTCGCAAGTAGCATGCAGAAACCAAAAACATACTTTATCCACACATTCGGTTGTCAGTCCAACAAGTCAGACAGCGAGCGCATTGCAGGTGATTACCAGGCTCGTGGTTACACAGAAGCCGAATCCTGGCAGAGTTGCGATGAGCTGATCGTGAATACTTGTGCTATTCGCCAGAGAGCTGAAGATAGGGCACGGGGCTTCATGTATAACGTAGTGACGCACTTCAGTGAGTTGGGTTTGAAGCGACCAAAGATTATTCTCACTGGCTGCATGACGCATTACGGCAATACCAAGCTTTACGAAATGATGCCGCAAGTGGATGAAATCTTACCAATCAATGAAGTTGGTTTTAACAGTGCTGCCATTCGCAAGGATAAAAAACATGCTTGGGTGCCGATTTCCACTGGCTGCAATTCTTTTTGTACTTTTTGCATTGTCCCCTACTCCAGAGGTCGTGAGCAATCACGATCATTTGACGAAATTATGAATGAAGTTAAAGATCTGGTTTGGCGTGGATTTACCGAGATTACTTTATTAGGAATGAATGTGAACTCATGGGGGCTGGAGAAAGTTGGCATTGGCTTTAGAAAGCTGATGATGGAGAGGGAGAGCTTTACTCGCTCTGATCTCCCCGATAATCAATCGCAGTACTTAAAGCCAAAAGAGACTCCTCCCTTCGTAAAGCTACTTCAGGCTATTTCAGCTTTTGAAGAGATAAAAATGATTCGTTTTATGACCAGTAACCCCTGGGATTTTCATGATGAACTTATTGAAGAAATTGGCAGGAATAAGAAGATTGATCGCTACGTCCATCTGCCAGTTCAGTCTGGCAGCAATGACGTTTTGTATCGGATGAATCGTGGCTATACTCGCGAAAGATACGTGGAAATTGTGAAAAAGCTTCGGGCTGTAGATAGTGAGATTGTGATTGGTACAGACATTATTGTTGGGTTTCCGGGAGAGACGGAGGAAGAATTTCAGGAAACCGTGAAGTTAGCGGAAGAGGTTTCTTGGCTGATTGGCTTTGTGGCCATGTACTCTCCCCGCCCCGGCACGGCCAGTTGGAGAATCTACCCTGACGACATTCCTCATAAAGTGAAAAAACAGCGCTGGGATTTGCTTGATGAATTAATTAATAAAAGAAACTTGTCGACCCGCCCAATCGTAGTCTAATGAAAAAGAAGAAGACAATCATTTCAATAGTTGGTGAGACAGCCACGGGCAAGACTGAGGCAGCGTTTCAGCTGGCTGAGAGCTTGATTGAGAAAAAAGCTTGTGCGGGAGTAGATATTATTTCAGCTGATTCGCGCCAGGTCTACGCTGATATTCCTATTCTTTCAGGCGCAGATGTTCCTGATGGATTTGTCAAAAAAAATCTCCCCGGTTATTTACCATTTCTCGAAAAAGGCTTAGTTCGACTTCATGGAGTTGGTATTTTAGCGGCCAGCGAAGAATGGTCTTTGGGTCAATTTCAAGAGTTCGCTCTGAAATTGATCGATCGCTCTGAGATTAAAAACCGTTCTGTGATTATTGTGGGTGGGACTGGTTTGTATCACACGCAATTATTTCAAACAGAAGATAGGCTGAGAGTGCCGCCAAACACTGAGTTGCGAGAAAAAGCTGAGGAATTATCAGTGGAGGAATTACAAGTTTGGCTTTCCCAGGTTGACCCAGCGCGATTCGAGAGAATGAATGAGTCGGACAGAGCTAATCCACGACGATTGGTTAGAGCTATCGAACAAGGTTTCGCTAAAGATAGTGAAAAACCTGATGCTGCCAAAATCAAAAGCTACAACCATAAAATCATTGGTATTCGTCGGGAGTCATCGCAGCTGCAACAAAACATTGGAGATCGGGTCAGAAGACGTTTTGAAAATGGAGCAATAGAAGAAGTTGAAAAACTCAGAAAAGAGCCATCTCTAGCTTCAGGAATTGAGACCACGCTAGGGTTTGAGAATATAGGAAATTTCTTAGATGGAGAAATTACTGCAGATGAGTGCGTTAGGAGTTGGACAGTTAACGAACTGCAGTATGCCAAAAGACAGAGAACTTGGTGGAGGCCTATTGACAAGGTTGAGTGGGCAGATGACGTAAAGGCTCTCAATATGTATACTGAACCCATATGTTAAGTCTTTTTTCTAAACGAACTGAAGTAGCCGTTGCCAGGAGCACTGTTTTTCTCATCTTCGGAATGCTTATTGGTATCTATTTTCTTTTCTCGATTAAGTCAATCTTGATATTGGTGTTTTTGGCATTTATTCTGATGGTGGCTTTGAACCCCGTTGCGCAAAAACTTCATAAATATCTTAAGTTGCCGAGAATGCTGAGTATAGTTTTTACCTACATTCTGATGATAACTATTCTGAGTTTGCTAGTGGGGCTTGTGCTACCACCTCTTCTTATTCAGTTGTACGCCCTCCTAAAAGCGATTGACATTCCGTTGCTACAGGAATATGTGACGCGTCTTAACTTTAGTCTATCCGCCTCTGATATTTCTAACATTGCAGATCAAGTTGGAAGTTCTATTTTTACCGTGATGGGAGTTGTGCTCTCGACTTTTGCTGGAATCTTTACAACCTTCACGCTGTTCGTGTTGTCCTTCTTCATGCTGATAGAAAGACCAGTGTTACACAAAAAAATTGCCTGGTTTACGTCTGAGAAAAAATACTTTGAAAAGGCGGAACAATTTTTAAATACAATAGAGATGCAACTTGGAGGCTGGGTTCGTGGCCAAGTAGTTTTAATGCTTGTTATTGCGGCTTTTACTTACGTGGGCTTCTTACTTATTGGCATTCCTTACGCTCTGCCTTTAGCCATTTTAGCCGGATTTTTAGAAATCTTGCCGAATATTGGCCCTACTATTGCCGCCGTGCCTGCTATAGCCATTGCATATATAACATCTGGTCCAGTCTTGGCACTCATTACTTTGCTGTTTTGCATTCTTGTACAGCAACTAGAGAATAATGTTATTGTTCCTAAGGTGATGAGAGAAAATGCTAATGTTAATCCTTTAATTGCGATCATTTCTATCTTAATTGGCTTGCAGCTTGCCGGAGTCGTTGGAGCGCTGTTGGCAATCCCACTTTATATTGTGATCAGGACGGTATACGGATCCTTCTTTCGAACATAAATGCTATAATTACCCCAGACTGTGCGACCGAGCGATGGCTCTGAGGCGTTTACGTTTCAGAGAGGAAAGTCCGGACAGCAAAATGTAGGGTGCCTTGTGAAAGCAGGGGAGTTGTCACTTGTGACAACGACAGTTAGAGCAACAGAGACGAGTCCCGCCTTTGGAGGGGGTGAAACGGGCAATCCTCCCCGCTGCAACCAACGACCTTCACCATAATGGACACATTTCCTTTTTCGGTGATAATGACATGGGCATAGATAGATCATCGTTTCAAACAGAATCCGGCTTATGAGTCGCACAGTCTACATTTTTGTTCATTTATGGGTATAATGAAAATATAAGGAGGTCTATGTACACCACACTCAGCCAATTTATATCTCAATCGTTTTCGGACATCGCCATGTTTTTACCCCGGCTTGTTGCGGCTATTGTTATTTTCTTAGTTGGTATTGCTTTGGCTAGTGCTCTTAGAAAATTGGTGGTTAAGATTCTTGATAAAGTACGTTTTTCTGCAGCTCTAAAAAATACACCTGTAGAGCATTTTGTGCAGAATGCTGAACTTGGTCAAAGAGTCGAAGACGTTCTAGGCAGTATCCTCTATTGGTTGGTGATGTTGGTAGTAGCCCAAACATCGGTTAGTGTCATGGGTTTGACTTCTCTGTCTGTTTTACTTGAGAGAATTCTCGGGTATTTACCACATGTTTTTTCAGCAGTTCTAGTCTTGTTTATTGGAGTACTTATCTCAGGATTGGTTGAAAGCTTGGTAAAAGGCACTCTCAAGAGTCTCGATGCGAAAAGTGCAAGGGCTTTGGGTAAAGTTGCTAGTTATTCCGTCGTAACCCTAGTGGCTCTGATCGCTCTCTCTGAGCTTGGAATTGCACAAGAATTTATCTTTATTCTATTTGTTGGATTTGTTTCCACTCTTTCGCTTGGCTTAGGCCTAGCTCTCGGCCTCGGTGGTAAGGATTTAGTTGGCAAACTCCTTAAGAGCTGGCACGCAGATATTACCAGTAAAAAATAGGCTATCTACTTGTAGCTAAGTGTAGAACTACAACGCAAGTGTTGTCGGCATAATTTTCATAGGAGTTGCAGTCTATGGCAAGTCCCATGTCGCGGTAAGCTTCTTCCAAAAGCTGAGCATTATGTGAAGGGCTTTCCTGCCATTTCTGTAAAGTAGCCCAAGCAGAAGTAGTTCCAAAGGCCAGATTTTCTCCAGCTCTACTATATGCATATCCAGCCTGGGTAAAGAATGGCCAGGGTTCTTGATTATCCGCATTTTCATGGCGCCAATATTTTTTCGCGATCATGTCAGAGAGTTTAAATTGAGCGCTCATTTCCAAGGATTTGTGCGCTTTGAGGACTGTCTTGCCCTGTTCTCGTCTGTAGCCGTTAATCAAGCCGTATAGTTTGTCAGCCTCAATTTCTGGCGTGCTTTTAGTACCAAGAACCTGAGTATTATTTGTAATAGGAGTTGCTGACAGAGCTTCATTTTTTGTTGGTCGGGTAGAAAGTAGAAAAGAAGAGATGGTCACACCTCCCGTAACTACGACAATAAAACCAACCACAGCAATAACTTTATAATCAATCATTCTTTATAAGTGTAGCACTTACCTAGATCTCCGCTCGGTATTGAAGGGCTTCAGTGATGTGTTTGGATTCGACAATTTCACTTTCGTCTAAATCAGCGATGGTGCGAGCGACTTTAAGTGTTTTAAAATAACCGCGAGCTGAGAGTCTTAACGATTCAGCCGCTTTGGTCAAAAGTGCTCCAGCTTCACTTGTTGTCTGGCAGGTCTTTCGAGCAGAGGTGCCATCTAGATCACCGTTTGTTCTGAAGTTGGTGCCAGCTAATCGGTCAGATTGCCATTGTCTTGCCTTAATAATTGAGTTTCTAACTAATTCAATCGAATTGTCTTCAGCTGTGACTTCTTTGGCAAGCGCCCGAGTTTTTACTGCCTCAACTCTAACATGTAGGTCAATTCGATCTAAAAGTGGTCCTGATAACTTTCGAATATACCTTTGTCTGACTGGTGGGGTGCAAGTACACTGTTTATGAGTTCCCCAAAACCCACACGGGCAAGGATTAGAAGCAGCGATAAGGGTGAAGTTGGCCGGATAAGTAGCCGTTCCCACTGCCCTAGTGATTGTCACTTCACCCGACTCAAGTGGTTGGCGTAGTGACTCGAGAGCTGAGCGCGAAAATTCTGGAAGTTCATCTAGGAACAAAATGCCTGAATGGGCTAAAGAAATTTCACCAGGAAGCAAACTTGAGCTTCCACCTATTAATCCCACAGTAGAGCTGGAGTGGTGAGGAGAGCGAAAAGGTCTTCTTGAGATAATTTTGTTATTTACCAGACCAGCAACTGAATGAATTTGGGTGATGGCTATCGCTTCAGCTTCTGAGAGTGGCGGCTGCAGTTCTGCAGCCGCCTTAGCAAGCATACTTTTTCCAGCTCCAGGTGGACCAACTAGGTGAATATTGTGCCCTCCAGCGATAGCAATTGTTAGAGCTCTTTTAGCTTGTTCCTGCCCTAAAATAGCTTGCCACTGTGGTGAAATATTGTTTTTTTGGTTGAGAAGATTTATTTTTTTAAACTCAAGTTTCGGCCATGGTCGTTTTTCTTTTGACAGTAAAATGTATTCAGCTAACGAATCTATGGCAATAATCTCAATTCCACTTATGAATGAGACTTCTTCCGAATTTGCACTCGGCAAAACCACCCTTGTGAATCCAAATTTTTGGGCGGAAAGAACCAGAGTCAATGCGCCTCTAATTGGTTTGAGCTGGCCATCTAGTGAGAGTTCCCCAAAGAAGAGAGTCTTATCAGTTTCTTCAACAATCTCGCCATACATTTTTAGTAAACCAACGGCGATTGCTAGCTCTAAACCACTGCCCTTTTTTTGGAGATCAGCTGGTGCCAGATTCACCACCGTTCTTTTTGATCTGATTCTGATTCCACAATTGACCAAGGCCGCGGTAACCCTTTCCTTAGCTTCATCAACTGCTTTGCTGGGTAAGCCAATGAGCACGAAATTTGGTACTCCCTGAGTGGTATCGACCTCGACTTCGATGAGAACTGGTTCTAAACCAACGAGAGTAGCGCTGAAAACACGTGAGAGCACGACCCCTATTTTAGGGGTCTAAACTTACATGAAGCGTAGAACGCTAGGTATTCATAACTTGCTCGACTAATCGATTGCAGTAACCGAACTCGTTGTCATACCAGCTGATGACTTTTATCAAGGTGCCACCGACGACGTAAGTTAGGTCGAGATCGACAATTGAAGATTCTCTGCGGCCAACGATGTCTGAAGATACCAGTGGTTCCATGGTGACAGCTAAAATTCCACGCCAGCGATCAGCTTGGCTGGCTTGAAGGAAAACTTCATTGACTTCTTCTTTACTTGTAGCTTTTTCGACTAAGAAAGTTATGTCAGAAAGCGAGCCAACTGGCGTCGGCACTCGAACTGCAAGACCATCAAAAAGACCGGCCAATTCGGGAATAATTTCCGTGGTGGCGATAGCTGCTCCCGTTGTCGTAGGAATAATGTTTTGAGCTGCCGTTCTGGCTCTACGAAGATCTTTGTGAGAGTTATCCTGAGTGTTCTGATCATCTGTGTAAGAATGAATCGTCGTCAGCAAAGCCTGTTTGACAATAAATTTCTCATGCATTATTTGTGCGATAGGGGCGACACAGTTTGTCGTGCACGAGGCATTAGAATGAATTTTTTGCTCAGTATTGAATTTGTTGACTCCGATCACACTGGTGCCAATATTTCCTCCTTTTCCAGGAGCAGAAATAACAACTGATTTTGCGCCACCGCTAATATGAGTCATAGCCTTTTCTTCTGAAGTAAAGACACCAGTTGATTCAATCACGGTATGAACGTCATTAACCCCCCAAGGAATTTTTTCTGGATTTCGTTGGGCTGTAACAACGATAGATCGTCCTCCAATGATTATGGTTCCAAGCACTGGATCTTCATCGCTGGTTTCTTTATTAGATTGATGAACCTCGATGTCGATTTGCTCTAAAAATTGACCATAGTTCGAGTCATATTTAATTAAATGCACCCAGTCGGCAAGTGGCATGGATCCGGAAGTATTGATGACTTTAAGGTCCATTTCTTGGCGATGATACAGCCACCAAACACGAAAGGCGGTTCTACCAATTCGACCGAAGCCGTTTATACCGAATGTTTTTTGAGCAGGCATATTTTCTCCTTATTTTGAAAATTCAGTTTTTACATCATTACTAACAAATGTGCCGATGTCTTCTCCATCGACTGCTTTGACAAGATTATGTTTTTTGAAAAGCTCAAAGACCATTATTGGCATGTCGTTATCTTTGGCCATGGCAAGAGCAGCTGTATCCATAATATCTATTCCATCTCGCATGATAACTTCGGTGAAATTCATTTTGCTATATCTTCTTGCAGATGGGTTTTTTTCAGGATCGTTTTCGTAGATGCCGTCGACCTTAGTTGCTTTCATGAGAACATCGCACTTGAGCTCGAGGGCATGAAGGGCTGCACCAGTGTCAGTGGTGACGTAAGGAACACCTGTACCCGCTGCAAGAATGACAACTCTGCCTTTTTCCATGTGGCGAATGGCTTTCCTACGAATGAAGCTTTCTGCCACTGCCGGCATTTGAAGTGCTGATTGTACTCGACAAGGTACTCCTGTTTTTTCCAATGCATCTTGAAGTGCGAGGGCGTTCATGACTGTAGCCAACATGCCCATGTAATCAGCAGTTGCTCTCTCAATACCATTCTGAGATCCAGCAATGCCTCTGAAAATATTTCCTCCGCCGATGACGATGGCGATCTGGACATGCTTTATGTAAACCTCTTTGATTTGTTCGGCGACGTTTAAAGCGGAGACGGGGTCGATGCCGTAAGAGCGATCACCTATTAGGGATTCTCCACCTACTTTAAGTAAAATCCTCTTAAAACGTGTCGCAGACATAGGCCCTTTCTTGTTTATATTCCTAACTTTGCTTTCATTCGCAATAATTTCCATCTGATAGTATCACCTGTGCGAAAGATTTTATACCAGAGTGGATCGATGACGAGGTCATAGGTGCCGACGAACTCAACCAGGGTGCCGCCATAGCCCTTTTTAAATCGGTGAAAACCATACCAAGGATGTTTTTTGTCTGGATCGGGTCCAAGTGAGCCCCAAAGGTCAAAGGAAGTGCAACCAACGGATTTTCCAAAGAGAATCATCTCCCAAAGCATGAGGTTGCTAGCCATGACATCTCTGTGAATACTCCTTGAAGCTCCGTATGGATAGTAAAGAACCTTGTTTTGTACGAACATAATCCAGGAAGCTAGTGTTTTGCCTTCATAAACTGCGGCAAAAATTCTAATCATTCCGGAATCTTTTAGGGCCTCCCACATCTTTGAAAAGTAACTGGGTGAGTGGGCGTAAAAGCCTTGGCGCTTTGTTGTTTCGGCGAGTATTTCAAGATATTCTTGCATGCCTGCCTCAGAGGTTCTCTCCTCGATTTTGACACCTTTTTTTACGGCTAGATTAACATTGTATCTAGTTTTATTTGATAATTTGGCAAAAAGCTCGTCATCGGTTCTGGTGAGGTCGATGCTGAATGAGTACTTCGTGAACAAGGGTCTGCCCGCAACTGCTCCATGCTTTAAGAGAAACTCGGCTATTTTCCAGTGAGCGCTTTTGTCAGAAATAGGTTGAGCAACATTGGGCTCAAGCTTTATAGCAACAGCATTATGTTCTTTAGCGATTTGTTGCAAACTGCTAAGTTGTAAATCGTCAGGAAGGTAGCTTTTTGGGAGATAGCCAATCGTGCGGTTGATGAACGGAATGGTGTGAAAACTGACTTGAAAAGCTCGTTGCAGTTTGCCATTGTCGAATAAACCGACACGCTCTATCTCGACTCCAGTATTTTTGCGAAACTCTCCCCATTCCCACGTTTGTAATGGATGCTCAATGACTTTATTGTAAATCTCTCGTTCGTCTTGTCTGAGTTTACGTAAAAGCATAGCGGTGTCCATTATAGAGGCTTACTGGGTCGTTAGCTATCTATGAATGCATCGATAGATAATTTGCCACTTAGAACGTCTTCTAACATGTCATCATCAACGATGAGAGTTCGTCTATTTCCAATTGGCTTGGAAGTCATGAACGGTTGTAAAGTATATTCACCTGGTTCTTCAATCACTTCAACTAGCTCGCTTGGAACGTCACGCAAAAATCGACTTGGCAGTTTATTGCCTCTACTACCAAACATATATCGCGACATCGCTAGAGTAAGATAAAGTTTTTCTCGCGCTCTTGTCATACCGACATAACAAAGACGGCGCTCTTCCTCCATTTGATCAGGATCTAAGAGAGAGCGACTATGTGGTAATAACTCCTCTTCTAAACCGACTAGGAAGACAATTTTAAATTCCAAGCCTTTAGCACCGTGTAAGCTTAATAGGTTGACGCCACGATGAGTCTTTTTTCCAGCAGAGTCAGCAAATTGGTTATCTTGAACAAGGGAAATATTCTCTAAAAACTGGGTCAGCGAAGTGAACTGCGAAGCGACGTTAAGAAGTTCTTGGATATTTTCCAGCCTACTTTTATCCTCTTCTTGCTCGGATTTATATTTTTTCAAATACTCAGATATTTCCAGAATCTTTTTGATGACATTGCCAGGATGTTCAGTTTCCTGGAGTTTTTCCAACATCTCTCGATGTTCCTCAACTGCGGCCAGTCTTCTTTTTCCAAGCTTGCTGGCTCGGCTTTTCCCGACGGTATCATCTGAGTTGGCAATGATCCGAGCATAAGCTAGAACATCTTTGATTTCCTTTCGATCATAAAACTTGGTTCCTCCGATGAGCTGGTATGGAAGTCCGGCGTTCAAAAGAGCATCCTCAAAAAGACGTGATTGAGCATTAGTGCGATAAAGAATAGCAATATCATGCAGTTCATATTTTGTTTGAATTGAATCAATGCACCTCAAGACATAAGCCGCTTCACCCTCACCCGTCTGAGCTGTATATTTTGTTATTTTTGTTTGATCAGTGTTTTCAGTCCAGAGTGCCAAAATTGGATGCTGGGTATTTTTTGAAACAATATTGGTAGCGGCATCGAGAATAACTTGAGTGGAACGATAATTTTGTTCTAGGCGATACTCCTTGCAGTCTGGGTAGTCTGTTTTTAGCGCCAGCATGTTTCTATAGTCTGCCCCTCTCCATGAGTAAATGCTTTGAGAAAAGTCACCAACTACGAACAAATTGTTCTGAGGATGGGTGAGTAGTTTCGATAATTCATACTGAGCAGCATTGGTATCTTGATATTCGTCAATCAGTACATGTTTAACTCTTTGCTGCCAGCTAGTTCTGACAGCTTCATCTGTTCTCAGCAGCGCAATTGCTTTTAATAACAGATCATCAAAATCTAGTGCTCTCGCCTTTTTTAGTTCCAGTTCGTAGGCTCGATAAATCGTAGCTGCAAATTGTTGAAATTGGCTGACGGCTTTTCTCTCAAAATCTGAAGGGCCTTCGAGCTCATTTTTAGCCTTGGAAATCGCTGCCTTTACCGACTGGGGATTGGTTGCACTCGTGTCGAATCCGTGTTTTTTGTAGATACTTTTAATCAGGGAAAGCTGATCGTTGGCATCGTAAATAGTGAACGAGGGATGAATGCCAATCGATTTGCCGTGAAAGCGAAGTAATTTGGCGCAGATGCTGTGAAAAGTTCCGCATAATGGCAGAGTTAGGCCAGTGAGAGCTTCGATGCGATCGCGAATTTCGTGAGCAGCTTTATTAGTGAAAGTAACGATCAGCAAATTTTCTGGATAGATTTCCTCGCCTTGCTCTAGAAGCCAGGCTGCGCGGTAAGTTAAAGCCGTTGTTTTTCCCGAACCAGCTCCAGCCAACACAATCGCTGGTCCGTCTGTGTGTATGACAGCTTTCTTTTGTTCAGCGTTGAGTTTTTCCAGTGACAAAGGCACGGCCACCATCCTAACATGTTGAGATTACCAGTGGTATAGTGTTTCTATGAACAGATTTATCATAGCTAACCTAAAATCAAATAAGACGCGAGAATCGCTTAGATCCTGGTTTGATGACCTGGGAGAGCTAACCACAAGCTCGATTGAGAAAGTTATTGTAGCGGTTCCCTATCATCTTCTCGCTGTTGCTCGCGAAGAAATTACGCGCCGTAATTTGCCAATCGAATTAGCTGCGCAGGATGTAAGTCCATTTCCAATGGGGGCTTACACTGGCGAAGTAGCCGCCGACCAACTTAAAGAATTTGGGGTGAAATACTGCATTGTTGGTCACTCAGAGCGCCGTCGATATTTGGGAGAAACTGACGAGTTAGTGCTGAAGAAGATAGAAATGCTTGGAATAACTGGAATTACTCCTATTTTGTGTGTCTCTGAAGAATCTGTTGACTCGCAGCTATCCTTATTGACCAATTCGAGTGAAGCACTAATTGTTGCTTACGAGCCTGTTGGCTCGATTGGAACAGGCAAAAATCAATCAGTAGACATTGTTTCCGCTTTTGTCAAAAAAGTTAGGTTGATGTTTGCTAATTCTCCTGTTATTTATGGTGGCAGTGTAAATGAATTGGACGTTAATGAGTATCTCTTGGTCACCGACGGTGTATTAGTCGGAACTGCAAGTCTAGACGCTACTCAGTTTTCCAAGGTTCTGGAGGCGGCGCGAGTCGATGGGTAAGATCGAAAAGCGCATAGTTTTCAGTTTTATAAATTACTTTGTAATATTTCTCAAAATCAGCGACATTGGCGTCCCAGACGCGAATGGCATTTGGTCCAACTACAGCGTTAGTAACCCCATATTTTTCTTGTAAATTATTTGATCCAGGATCGTGGAAGAAGTTACGTAGCTCTGTTTCCTTAGAGTAGTAGTCATAGCCGTGTGACCAGAGCCAGCCTCTAAATGTCAAAAACGATTGTCTGCCAGTGAGATTGTAAAGCCAGTGATTGTGAGGGTCGCCCGTAATCCAAATTGATGAGGCTGGAGTGTTACTATTAACCCAGTCGGCTAAGACCATTTCTTCGGCTGAGTACTCTTGATAGCTGTGGGTCGAGAATTCAATAATTCTAAGAGTGTCAATTCCTCCAGAAAGAGTCATGCAAATAAGTAAGATGGCAGCTGAAAATTTAGCAAGCATTTTTATGCGATTTTGTTTCCAGAGAACCATTATTCCATTTGCTGCAAGCAAAGATATGCCAACAGATGACCATATAAATTGTTTTGTGTTGTCCCAAATCCAGGGCTGGAATAAAAACAAGTTTGGGAGAATGAACAACAAAATAAATGGTCCAAAAGTGAGCAAGTGAGTTAATCTTTCTTTTTTGCTGATGAAAAAAGTTAAGATAAATAAAAGCAAGCCGACGACCAGAGTTGGCCCCCAGTTCTGAATCCAAAAATTGATTGGAGAAACTCCAAGATCACTTGCGTACCAGCCAGGGAACCATTTAATAAAACTGAATTTTGATTGAGCGTCCAGAAAAAATACTAGAATCAAGTTTGCAAAGATTGAAACTACTCCCCCGAGTAACCCCAATCTTAATACTGCTCGCCATATTGCAGTGCGTGTTTTTTGTTTTGAAAGATGAAGCAAACTCCAGCTGCTCATAATGAGACCAGCGGCAATGTAGCTATGAGTGTGCAAAAGAGGCTGGAGGCTAAGACCAAATACTAGAGTCAATGTAGCAACTAGTGAGGGAGTTTTTTTTGCAGTTAAAAAAGATTTATAAAATAAACTGAGCAACAATAATGCGATTGGAAATCCAAAAGTAAAAGATCGTTGAGGAATGATCATACTTTGAATTACAGAAATCCACTGAATTCCAAGCTCCGGCATTCTGGTGTATTCTCTAGGCAAATTTATTAGAAATTTTAAAAATGAATTGCTTTGCCAAGCATCAACGAAAAAATACAGAAATCCAAGACCACCATTTAATAAAAATATCAAGCTTGCAAGCTTGGCAAGAAGATGAGATTTACTGAGTACGTAGTAAAAATAATAGAGGCTGGCTACAGTGAGTAGTGAAAAAATAAAGCTTGGTGTGATGAATGCCTGAAAAAATGGCATCCCAAATCTGATTAAAATTCCAGATATCCAGTCAGCTAAGAATGGGTATTGCAGGGGTTCGCCAATCAGTAATGGTCCATTTACCGGTGAAAGTGTTCTGAAAGCAAATGCTGAGCCAATTGTATAGTGAACTGCCCAGTCTCCCCAAACATTGATGTTTTGGGCAAATACTGCTCCGTCTGGTTTTTCGACAACCACATACGACCAAAAAAAACCAAAATATAAAATCCAAAAAAGAAAGAAAACCCAGGTTGAAGCCGGCAGCAGGAGCAGCTTGTTTCTCATCACTCGAGTCTGGAGTAATCACTGCTAACCCAGCCTAGAGCGCCGTTGTAGATGATGCTATTCCAGCCAAGCTTGGCTTCTCCGCCCGGAGTATGAGTAGAGTTAGCTTCTACAAACCCAGCGGTAGCGCTTTCAGTGCTAGGTTGACTCCTGACTCTGAGTACTTCTCTATCGTCCTGGAAGAAGTTGGTTGGCAAGATTCGAACCAACTGTCCGCTCGGGCTAGCTTCCGCGCTAGGACTGGCTTGTTTAATGTCAAGAGGTTCAGTTGTGTCTGCTGGTGGTTGAGTCGCTGCTTCAACTTCACTGACGGGAGGCTCCATTTCTGATTCAGGTATAGCTTCCAGTTTAGCAAGTTTCACTCTGACTATCATTCTATATCCCTGGACAACATTAATTGTGTGCTGCTGAGATTCGTAAGACGGTAGAGTTATTTCGAATTCATGCTGACCAGGATCCACACCGGGAACTATGACTGGCGCAAATTCTTTTTCGTGACCGTCTAGAGCCACAATGGCTCCATCGGGAATAGTAATGAAGGAAACTTCAGACTGCTGTTTATTTTTTAATGGTTCCATCTCATAGATTACGCCACCGCTAAGTTCTGGCCTGGTGTCTGGTTTCCAAGTAATAACGGTCAGTAGACCCTTTCGCAAAGTCACAGAGGTTTCGTAAGGTACCAGGGTTGGATCATCGGGCTCAATTCTGACTCCATACGTGCCTGGTTTAATATTTTTTTCTATGAGAGGAGCTTTTTCTAGAAATTGACCATCTAAGAAAACAGAGCTAGGTTTGTCATTGGTGATGACTTGTAAGCCGGCGGTGGTGTTTTTGTCTAAAATGGAGCAGCCACTTAGGAATAGGCTGGCCACAATAACAATAAGAAACCGTTTCATTACTGTAGTGTAGCATGCAACTACTTGGCTAAGGCGAGCTTAAGCACCTGATCAACGGTAGCGACGGGATGAAAGGTAATGGTTTTTTTAACGCTTTCCGGCATATCAATAAGATCGCGCTCGTTTTCCGCAGGAATGATAACGTCAGTGCTGCCGGCTCGATGAGCGGCGATGCTTTTTTCTTTCAAACCACCAATGCGGAGCACACGGCCGCGCAAGGTGACTTCTCCTGTCATAGCCACGCTTCTTTTGACGGGGACTTTGGTAAAGGCTGAAACAATTGCAGTTACCATCGTAACGCCAGCCGAAGGTCCATCCTTAGGAATTGCCCCCTCTGGAACGTGAATGTGGACGTCAGTGGCTTCAATGACTTGTTGGTCGATATGAAGTGATTTGGCTTGAGACTTTACATAAGTTAGGGCTGCTTGGGCTGATTCTTTCATGACGTCCCCAAGCTTGCCAGTCAGCTGAACTTTGCCCTTGCCAGGTGTTAAAACCACTTCAATAAATAACATGTCGCCACCAACACTAGTCCAGGCTAATCCAGTTGCTAAGCCAACCTGGTCTTCTTTCTCGGTAATGGTTTCATCGAACATTTCAGGACCTAAAAAGTCTTTGATAATTTTCGGCGATAGTTCTAAAGCCTTGGTGATTTTTTTTGCAGTTTCAACAATTTTTCTCGCAGCTTTTCGTGAGACGGCACTCATGGTGCGTTCTAACTCTCTAACTCCAGCTTCCCTGGTGTAGCGAGAAATAAGCATCTTGATTACTGAGTCTGAAAGCGATAGTTGTTTTTCAGTCATGCCATTTGCTTTTAGAACTTTCTTTAGCAAATGTTTTTTGGCGATTTGGAATTTTTCTTCTTGAGTGTAGCCTGTATATCTAATGATTTCCAAGCGATCACGCAATGCTGGAGGAATGGTGTCTAAGGTGTTGGCAGTGGTAATGAAAATTACGTCAGACAAATCAAAGGGAACGTCCAAGTAGTGATCTTCAAAAGAAAAATTTTGTTCTGGGTCGAGAGCTTCAAGGAGAGCTGCAGACGGATCGCCACGAAAATCATTGCCAATTTTATCAATTTCGTCGAGCATGAAAACTGGATTGCAGCTTCCAGCTTGCTTTATACCAGTGATTATTTTTCCAGGAAGAGCGCCGACGTATGTTCTTCGGTGACCTCGAATTTCTGCCTCATCTCGAATTCCTCCAAGAGAAATTTTGGTGAATTTGCGACCCAAGCTTTCGGCGATTGATTTTCCGATGCTGGTTTTCCCCACTCCCGGTGGTCCAACAAAACATAAAATAGTTGGAAGCTGAGTATCTTTTGTTCTTGATAACTTTTGCTTCAATGTTAAAACTGCGATGTATTCAAGAATTCTGTCTTTAACTTTCTCTAAGCCGTAATGATTCTTTTCGAGTATCGCTTTAGCTTTTTTAATATCAGCTGAGCTTTTTGATTTTTTGCCCCAAGGTAATTCAAAAAAAGTTTCAAGCCATGAGCGAACGTATCCAGACTCTGGATTGTGTGGAGACATTTGTTTGAGTCGCTGAATTTCTTTTGTTACTTTTTTCTTGATTTCCGGCGAAAGTTTAAGCTTCTTAAGTTTTGAGGCATACTCAGTTGCCATCTCCTCTTCTTCGTCAATTTCTCCAAGTTCTTTTTGAATAGTTCTAAGTCTTTCTCTGAGCACATTTTCTCTCATGTGCTTGTCAAATTTCTTTTGAGTTTTGTGAACAACATCTTTTTCAATCTCCATGACCTTCATTTCGTGTGCCAAATGCTGGATAACCATCTTTATTCGCTGTTTCACTGAGACAATTTCAAGTAACTCCTGCTTTTCATTTGAGGAAATATTTAAAGTACTGGCAATTTGATCGACTAGTTCTCCATTCTTTACCCCGCCCATCAGTTTCATGAAGTTCAGAAACTCAACAGGCTTGCCCATAAGAACAGACTTTCTGAATTCTTTTTGTAGATGAGAAACAAGTGCTTTTGTTTCCTCATCATCCTCTTCAATATCATGAAGTTTTACGGCTGAAACTTTGAAGAATGGCTCGACCTGATCAAACTTTAAGATTTTAACTCGACCGATGCCTCTGACAAGAGCATTAACACTTCCGCCGCCTCCGAGAGAACGCTCGATGACTGCTAATGTCCCAACTTCAAATAAGTCATTTGGCTTTGGAGTCTCGATCTTGTTATCTTTCTGAGTTAGAAGAATCACCAGCTTGGATTCTTTATCAGCTCCCTTGATAGCTTTCAGGGAAATTGGTCTTCCAAAACTAAGAACTGATTCTGTGTTTGGAAATAAAACGCCTTCTCGAATCGGAATTGCTGGTAGCTGCATAACAGAAGAAGCATCTCTAGCGAGTAGCTTTTTCTTTGAGCTTATGCCGGGGGTTCTTGGGTTTTCAGCCATGGATTAGCATTCTAATTGTCAGACTGCTAATTGGCAAGTATGAAATGGGGTGGGTCGCCATGGATTCGAACCATGGACCTCAGTCTTATCAGGACTGCGCTCTAACCAACTGAGCTAGCGACCCAAGTTAAGACGTTTATTCTACCACGATTTAATTAACTACTTGATTTGAACTTGGTTGTCTTTGTAGCCGACAGAGATAGCTTGTCCTGACTTCAGTTTGCCGTCGATGATACTCATTGAGAGCTTGTCCAGGACGCTTGACTGAATTAACCGCTTCAGTGGCCGTGCGCCAAAGACGGGATCATATCCTGTTTTCGCCAGGTAATTGACTAATGAATTGTCAAATGAGATTGTGAAGTCTTTTTTAGCCAGCCTTTTTCGAACGAGCTCTAGTTGTAAGACCACGATTTGCTCAATTTCTTTCTCAGTTAGTGGTTGAAAGATGATGATGTCATCGAGACGATTTAAAAATTCAGGTCTAAAGTTTTGGTTCAAGAGTTCTTGTACAGTTTGTTCTTGCTTTTCTAGATCATTGGCGTATTCGCTAATCAAAGAACTACCAAGATTGGAAGTCATAATTATTAGGGTGTTTTTAAAATCAACTGTCCTACTTTTACTATCAGTCAATCTTCCGTCGTCAAGCAGTTGTAGCAAAACATTAAAAACTTCTGGATTTGCTTTTTCTATTTCATCAAAAAGAACCACTGTATAAGGGCGCTGTCGAACCGCTTCGGTAAGTTGTCCGCCTTCTTCATAACCAACATAACCGGGAGGAGAGCCAATGAGACGAGCGACAGAATGTTTTTCCATGTACTCACTCATATCAATGCGAACCAAGCGGCTTTCGTCAGCGAAGAGAAATTCAGCTACGGCTTTGGCGACTTCTGTTTTGCCAACGCCAGTTGGGCCAAGGAACATGAAAGATCCCATGGGGCGGTTCTCGTCGGATATACCAGCGCGGGACCTGCGTACTGCATTAGAGAGGGCTTCAATGGCTTGTGTTTGACCTATGACCCGCTTCTGCAGTTCTTCTTCCATGTGTTGCAGTCTCGTGGTCTCTGACGAAAGCATTTTCGAGACAGGAATGCCAGTCCAGCGAGAAACAATCGCCGCGATATCTTCTTCAGTCACCTCCTCTTTCAAGATCTTTGTGTCTTTCTGAATAGAGGCGAGTTTTTTTTGGGCTTCTTTAATCGTTTTCTCAATCTTGGGTATCTCGCCGTATTTTATTTCAGCAACCTTTTGTAAGTCGTAGTTGCGCTCAGCTTGGATGGCAGACTCTCTGAGCTGATCAAGTTCCTTGCTAGAGGCTTTAATAGTATCAATTACTTCTTTTTCATTTTTCCAATGAAACTCTAATTCTTTATATCTTCCCTGGAACTCAGCTAGTTGTTTTTCAAGCTCCTGGAGACGCTTTTTTGAAGCGTCATCCTTCTCTTTTTTAAGAGCTTGTTTTTCAATTTCCAGTTGTCTGATTTTTCGCTCAAGTTGATCCAATGCCGTTGGCTTACTTTCATTTTCAATCTTGAGAACAGAAGCTGCCTCATCGATAAGATCAATGGCTTTGTCAGGTAAAAATCGATCAGCTATATATCTTTTGGAAAGTTGCACAGCGGCAACAAGTGCCGCATCTCTAATTTTGACTCCGTGATGAACTTCGTACTTTTCTTTTATGCCCCTAAGAATAGATAGGGCGTCTTCTGCGGATGGCTCTTCGACCATGACTGGCTGGAACCTTCTCTCTAGAGCGGCATCTTTTTCGACATACTTGCGGTACTCTTTGAGAGTAGTAGCCCCAATGGTGCGAAGACCACCTCTCGCTAAAGCTGGTTTTAGAAGGTTTCCAGCGTCAGTTGACCCTTCTTGAGCGCCAGCACCGACAATGGTGTGTAATTCATCAATGAATAGAATAATTTCGCCATCAGAGGACTCGATCTCCTTGATAACTGCTTTGAGTCTATCTTCGAACTCGCCTCTGTATTTGGCACCTGCTATCAGAGCCCCGAGATCAAGCGAGAGGATTCGCTTATTGCGTAACATGTCTGGAACATCGTTATCAATAATTTTTTTTGCGAGACCCTCAACGATTGCAGTCTTACCAGTGCCCGGTTCGCCAACTAGAACAGGATTGTTCTTAGTGCGCCGCGACAGTATTTGTAAGACACGTCTGATTTCTTCGTCTCTACCAATAACAGGATCAATTTTTCCTTCACGGGCTAGAGCAGTGAAATCAAGCGTGTATTTCTCAAGAGCTTGATATTTTCCCTCTGGATCACGATCAGTAACTTTCTGAGAGCCTCGGACTGATTTTAGAGCTTCAAGGATATCTTTTTTAGTAATATCAAATATTTCTGCAATATCTTTCAAATCTAGAAGTGCTAAGAAAAGATGCTCAGTACTAACAAATTCATCGCGAAGTTTACCGGCTTCAGTTTCACTATCAGCTAAAACTTTCTGTAAATCAGAAGAAATTTTGGCCTGGGTGGGCTCACTGACAGTTGGAAGCTTAGTAATCTCATCTTGAAGCTCTTTGGCGATGGCGTCAGGGTCTTTATCTAGGGCTCTAAGTAAAGATGGAACGATACCTCCAGCTTGTTTTGTTAAAACTAACGCAAGATGCGAAGGAGTAGCTTCGCTTTGTTTGAGTTCTCCGACGAGTTGGATTGTGCCTTGAAGGCTCTCGGCGGACTTGTTAGTCAGCTTATCGAGGTTCATAAGGCTCATTATATAGAACAATTTTTACTGAATCAAACATGGTGGTAGAGCCACCGACCTAGGCACATATGTCCATAGGATTTGGTAGTTTTCATAACCGTTGCCAGTTATGGGAGAAAAGAGGCGTGATTCTCTAAACCCTTACTCCTTAGAAAGGAGGTGATCCATCCGCACCTTCCAGTACGGATACCTTGTTACGACTTAGTCCTCATCGCCAACCTCGCCGTAGAAGGGCCACCCCCCGCATAAATGCGGGGTTATGGACACCCGCTTCGGGCGCTGCTGACTTTGCTGGCTTGACGGGCAGTGTGTACAAGGAGCGAGAACGTATTCACCGCAACCTGCTGATTTGCGATTACTACCGATTCCGACTTCATGAAGGCAAATTGCAGCCTTCAATCCGAACTGAGGGGCCGTTTATAGGATTGGCTCGGGGTTACCCCGTCGCTACCCGTTGTCGGCTCCATTGTAGGATGTGTGTAGCCCCAGATGTAAGGGACATGCTGACTTGACATCGTCCTCTCCTTCCTCCCCTGCTAAGCAGAGGCAGTCTCGTATGATACGTATAACATACGACAAGGGTTGCGCTCGTTACCACACTTAAGTGGACGTCTCACGACACGAGCTGACGACAGCCATGCATCACCTGTGTACCACTCTCGAAGAAAGTCTAGTTTCCTAGACCGTGCAGGTACATGTCAAATCTGGGTAAGGTTTTTCGCTTTGTATCGAATTAAACCACATGCTCCACCGGTTGTGCGCTCCCCCGTCAATTCCTT
>PFLP01000006.1 GCA_002784625.1 Candidatus Pacebacteria bacterium CG_4_10_14_0_8_um_filter_42_14 | reverse complement strand
TGGGTTTTTGACACACCAAACACCATTTTTTTTCGTCATTTAATCTCCTATTACATTAAAGTGGTGAGATTGTATGCTATCAATCAATGAAAAGTAACTAGAAAACCAACGCAAAAGTTTACTTAGGCCCTTTTTAGCCAGAATTTTTCAACATGAGCTTGACCATTTAAACGGAATGGTATTTCTGGACAGACTTAGCTCAAATATGGACATTTATATGGAAAAGGAATTTCAGAAAATAATTGCTGCTAAAACTTAATAATGCTCTTTTCGGTTGTAGATATATAGTTAACTTCATTTAGTACACTTTTTCTCCCAACAAAAGCTCTGAAAGAATGTCGGTTGGCTCATTGACGCGAAAGTAGTAGCCAAAGGGGTCTTCTATGCGAAAATCTTTTATACCCCACGGTTGGAGGCGCAGCGGCTGCATAACGTGTTTGAGATCAATTTGGCGAGAGACATCCTGCCAATACTCATCAATGTCATCCACAGGAATAGAGAACTCAACGCCGAATCCGCGCTTGGTATTTGGATCAAATTTCTTGAAATAAGGATGATCAGACACTTGCACATTGCCACAAAAGAAACACAAAACACTTTCTTTCCGTTTCATTACTAAATAACCATTCATGCCTTTGGGAGCTTCTTCCCAGGCGACTTCAAAGCCAAAAATCTTATAAAATGATTTAGCTATGGTAAAGTCTGGAACGCTGAGCTCGATGAGAATATTATGTTTGGTTTGAGATGGTTTTTGTTTCATTGATTAGAGTCTAGGAGAGCATAAACAAATTTACCAGTGAGTTCCAAATTCCATGGGTCAGTGACGATGCATAGAGCGACTTGGTGAATCTAAATACCAGGGTGTGAGCGGAGCCAATTAAAACGATGAAGAGAGCTCGTGTTAGGCTAGATTCAAAGGAATCAGAATGAATAATGAGTATGGGAAGGTGTCCAATCAGAAATAGCAATTGCACTAACAGGAATGAAGTTAACTCCGATGCGTTCTTGAGCAGCCAGACATAAAGGATTCCTCTGTAAACAACTTCTTCGACTATTCCAGTTGCAAAATTTATTAATAAAATTGTAACTAGACTAAAAAAACTGATTTGTGGAATAGATACTGATCTAAAATTTATGAGTAAAAAGTAGAATGTGATGGAGAGGGCGGGCAAGATTAATGTTGTGAGTACGGGTTTAGTCTGTAAATATTTTTCTTTTAGATCAATGATGATCTGTCGGGGTAATAAACCAATCTTAAAACCAATGAGCATAATTCCTAGCCAAATGACTGGTTTTGCTAATAGCTCTGAAACAACTTCAGAGGGGTTTAGGAGTCGGAACAGTCCCCAGATCAAAGTGAAGGAAAGCCACCAAAGTAGTAATTTTCTAAACATTGTCTACAGTATATCTAGATATTGAGCTAAAATGAAGCTATGTGGCACATTTGCAATTTTTGTCAGACAAATGTTTGACAAAATGAAAAAACAGAAGTAATATAGACCGTATCATGCAACTACTAAACAAAACTGTTTCGATCAGAGATGTGCAGCGTCAATATAAGGATGTCGCGGTCACAGTAGGTAAATCGAGCAGGCCAATCATTGTGATGAACAGAAGCCAAGCGCAATTGGCAATGATCAGTCTTAAGCAGCTGGCGGAGTATCAGCGCCTGAAGGCTTTTTATTTTCTTGAAGAAGTAAGAGCTACTAATAAAGACGTTGATTTTGATGATGCCTACAACGACATTTCCTCGGAGGTAGAATCAGTGCGACAAGAGCGCTATGAAAATTCCTCGAGTAATAATTGACACAAATGTCTTGATTAGCGGGCTTATTATCCCAAAAGGAAGTCCATTTCAGGTATTGCGGCTGTGGCAAGCGAAAAAATTTGAACTTCTGGTCTCTTCAAACCTTATCGCTGAAACTTCAGAGGTATTGAGGCGTCCAAAAATTCTTAAGAAATATAATTTGAGCTTAGAGCTGATTGAAGGATTTTTACAGCTTATTCATTTGTATGGAATTATTGTTTTTCCAACCAAAAGTAAGGTGGAAGTCAGAGACGATAAAGATCAAGATATTCTTGATACCGCAATTAGTGGAAAGGCAGATTTTTTAGTCACAGGAGATGACGATCTCTTGGTTTTAGCTAGTGATACGAAAGTTGGAAAGTTAAACATTTTAACTCCGAGGGAGTTTGTAGAAAAAATGAACAAATGAATTTCATTTACCATCTCCTCTCCACTAAAAAACCAAAAGTTGGCAATACATTATTTATTGGTATTGATGGCCATGGAGGTTCTGGGAAATCAACTTTGGCTAGATATTTGTCCAAATTGTTGGGCGCTGAAATTATTCACACAGATGACTTTGCTAGTTGGGATAATCCCCTAGATTGGTGGAAACTCTTGGAACCTCAGGTTTTTCTTCCAATTAAGAACGGCGTAAAAACTCTAAGCTATGACAGGTCGCAGTGGTGGGAACATTCCAATCAAGACCGCGTCCCCGTAGTTGATCAACCTGTTACACCAATCATGATTTTAGAGGGTGTGAGCGCGATTCGTAAAGAATTTAGTCAGTATATTTCTTTGGGAATTTTTGTTGACGTGCCATTAGAGCTCTGTATCCAAAGAGGAGTCGAGAGAGACATCGCCGATGGATCCAAGAAATCTAGAGAAGAAATTGAAAAGATGTGGCGAGACTGGTCGGATGGAGAACTTAAGTACTTTCGAAAACAAAATCCCCAAAGGCGAGCCGATCTTGTTTTAGATGGTACAAAAGCATTTGAGTTGATTTGAATGGTAAAATAGTGTTATCTCAAATAAAAAATTAAATGAACTACTTGATTACATTTTATCTCTCCCTGGAGAGACGGAGTGGATTGAATTTAAACAAAACAACTATTCTTCCCAGGAGTTGGGAGAATATATTTCGGCACTATCTAACGCAGCGTGTCTTTATGATCAACAAAGAGCATACCTTTTATATGGAATTGAAGATAAATCTAGAAGTATTATTGGTACTTCATTTTCGCCAAACAAGCATAGGGTCAAAAATCAAGAATTAAAAAATTGGTTGGATACTCAACTAAAACCAGGAATAGTATTTATCTTTCACGAACTATTCAGAGATGGTCTTAAGATTGTAATTGTTGAAATCTATTCAGCATTTGGGTTTCCAGTTAGTTTTAAAAATGAATGTTTTATAAGAGTAGGTACGTACAAAAAGAAGCTAAAAGATCACCTAGGACAAGAGAGACAGCTTTGGGAAAAATTAAGTAAGAAGAACTTTGATGTTTTAAGATTTTTAGATCATCCTCCGAAGAGTAGAAATGAGCAGATGGGTCAGTTAATGAGAAGGATGGGTATTTGTGAAGAAAGGGGTAGTGGCGTAGATAAGGTGGTCTCTGAAGCGGAGTTTTTTCAATTGCCAGCTCCCAATTTTGAAAAAGGAGACGATTTCACCAGAGTCACGCTCTATTCACATCAAAAATTAGGCAATATGGATAAGACTGATAAAGTTAGAGCTGCTTATCAACATGCTTCCTTAAAGTATATCTCAAGAGATTTTATGACAAACACTAGCCTTAGGAAGAGGTTTAATATTCCATCGGGTAATTATCCTACAGCGTCAAGAATAATTTCTGATTCCGTTAGTGATGGCCTTATCAAGCTCTATGATCCAAAATCAGGCTCAAAGAAGTTTGCTAAATACGTGCCATATTGGGCATAGTTCTTATGTAATTAGTTGTAAGTTATATATTATTGAATAGTTATTATACTTGATTAATCAGCATAATTTTATGTAACAACTAAGTATAGAAAAAATAAGTTTGAAAATTATATGTGGTTCATCTACATTCTTGAGTGTGCCAACGGCAGTTTTTACACTGGTATTACAACCGATCCAAAGCGAAGGTTTCAAGAACATTTGTCAGGCAAGGGTGGGAACTACACTCGCTCTCATAAGCCGGTAAAGCAGATCTACCAGGAATCAGTAGAAACAAAAAGCGAAGCTCTCAAGCGCGAGTTTGAAATTAAGAGCTGGTCGAGGGAGAAAAAGCTTGTTTTCTTAGAGCAAACACAAATAAGCCAAAGCAAGAAATAACCCCAAGCGCGAGGTGGAATTGGTTAATACTTCCGAAAGCTATGGCATATCCAGCGAGAATATTTAGAATCAAAAACGGAATCTTATATAGAAATTGAAGAGTAGAAATGCTGGTTGCTCGATACGCGGAAGTAACGTGCTTATTTACTAGGATACTGGTTATAGGTGAAAAAACTGTGAAGCCAATATCTACGATGAAGAGTGTGACAAATCCCAGGAGGCGAACATTAAGTCCACCAAAAATAAATCCTCCGGCAATAAGTATGGCCGCAGCAGTGAGTAGCGAGATGTCAGATAATTTTCTACGAAGTCTCGGAAAAAGACCTGCTGAGAAGAATGCGACGACGGCGACAACCGAAATCATAATCGAGTAACTTGTTGCGTTGAGGCCTATGTGTTCGGCTATTGATGGCTTGGAGAGTCCCCAATCGTAGAGTCCAAATAGTGATCCAGCAACAATTGCTGGAAGTAAGAAGGGACGAAAGCCAGAGCGAACCAGCTGATAAAATCCCGCCAGATTAGGATTGTCACTGCTTTCACTTAGCAGTGTCTTTTTCTGTGGTTCTATGAGCCAGATG
>PFLP01000054.1 GCA_002784625.1 Candidatus Pacebacteria bacterium CG_4_10_14_0_8_um_filter_42_14 | reverse complement strand
AGTCACCGGTCAAAATGGTCTCTCCGAACACATCCAAGATCTAACTGAGATTATTTCTCTGATGGCGGGATCTCTCAGCGACGAAGAGCGGGCAGTGGTCGACAAAGCCCTGATCGATACCTACAAAAAGTTTGATATCACCATGAGAAAACAGAAGTATGAAGGCAAACAAAAATTTCCCCTTCTTAAAGATTTCTACAAAGTGCTCAAGACGATGAAACAGAAAGACTTGTGCAACAGGCTTGATAAGTTTGTGACCGGTTCCCTCTCCAGCGTTTTTACTTCCCAAACCAACGTTGATCTATCTAACCGACTAGTTGTCTTTGACATCAAAGATCTCGATGAGTCATTAAGACAGATCATGATTCTCACTACCGCCAACTTTGTCCACTCCGAAGTCAAAAGCGACCCGCAGAAACGCATCCTCGTCATTGATGAGGCCTGGTTACTTTTGCAACATGAAGAGAGCGCTCGCTTCTTGGCTGGATTAGTTAGACGCGCACGAAAACACTATCTTGGAGTCACCCTCATCTCCCAACAAGCCAATGACTTCCTGAATCAGGAATATGGCCGTGCTATAGCTTCCCAGTCGTCGCTGAGAATTCTTATGAAACAAGACACCACTTCTATTAAAAAAGTAGTTCAAGAATTTAATCTGAGCGAGTACGAACAACAGTTCCTTCTCACCTGCGAGCGCGGCGAAGCCTTGATTATTGCTGATCAAAATCATGTGGCAGTCAAAGTCGTTGCCTCTCAAAAAGAACATCCGATGTTGACCACTGACCCTAAAGACTTGTACTCATAAATGCACCCATTCTTCGTCGCCCACACTGTCTGGTCATTTAGAAAAGAACTTCAGTTCGTTGCGATAGCGTTTTTAATCATTATCTCCCTACCAATCATTGGCGTAATTATTCTCACCCACACTGGAATCAATATCATTTCTGATGCCCTGGTTGACATAGAGCCAGAGACACAAACAATTCTTGTTAAAAACCCAGTGGATGGCTCTGACACCACAGAAGTTTCAAAGCAGGTCGTTTGGCCGGTTCAGGGCATTGTCACTTTAGAATTTGCCCAGTCGAGTGGTTACCAAAAATTTCATACGGGCATTGATATTGCCAGCCCCAGGCACCGCGTTGGCGACCCAGTAACGACATTCATGGATGGAACTGTGATTTATGCAGGAGAGATCTTTTGGGGTTACGGCAAACACATCATCATTGATCACGGCGATAACATCACTTCTGTCTATGCTCATCTAGATAGAATTTTCGTCTATAAAGGCCAGGAAGTTAAAGTTGGAGACACCATTGGCAACATGGGCAGTACTGGTTGGTCGACTGGGCCACACTTACACTTTGAGATCAGGGTGTATGGAATACCTGTGAATCCGAGGAGCATTCTAGAGCGAAAATGATGAATAAAAATTCAGAAGCTGTAAAAGCTTAAATTTCTAAACAAAATATTTTTTAATAAACTCTAATTCTTGCTCATATATATTTTGTGTCAGATCGTATGCCCATGGGGAGTGATCTTGACCTTTTAGAATCATAAATGGTTGATTTTTTGCCTTTACTTTTTCAATAACTTGGTCGCGTAATGCCTTAGCAACGTATTTATCTTTTTCACCATACACAAGATGAATTCCTCCAGTATATTTGTCTAAGCATCCAAAAAAATTGGATTCCTTGGCTTCTTCCCAGAATCTACCTTTATATCTTTCACCAGCTTCTTCACAAATATCATTTGGATTAACTTCAAGCTCTGTCTCTGGATCTGGCACCCAAAGAATTATGCATGGAATCTTCCCCTCAATATCTTTCTGTGCTGTCGCAGCCATGGTAGTTGTTGCTCCCATGCTTTGTCCAAGAAGTATAACTTGATATCCTAAATTTAAGTATTTATTAGCAAAAAAAGTAGTCGTCTTAATCCACTCATTAAAAGAAGAATCTATGTATTCTCCATCTGAATTTCCGCTGCAAGGTTGATCAAATCGTAATGTACTTATGTCGTTTTCATTAATTAGCTTTTCAAAGTTCACAAAAGTTCTAGCTGGACCAACGGAAGAACCTCTAAATCCATGGCTCATGATTACAATTTTTTTTGACTTCGATCTCGGTTCGCTTAGCACAAAGAAAATATTTTTATTATTGATGTCTTCAAAACCAACTTTTTTCATGAAAGCATTGTAACCCATAATAGATCTGAGAGTCTGTTGTGAACCTACTCCAGTAGCTCCCCGCTGACGCGTAAGAAAGCCATAACCGCTGGGGGGCAAAGAAATTAATGCCGGTTACTTGAGACTTGACGTGATTGATCGAGATCAAGCGAGTCGGATGACCTCCGTTCGTATCTGAGTGGTACAATCAGTATCAATTTTATGATTGAACGTGAGGGTTTTGACTCGTTACAATTAGCTGCTTATTACCGGGAAAGAATAATTCGCCCTCAAACTCGGGAAGTATTTTTATCTAAAATCCCGAAAGCCGAAGTTGAAGGCTCAACTCACGCCTATATAAACTGTGAAGGCTATGGAATGGTCAGGCGGTCAACTACTCAGCGATCTGACTGGCCGGATATTGATATTTTGCCTAATCTTGTCCCGTCGAAACTCGGCATTACTCGCGAAGAGGCGGAAACGACTCAAATTTTCCGACTCGGAGCCTGCAACTTCCGTTGTTGGTACTGTTTTGTGGATTTTCGCTACTTGAAAAGCAATCCTGAATATGGCGATTTTATGTCGGTCGAAAAAATGGTTGATCTCTACCAAGCACAGGAAAATGCTCCCAAAATAATCTATCTCACTGGTGGACAGCCTGACCTGGCTCCGGAATGGACGTTCTGGATGATGGAAGAACTGGAAAAACGTGACTTGGTCAACAAAGTGTTCCTTTGGCAAGATGATAACCTTAGCTCCACTGCTCTCTGGGATCACCTGACTTCTGAGCAGATACACAAAATGGCAAATTATAAACTGTATGCCCGGGCAACATGTTTGAAGGGAATTAGTCCGGAAACATTTGCTATTAATACGGGAGCAAATGGTCGTTTTTTTGACCTGCAAATCAAAACACTTGCCCGGTTAGTTAAAGAAGGTTTTGATATATACGCCTACCTGACGCTCTTATCTCCAGATCTTGACCATGCCAAAACTTCACTCCCGCTGTTGATAGACAGGCTTCGAACTGAAGTGCATCCGCTCATGCCGTTGAGGGTTTTCCCTTCCAAGGTGGTGGAGTTTGCCCAAACTTCCAAGAGACTTAACGATGAGGATAGATTAATGCTGGACAACCAAAAAGATCTCTTGGCGATTTGGAATGACGAATTAGCCAAGCGCTACAACCCAGCAGAAATAGCTACCCACCCAACTTGCATAGAACTCAGTGGTCATGCCCGTTGAAAGAATACATAAACCCATTGTTGGTTCAGAGAATAATGGGATCGTAACCGTAACGGGTATTTCGTCTTCAGGCAAGGATTATTTGGTTAACCTTGCTGCTAAAAAAGAACCTAGCTTGATTGGCGGGAGAGTTAGACTTTTCCATTTTGGTTCTGAACTAACACAAGTTGTGGCTCAAAATATGCCGCACACTCTTTCAAACGGCAGAGACAGTCTGAAAAACTTACCTCCAGCTTTGTTGACAGAGTACGTTGAAGAAACACTACGTAAACTATTAGGTGTTCAGCCAGTGGTGCAGTTAACCCACGTCGTGGTAAATCAGCAAGGAAAGTTGATGGTCAATCCAAAAAGCGAAAATACAACGCTGGCAAAGGCTTACCTCTATGTTTGGAGTGATCCAGCTCTGATTTATTCCTGGAGACTAGCTGAACTTGCAAAAAGAAATAGAACTATCGAGTCAATTGATGATATTAGTTTTCACCAGGAAATCGCCCTTGCCACAACCACCATTCTTTCACGCAAATTAGGCGCCGGCATGTTCGTGGTTTACAATATTTGTGATGATGTAAATGAAAATGTCGATCAAATAAACAATATCATCGAAGAATTACTCGTCTAAGTTTGATTGCAAATACTCAATAAGTTTTTCGTAGTGATCTCGGTTGCGCCGATACTCATTTTCGTCCAGCAGTTGAGCTATTGTCTTGGTCTTTCCGTCTGGAATGAAAATTTTGTCGGCATACCAGCCGTCGACTCCTCTTGCTTCCAAAGCAATATTGCCTGTATGGATAGTATAAAAACTCGCGGGTTGTTTTCCCGGCTCACAATAAGCCACAGCATATTCCCAATAAGCCGATCGGTCTTTTTCACCTTCCATGAGTTTCAAAAAACCAGGAGTTTTCAGCCACTTTTCCACCTGAGAAAGAAAGGGACCGGGAAAGCCACCGTAGGCTTTGATATATAAACCAACATCCTCACAGATTACAGATTTCCCTTGGCCGTTAGCTGCCCATTGAGCCGAGTGCTCCGCTACCAAGCGGTTGTTTTCAGCCTGGATTTCGGGTGTGACTATTGAAAGTTGCCTAAACTGAAAAGCGGGTTCGCTAATGGCTTCCTGGAATTTTTGGAACTTGTAGTTATTCTGGGTGACAAAGTAGATGGGTTTCATAGATTATGTCTATATTATATCTGAATTGATCTATTTTGTGCTACAATAACCCGCAATTATGCGATCTAGCTATGAATTATTGCATACCAGTCCATTAGATGCACTATCTGGTCTTGAGAAAAAAACAAAACTCGCTCTCATTCGCAAGCGGAATATCTCGGTCAACGCCAGGTCA
>PFLP01000061.1:1077-4738 GCA_002784625.1 Candidatus Pacebacteria bacterium CG_4_10_14_0_8_um_filter_42_14 | reverse complement strand
CAATTGCTTTAATGGAAATGTTTTGAGACCGAAACAATATCGCCTGAGCCTTTGATCTGACCAGATAAATGCCAGCAAATTTATTGTGTTGGTGAAGAATTTCCTCTTCTGACAGGTGAAGATGAATCATCCATCTAGTCTACCAGATACACCAGGGGAAAAGCGACATTTGGTTTTTTAGGAGCTATATTGAGACGCACATTACCCTTTCACTACCATCATATTTTGCATTTCAGCCACACGCCGATAGATACTCATACCAACACCCATATCATATACACTTGATGGCGTTGGCAATCCGACAATATCATCCAGCCCATATTCATTACGACGATTCGGATTATAACTCTCTTCAGTCCACCAACCAGTAGCTACCAACTGCTCATGACCAAGACGCAGTAAGTTCAAAGCATCGTTAGTCAAATGAGGAGCTAGTCTCTTCATTTCTTCATACCACCAATATATGCTCAAAAATGGTTCGCCTCCAGATTCAGGTTGCAGTTGTGATTTTATTTCACTCCATTCTAATTCTCCGACTACCTTTGCACCCTCAGGAGTATTTTTAGGCATAATTAATACCGTCCCCATGCCGTAATACAACATTGAAAGTTGTTCTAGTACTTGGTCTTTCTGACCACTTGTCACGATGGCATTAATGACCTCTTCCGGAATGTCGCCTTCTTTGAAATTCGGTCTTATGGCATGACCAGTTGCGACTGCACCCGCCGCGAGTGTAGTCGTGACAGCGCGTCGGAAAAAGTCTCTCCTTGAATACTTCTGACCAACCCCCAAGTCGGCAGCCATTCCTATTCCTGCAGTAGCTGTCCCAGCTATAGTTAACACACGACCCCAGTCAATCGAACTATAAGATCCTTCATTTCCCTCATCCTGGTCAGCTTTTTCTGCAAATGCGCGAAGAAATAATGCTCCATTATGAACAGCCATCCATTGTTCATAAGTCGGAACAAACACCCTTTCCTCCATCATGCGACCTGCGGCATACAACGCAGCAAAATTCAAACCATGCCATGGACCAACTTCACCTGACATAGACCCTTGAAAATCTCCTTTTAATTTCTTTACAACCATTTCGGGTGTCTCGAACACACCACTGCCTAAATTTGCAATCTCATGAGCAATTTCTTTTCTCTCGTCTGCCATCATGCTTGACTCGACTGTACTGGCAATACCACCTGTGACAACCACTACTCCTGCTCCAAGGAGGCCAAGCTCTCTCCGTGAGATTGGATTCGATAAAGGACTTGCTGTTTCGACACCAGATTGATTAATTCCCATTGACCAAATATTACTCTGGCTCAACTGTTACTGTCAAGCGGGGAGCGTCCGAACCCATATGAACTCCTTTCAGGAGTCCAATATGTATCGCGACTTATTTATTCACTGTCTAACTATGTTCTGACAACGCGCAATGCTTCTTGGTCAGTTGAATCAGAGAGATTATGTCCAACTTTCAAAACAAATTAAAAGCGAGCTACAGTAGAATTGTGTTGGTCGTCCCGCCACATAATTAAGAACTGGATCTTTGAGGAATATCTATGTTTCTAATTCTTCATTCCCCATTATCTGACGCACACGTTTTTGTAAGCTATCCCATCTTTTTTTCTGTTCTTCCTTTGTAGGTGAGTAGCGTTTATCTAGTTTTTCCCCAAGATTTCCCCTTCGCCCCTGATATGAACTCAAAGCGAATCTCATGGTATCTCTGGTTCGTCGACGCTTGTTTCTCAAAGTAGGGTTTTTCTTGAGCCAATTTCTCCAAATCGCATTTGCTTTCCGCTCTTCGTGAATGAGAATTCCAATTTTAGATGGAGCAGTTTTAGAAACCTCTTCATACTCCAAAGAGATATTCTCTCTTCTGCGCTCTAACTCTAAGAAGATTTCATCAGGTACATTGTTGGGGGAAAAAGCTCGTTCTTGTAGATCCCACCATTGCCACAACGCTTGCTCTTTTCCGCGCTTTATCTCAGTCGCCCGATCTATTGAAGCAAGCCATGCTTTGATCTCATCATCCCCATTTTCAAATTGAGAATCCCAAAGATGACCACTCTCATGACCCGCTAGGTCCAAGCTAAGGTCGCCGATGGGTAACCTTAAGCACATGGTGTTTATTTCAGGAACGGCAAGTGCAACAGTACTTTTCCCAGAGCTATCTTTTTGGCAAAACACTGTCTGAGTTCTGATAAGTTCCAAGTCTGGGTTTCCACCTGGCATATATGACAGATCTTTAATCGCTGCCCAGTCTGTAGAACTAGCTTGACGCAGTTGAGTGTCTATGACAATAGTGGGTCGTTTACCATGTGGATTACTCGGAGCGACTACCTGCAAGATTTGCATAACATCATGGTCAACGCCATCCATTCCGCAGATTGTCCACTCTTCAACTATCAGCTGGTCCGTCGAAACTGCTTCATCGAATGCTCGTTGCCCACCATTAAAATCTTCTTGGACTGGTGGACGTAGAACATATTTTAACTCGTAGCCATCTTTACTTTTAACCGACACTCTTAGACGACCTTCTTGCATGTTTTGAATACACATATCTTCAACTTCGGGCATATGTGCAAGCAAGAAGAGACTAGGAAAACGCGATTCTAGTCGTATTTGCGGAGAAAAAATAGGATTCAAATAGGATAAAATTAATTTTGCTACACCGAGGTGATGATGATCATTCGTACTAGAAAGCTGAGAAATAGCATCTGTCAGCACGGGGAGGGTAGCAAACACTCTATTAAACTCTTTTACATCTGGAAATGAAGTCCCCCAATTGAAATGATTTTTAAGTTGTTGAACAGCTTCACCTGCACCAAGACGAAGCATAAGATCAGTCAAATGTTCACGATCAGTTGCAACAAAAAGTACAGTTCGTAAAAGGGTAATGTCTTTTGGTTGCGCAGACTGCGATCGAATTTCCTCAAGCACCGTTTGCCAGTCTCCATCAGGCGCTGCATCTTGCTTACTTCCGCAGACAATACCCACTTTTCCAGAAAGCAACTCGGTGGATACGGGTGGAAGCTCACCTGGATTAAAGAATACGACTTCAACAGGATCGGCACTGGCTGAGCAGAATGTGTATGAAGTATGAGCAGACCCATCTCCATCAATAAACTGTCGTGGTTTTAGCAAGGACTCAATATGTTCGTCGTATTCCCTCACCGACCCATTATCAGTTCTATCTATGGTAGTCTCAGCTGAGTGAAGTGTGTCCACCCCAATCATTTGACTTGTTGATAGGTCAGATTCTTCTAGCATTTGAATAATGATAATTCACCTTAGTCTAACTGAAATAGGTAACGAAGTCATCGGGGTACGATCCTCGAAATACTCTGGTGCGAATGAAAAATGCATGCGGCTATCAAATTCCCACAAATTCGATTGCTCAGTATTAACCACGTTGCTTCGCAACTTGGCGGCAGAACCTCTTCACTTCGTTCAGGATTGATTTCACAACGAGAACAAAGCATAAAAAAACCCACCTTTCGGTGATTTTTTATACGCTTGTGAGCCCATGACCCCTCAGTTGGAACACTTTTTCAAGAGCATTCTCAAGACTTATCAGAGATTAATAGAGCTCGGCTTCATCTATCTAGATGGCAAAGTCAGTATACTTGATATTGATGGGGATGAAAATGAAAAGTAATGCCTC
>PFLP01000061.1:0-1050 GCA_002784625.1 Candidatus Pacebacteria bacterium CG_4_10_14_0_8_um_filter_42_14 | reverse complement strand
TCATCTATTCGATGAGAAGTCGTTTTATACTTCTTTTCTTTCTGATCTAGAGCACTGCGAGCGTGAGGCAATTATTGAGAGCCCCTTCATTTCTCAGAACAGAATGAAGATATTGCTGCCATTTTTCAGGCGTTTGATGAAAAGACAGGTGGCAGTGTATGTTGTTACCAAAGATCCCAGCATTCTCGAGGAACCTTTAGCCACTTTCTCTCGAAGAGTTATCAGAGAGTTTGAGATGCTGGGCATTCAAGTCTTGGCAACAGTCAACCATCATCACCGGAAACTTGCTATACTCGACCGAAAAATTCTATGGGAAGGAAGTCTAAATATCTTGTCCCAGACCAATAGTCGAGAAATTATGCGTCGCATTGTCGGAGAACAGTACGCCCAAGAGATGTTTGATTTCCTCAAACTCAAGAGGTTTATAAAATGATCTGTATCAAGTACAATAGGAGCTTACTATGAACATGAAAAAATCTGGTTACGAAATCTCTGAGCAGGATATTGAGAAGACCCTCAATTACCTGAGAAAAACGGTTGATGAGAATGCAACGCGAGACGACGCCATCGCATATCTTCAAGAACACCAGTCGATGGCACACATCGTTGCACACGAAATTGTTGAGGATGAAAAATAACGTTCAGACATCACAATTCAAATTCGTCTACTTCGATTTAGGAGGGGTTCTATTTACCTTTAATGACGGTTTAAGAAGGTTGGCAACAAAACACAGTATTAGATATGAGGCTTTTGAGGAAGTGTTCAAAAAATATGATAACAAGGTGTGTAGGGGTGAGATTTCCTCTCAAGAACTTTGGAAGTTATACCAGAACGAATTGAAGTTCACGGATAATGAAATAACCAACTTTGCTGATTATTGGGTGTCTAATTTTGTCTCGATTCCTCAAACAAAAAAGCTGATTAAGGACTTGGCTGGAAAAACTAAGATTGGTTTAATTACTAATAGACTTGTCGCAAAATAAGGAACAACACTTCCCCCTCCCCAAATTCAGTTAGAGTGTTGTTGATTTTGTAAAGTTGTACAGTGC
>PFLP01000011.1 GCA_002784625.1 Candidatus Pacebacteria bacterium CG_4_10_14_0_8_um_filter_42_14 | reverse complement strand
TTACACTTTCACAGCGACGCGTACTAATAGCACACTTTTTGGCATCGAAACAAAGGTAAAAACCAACACAAAATTTTACTTAACCCGTAATTTCTTGAGGTCAAAGCCTATAAAACAACCCTCGAGAGGGCAGTAGTGTGCTGAAGCTACTGCCCACCAGAGGGCTGTGTATCAATATATTTTTGATATTGAAAATTATAGCTATACGTATCTGATATGTAAATAGCGAATTACTAGTTGCTATATAAGTATTCTTGAAGACGTCTGAGCTCACGTTCTCTACGTAAACTGAAGGCAGAGTGCTGAAAACCAAGTTTTGAAATTAGTCGCTGTAGATGGTTTACGCCAACACGATGGCTCCAGACTACATATGTGGCTCCAGCGTCGTAGAGTTTTAGAGCATCCTGCGGAGAATTAGCGAAAACAAGAATAATTATTTTAGGATTGGTGGCTTTGAGATGTTTTACTATCAGTGAATTAACCTCCATATCTGTTATGGAAAGTATTGTTAGTTTGGCATGTTCGAGCGGAAGTTCCTGAAGAAACTCGATATTTCCAGCGTCTCCATAGAAGTGGTTAATGCCTTTTTCTTTCAAACTAGAAATCACATCAGGATCAAAATCAACAATGGCGGAACTGTAGTCAGAGCGTTCAAACAATGGCAAGAATTGTCCTCCGGCATCAAGGTAGCCAAAAAGAAAAATGTCATAACTATCTTGGTGAGTGCGTTTCTTACTTGTCTTTTTTCTGAATTCTAGAAATCTTAGATAGGGATCTAACTTAGCGTAAATCTGGTCAGCATACAAGATTAGGTAGGTTGAGCCAGCAATCGTAAATAATCCTACCAAGGTAATTATCGTTAAAGTTTGTTCTGTCACGTGACCGAGTTTCCCACCGAGACTCGCAAGAATTAGTGAGAATTCGCTAATTTGAGCCACTGTCAGTCCGGCCATGAATCCAGTTCGACGATGATATCCGAGTAGGTTCATGAGGATCAAGACGATGATTGGATTCCCAATGAGCACAAAGAGGGAGAGAATAACTGCTGGTAGCAGAAGCGTCAGAGAGGCTGAGATCACCAGTTTTGATCCCAGCAAAATGAAAAAGAGAATGACAAAGAAGTCTCTCAAGGGTCGCAGCCGAGAACTTATTTCATCTGCAAAATCGGATGATGACAGTGCGACTCCAGCAGCCAGCGCCCCAATCTCAATTGAGAAGCCTACAAAAGCAAATAAGGAGGCAATGATAAGCCCCCACGTTAAGGAAAATAAGAAGAGAAGCTCTGTATTCCTGCTGGCAAATTGAGCCAGCTTGGGCAGAATGTATTTTCCGAAAACAATTAGGAGCAATAACAAGCCAACTCCCTTGAGGAGAGTATCAGTAATTATTGAGGAAAAATTCGCACCATTGCTTGAGGCCATGGCCGAAACAACGATCAATATTAGAGCTGCAATGATATCTTGTACGAGCAAGAAACCGATGGATATTTTACCATACAAAGTTTGAATATCGCCTCTGTCAGCGAGCAGTTTTAGAACAATAATGGTGCTACTGAAGGTGAGAGCAATGGACACATAAGCAGCTTCAATTGTTGAGAATCCAAGAAGTAAGGAAATTCCAAAGCCAATGACCGAGGTAAAAAGGACTTGACCTACTCCAGTTACTGTTGAGACTGAACCGACTTCCTTGATGATTCTGGGGCTAAGATGCAAACCAACTATGAATAAAAGCATGGCGATGCCAAACTGGGAGAAAATCTCCAGAGTTTCATAGGCTTCGATGAGGTTAAGAAGTGATGGACCGACAATTACACCAGTGAGAATATAGCCGATCACCAGAGGCTGCTTCATGAGGCGAAGAACAAAGGACAAAATAGTGGCGCAAAGAAGGACGAGAGAAAGTTCTAAAAAAATTGGCATATTATTCAGTTATGTGTACAGCAGCGTCTGATACTGATTTAGCATTCTTGTCGCGCTAAACCCATTGGCTTGATCGATCGAATTTTGCATCATTTCGGTCCATTTTGCTGGAAAAGAAATTCCTTCTTTATTATAGTAAAGAGGAATAATTTCTCTTTCAAGGGTGCTGTACAAGTGATCGCTGATGTTGTTTGAGTCCAAGACCCAGCCCTTTCCATTCCAGTCTACTTCCGAAGCCCAGCCATCAGCGACGGTGCAGTTCAAGACTCCGTTTGATAGAGCTTTCATTCCGGAGGTGCCACAAGCTTCTCTACCGATTTCTGGGGTGTTGAGCCAGATATCTGAGCCACGAGTGAGAGCTCTCGCCACATCAATGTCATAGTTGGGAACGAATAGGGCTGAGCCGCTGAGCTCTCGTTGCATATATTGGATAATTCGCTGTAGGCGTTTTTTCCCCTCCTCATCTTGCTGATGAGCTTTACCTGCGATCAGCAGTTGGACTGGCCTGTCGACGTTTTTAAGAATTGCTTGCAAGCGAGAGATATCAGCAAAAATCGCGTCAGCTCGCTTGTACCCAGCGATGCGTCGCGCCCATGTAATAACCAATTTCTCAGGGCTGTAGGTATATCCAGTTCTATTGGTTACGAACTCAGCTAAAAGCTTTTTTTCTTGCATATGTGCTGCCCAAAGGGCTCCTGGATCACTAGCTCGTGAAGCAATTGCTTCGGACTGCCAGGTACCGAAATGAACTCCGTTGGTAATGGAGACCCAGTCATACTCAGGCCACTGTTGTCTTGAGAGTTGGGTATGAATTTTACTCACTCCCGATGCTTTTCTGGAAGCTCTTAGGGCAAATGTGGTGGTGAAAAATCGATTAGAGTCATCATTTTTTCCAGGCAACAGTAATATGTCAGGATGAACGCCTAGCCTAGCTGCATAAGGGTTTATGAAGGCCTTAAGAAGGTCGGAGGAGTAGTTTACATTGCCAGCAGCTACCAGGGTATGGTTGGTGTAGACGATTTTTTTTCTTGCTAGCTCCCAAGCCTGAGAGTAGTTGAGGTCATAGCGGTGTTTAAGATGAACAACAAGTTCCCAAATAAGAAAACTTGGGCGGCCTTCATTTACATGATAAATACTTGGGGTAATTCCAAGAACCTCGAGCAGACGGACTCCGCCAATACTTAGTAACAGTTGTTGTTTAATTTGTGATTCTTCGCTACCTGCATACAGCTCCTGAGTAATGCTTCTCTCGTGTAATTGATTTTGATCAGTGTCTGAATCGAGTAAGTAGAGGGTAACGGTTGGACCTAGCACCCACTTCCACGCTCTTAGCCAGACAGTGGTGTTTCCGAGTTCCACCCGAATGAAAAGAGGTTGGTCATTCAGAAAAACATGCTCTAAACCAACGGAAAGGGGATCAAAAAGATAGTCTTTATCAGCTTGCCATCCTTCAGACGAAATTTCCTGTACGACGTTGTGGCCACGGTAAAGAAGTCCGACGCCGATCATGGGGATTTTCTCCTCAGCAGCTTGCTTCAATGTGTCGCCAGCCAAAATGCCAAGTCCGCCGGCATAAATGGGTACAGCACTCGACACACCAAACTCGGCAGAAAAATAAGCAATCGGATGTTCTGGTGAGAGGGGCAGGCCAGTCATGATTTCAATAGTTACAAGACAAATTGTCCGTTAGAATATATTAACAGTTTTTCACCAGAAACCAGAGTGGCAGTTACTTCTCTCTCGGCTGTACTCACCATGTCGGTATGCTCTGCTGACTCGTTAAATCCTAGATTTTCCCAGTCTTTTTTTGGAACAGAAGTTGGCTTGTCAGCTTCGTCTCTAAAACAATCTTTGTATGACATGCCAATGGCGACATGCATGTTGCCATTGGGGCCACCGATATTTTCGTCATATAAGGTTTCGGCCATTGGGTGAGTGATTCTTGAAAGCCTATTGTCAGTCAGGGAGTACTCACCGAGCTTATTAGCATTTTCTGTTTTGATCATTTCTAGCAAAAAATTCTCTCCCTGAGTAGCACTTGCGTTAACAATTATTCCGTTCTTAAATTCAAGCTTAATGCCAGAAATGACATTGCCGTAGCGATAGAGCGGCTGGTTAAACTTAATCCAGCCGTTGGTTCCTCTCCAGTCAGGTGAGGTAAATAGCTCAAAGCTAGGAATGTTCCGATCTGCTCCGCCTTTCCAGTGGCGATTGGCTCCTAATTTTACAGTTAAATCTACATCTGGTCCTTTTGAATGGAGAGAATCAATTTTCAAAGAATTGAGCTTAGTTTTGATATTTAGTTGGGTTTCCTTGACTCTTTTCCACTCTGAAATTGGGTCTTCGGTGTCTAGAAAGCAGGCGTAAATAATTTGATCCCAGTACTCTTCAATTGTGAGACCAACAAGTTTGGCTTTTGCATCCACGCCCCAAAGTCCAATTGTCCAGGTGTGTTTACCATTGCTTTCCTTTTCAAAAAGCCAGTCTCTAAATTTCTTTCGTGCATCTCTGGCGAGAAGAATCTTTTTTGGCTCCACATCAGAAAGCAAGAAGGGGTCGACATCTGCCAAAACAACTAGGCTGTGATCAATCATATCTGCTCTAGCTCTCATGTATTTTTCTGAGAAAAAAGTCAGCTGATCGCTGCTGGCTAGATTATAAAAGTCTTTATCAAATCCGGTTGGAGCAAGACGAATGATGGCGTGTCCACCAGCGCGCAAAATTTCATTCTGAAGTTCTAGGGCGAGGGGTTTGGCGATATCTGGAACGACACACTCAACCACTTCTCCAGGGAGAATTCCGTCTTCTTGACCAAGGGCAAAGCGGACGAGAACTCGAGCGTAGTTTTGCAAAATGTGCTTAGGTGGTATGTAAGAGTTCATAAAGATTGACT
>PFLP01000032.1 GCA_002784625.1 Candidatus Pacebacteria bacterium CG_4_10_14_0_8_um_filter_42_14 | reverse complement strand
TTGAAATTGTTAAAAAACCAGGGATTGATTTACCAAGCTTTTTCTAAAAAAAGGTGACCGTTTTGGAACGGTGTCTTTGGGGTGGTATACCGGATTCGAACCGGCGACCTTCGGGACCACAACCCGACGCTCTAACCAACTGAGCTAATACCACCAAGAGATAGTATTATAGACTAAGGGGTCTATGCTGAGAAGCCGAGTACTGACAGTCTTACTTGTTTTAAGTTGGTTGTTCTGTGGGATTATTACTTCGTTCGCTGGTTTTTTGGGATTTTTTGTCTCTCCACTCTGGATAGTTCTATTTGTTCCTCTTTCCCTCTTGAGCCTTCTAGCACTCGCGGCTTTGAAATTTGTAAAATCACTGTCAAGATTTGAGACAATCTTACTGAGTCTATTAGCAGTTATCTGGTCACTGAATTTTCTTCAAGTATTTGTGCCGGAAACGGGCTTCGATGCCCTTTGGTATCACCTGCCAGCAGCCAAGTTCTTGGTAGAGAGTCATCGTTTTGTTTATTCCCCTGAAATTTATCAGACAGCCAATCCCCAGTTTGCGGATAGCATTTTCTCACTTGGATTCATGGTGCTTGGTAGTTTTGGTACCAAATTAGTAGCCTTTGGTTTTGCATTAACTTTAATCGCCGTGATTTTCCAACTTGCCCGGTTATTTATTTCTCGATCTTGGGCACTAATTTTTGTAATTACAATTAGCACATTTCAAGTTGTCGCCTGGCAATCTTCGAGTTTCTATGTAGACGTGGCCAAAGCAGTTGTTGATCTCTCTACCATTTGGCTAGTTCTTCTTAGCTTAAAAAATAAAAAACATGAATCTAAAGCAAAATACTTGTGGTTAGCTGTTATTTCATTTTCCGCTTCTTTGGCTAGCAAAGCGTTTTCAGTTTTACTTCTGCCCTCTATGATTTTTGCGATCATTGTTGCCAGCAAAAAACTGAGTAAACAAGTTTCTTTATCCTTTGTAGTTGCACTATCATTTCTAGCTCTACCCTTTTATTTATTTTCTTTAGAACAAACAGGCTCACTATTTTATTCAATACAGAAACACACTTCTGAGTTGAGCTCCTTCACAAACTCAGCATCAGTGATTCAGCTAATCAGTTTCAAATTTATTGAGCTACCCAAAATGATCCCCAGTCTGTTTTTTACAAGAGACTACACTTCACCACTTATGGTCTTGCTGCCAATCGCTATTTATTATCTATTTAATGAAATAAAGAAAAATACGTCTTTGCAGATCCTTACATTTTTTACTCTCAATCAATTGGGCATTTGGTGGTTCGTTCCACCTCTTTCAACTAGGTACGCCCTAGGAGGCTTTATAACGGGGTTATTGTTGGTTTTCTTGATGGTCGCTAAGCTTTGTTCTAATCGAGGCATGAGTGATCGAAAAGCTCAATTTGCCATACTAATTGTTGCTCTTCTTATGTTGCTACCACGAATAATAGTAGCTAATAGATCGATTCACTATATTTTCGGAGCTGAGTCTGAGCAGGAATATATTGACAAATTAAGAGATACAAACAATTCTTCTGTTTTTGATGGATGGTATAAAAATGAATAAGTGCGTCAGGCGGGATTCGAACCCACGACCTACTGCTTAGAAGGCAGTTGCTCTATCCAACTGAGCTACTGACGCGTGCAAGAAGGTTATTATACCGCAGCTACCCTTGTCAGACGAGTGTTTCCAAAGGATAATACCCAACATGCTTGAAGATGTACAAATATTGGTGTTGGCAGGTGGTCTTGGGACAAGGATGAATGGTCCCGATCTTCCCAAGGTACTCACTCCTTTAAATGGCCAGCCTTTGATCTCATACTTGTTAACAGAACTAGAAAAGCTTGATCTAACCTTGCCACCAGCGATAGTCGTTGGAGCTGGGGCTAATCTAGTCAAAGACGCTCTTGGCAGTCAATATTTATACATTCATCAGGAAGAACAGCGAGGAACGGGCCACGCAGTTGCTTGTGCGAAAAAGGCTCTTGAAGGTAAAGCTAACACGATTGTTGTTTTGTATGGAGATCATCCTTTGGTAACTGCAGAAATGGTCCACAGTTTAGCTAAAAAACATAAGCAGTCGCAGGCGACAATGACTCTTGGCATTGTTTCAGTGCCTGATTTTAAAGACTGGCGCTCTGCCTTTTATAGTTTTGGTCGTGTTGTTAGGAGTCCCGACGGCAAACTCCAGGGAATAATTGAATTAAAAGACGCTACTGAGAATCAGAAATTAATTACCGAGGTCAATCCTTCTTACTTTTGTTTTGATGCAGAATGGCTTTGGAGCAAGATTGATTCTTTGAGTAGTAGCAATGCTCAGAATGAGTATTACCTCACTGACTTACTGAAGATGTCATTTGAGCAAAATCAACCGATCTCAACGATTGAGATTGATCCGCCAGAAGGTCTTGGAGCGAACACTCCTCAGGAACTAAAGAATGTTGAGCAGTTTATGAATTCGCGCTCTTAATAGTTTTTTTTACAACTTTTTTGACGACTTTATTTTTCTTTAACTCTGCTCGAGCAACAACTTTCTTAGCTATCTTTTTTCCTTTGGCGACGACGCTCTTCTTAAATTTTTCTGGATCCTTGTCGTATTGTGCTTTAACTTTTTTTGCCTCTGCAGCAGCTTTAGAAATCACTTTTTTAGTTTTGTTTCTATTCTCCTCAGTAGAAAGGAAGGCTGCAGCTGCGCCCATTACTATTCCTGTTACTAGTGTAAACAAACCTCTTTGTTTTGCCATATTTCTCCTTTACGGTACTGTAATTATTTTCATTGAATCTGTGGCTCCAGCCTCTTTCCATACGTCTCCGTGCAGAATGAGAACAATTTGGCCTGACTCAACAACACCTAACTCCAGTGCCTTATTAATAAGTTCAGTGCTATTACTAAGTATATCGGATTCTAACTCAACAACATAAGCAGAAACTCCATAAACTATACTTAGCTTGTGATAAGTATGAATGGAATCTGTAAAGACATTTATATGCGCGAACTTTCTAAATCTTGATAACTGCTTCGCGGTTGCGCCAGATTGTGATAAGCAAATTACAGCGTCAACTTGAAGATTGTGATCAGGGTGTTCTTTATCCAACAACATACCAGCGGCATATGTCACCGATCTGCTCGCATCAAAGTCATGAGTGCTAATTTCATTTGGGGAAGCAAATTGCTCGTTATAGGAACAGATTTTAGTTTGAGTCGCGACTGCCTTGACGGGATATTTTCCAATCGTTGTTTCTTCAGAAAGCATAACTGCATCGGTGCCATCATAGACAGCGTTGGCGACATCACTGACCTCTGCACGAGATGGATAAGGAAAGTCGACCATGGTCTTGAGCATTTGCGTGGCTGTGATGACAGGCTTGGCATGCTCTCGGCATTTTTGAATGATGGTTTTTTGCCAATGAGTGAGCTGTTCGTATGGAACTTCGACACCAAGATCGCCTCGGGCGACCATAACCACATCAGATGCTTGAATGATCTCGTCAATGTTGTCGAGAGCAGCTTGATTTTCGATTTTCGCTACTACATCTAGATCTAAATGACGCTTTTCTAGCTCATCTCGTAAAATTCTAATATCCTGAGCATTGCGAACAAACGAAAGACCGACAAAATCGACAGTTTCATTTGTGGCGGCGTCCAAATGTTCGTAGTCTTGAGCAACCAGTGAAGGCATGGCAATAACGACTCCAGGTGTATTAAGGGATTTTCTGTGACCGATGGTGCAGGTGTTCTGTACTTCGGTGATGAGTGCATGCTCTTCTTTTGCTACGATAATAAACTCTCCCAAGCCATCATCTACGAGAAGCACATTTCCAACCTCTTCGGCGTCAATAACTTCCTGAGGAATAATGACGGTCTTTTCTTCATGATCTGGATCGGAGGCAAAAAGCAAAACCTCATGAGTCTCTACGGGAATCGGAGTTTCATTAGGAAGTGAGATGCGGATTTCTGGACCTTGGAGATCAACTAAGATTCCGATTGGAACATTTAGTTCTTTCGCCACTTTCTTAACCCTGGCGATGCGTTCGTGATGCCAGGTTGGAACTCCATGTTTGGTGTTAAAACGAGCCACATTCATACCAGCTAAGATAAGCTCACGAATTGTGTCTTCAGTCTCTGTTGCAGGACCGATGGTTGCAACAATTTTGGTGGATTTTTGGTTAGTCATACGTGGTGCATTATCCAACCCTTGACACTTCTTCTCAAGGGGAAGATTATGAGTACTGCAAATCAATCGAAAGGGCATCTTATCATGGCTAATTCTTTACCAAAACCACCTCAAGTTGACAAACTTCAATCGGGAGAAGACCTTGCGCTTAGTGCTTTAAACGACTCTACTTCTGCTGAAGTTGCTGAGTCTGATGAGCTCGCCAGTTCCCTTACTCATTTACAGGGTGTAATAGAGCGAAATGCCCTGGAGCTTGAGAAATCAAAAGAAGATCTAAAATTAAAACGTGAGCAGCTCAGATCAATTTACGAGAATGACACCCGACTTTCTACAGCTGAGGAACAGGCGCAAGTGTTGATGCAGGAAGTCAAACAAGAAAAAGCACGTCTTCAGGGAGGACCACAAACCGTAACTTTGAGATCTCAAATTGCTGAACTATCAGCGCAGAAGAAAGAGATTGAGGAAGCCCTCAGTGATCATCTCATTAAATACAACAAACTTACTGATTCAACTAGTTTTGATACTAGTGATGGCGATCAGTGGGATTTCTCAATGGCCGCGCGGGTTAAACCTCGCA
>PFLP01000063.1:280-19798 GCA_002784625.1 Candidatus Pacebacteria bacterium CG_4_10_14_0_8_um_filter_42_14 | reverse complement strand
TAAATCCGGATAACGCTTGCACCCCACGTATTACCGAAGCTTCTGGCACGTGGTTAGCTGGTGCTTTCTAGCGAGGTACTGTCAAAATTCCTCCCTCGCCACAGTGGTTTACGCTCCGAAAAGTGTCATCCCACACGCGGTGTCGCTGCGTCAGACTTTCGTCCATTGCGCAAAATTCCCGGTTGCTGCCACCCGTAGGTGTAGGCTCCGTGTCTCAGTAGCCTTGTGGCCGATCATGCTCTCACATCGGCTAGCCGTCGTAGCCTTGGTGAGCCTTTACCTCACCAACTAGCTGATAGCGCGCAGGCTCTTCCAATAGCGCATAAATGCTTTCTCCCGCATTGCTGCGGGACGTATGCGGTATTATCCCGCCTTTCGGCGAGCTATTCCCCACTACTGGGTAGATTCCTACGTGTTACTCACCCGTTCGCCACTCGTTCTCGCCCGAAGGCGAGATTACCGTTCGACTTGCATGCCTAAGGCACACCGCCAGCGTTCATCCTGAGCCAGGATCAAACTCTCAATAAAACAAGCGTGTTTTAGATTTATTTATAGAATTGCGGTTCGTAACTGTACAAATACATGTGTAGCAGAATCCGCGCAACTATAAAAATTGCAGTGTTCTACCACCATGTTTGTTTCAGTATATTAAAATTGTCTATCTATTCTTATGATGTTAACGTGCTGAGTACAAGCTTATTTCTAAGCTTGTTGACTACTCTTTTATTTTCTGAAGATAAGTATCCCAACAAAGGGACTAATCTCTCGAGAAGCGGTATCATAACACGGTCTCAACCTATGAGTCAAACACAACCTCATCGATGATAGCGCCGCCGAGACAAATGGTCTCTTCGCCTTGCTTTTGATAGAAAACAGCAGATTGTCCAGGCGAGATACCTCTAATTGGCTCGCCCAGCTTGACTTTATTTTTTTGCAAATTGCCTGGGAGTAACTCACCTGTGTGGCGAATTCTAACGAGCAGATTACTTAGGTTCTCAGGTTGACTTCTGCTAATCCAGTGAATGTCGCGAACGGAAAATTGGCTCTGCTCTGTTTCAGTGCCGAAACCGACAACAAGCTGATTTTCTTTTTGTTTTTTTGAAACTACGTAGAAGGGAGGAAAATTTTGTCTTTCAATTTTCCCGTTCTCGGTGGTGATAAGACTGCGCTTGTCGATCTCAAAACCATGCCTTTGACCGATGGTATAGAACCAAAGGCCATTGTGTTTGCCAATAATATTGCCTGATAAATCTACGACAGGACCTGGATTTTCTCCAAGTTCATCTTTGAGAAAAGAGTGGACATCGATATCACCAATGAAACAAATTCCAACAGAATCTTTTTTGTCTTTAACATGTAGCGAGCGCTTTTCAGCTTCTGCTCTGACCTCTGGTTTTGTAATATTTTCTAATGGAAAAACAACATGCTTGAGTTGATCCTCGCTGACCTGGTAAAGAAAATAAGTTTGATCTTTATGTTTGTCTGCCGGGATTGCAAGTTTGCCATCGATAATTTTGGCATAGTGTCCAGTGGCGATTGCATCGAAACCATTTTCCATTGCCCAGTCATAAAATAAGCCAAACTTAATTTCTTTATTGCAGGCGATGTCTGGATTAGGTGTTCTACCTGCTTTATAGTCATCAAAGAATGCTTGGACTACAGAGTCGCGGTAGGTTTGTTTAAAATCCAGGACTTGAAAGGGAATATTAAGTGACAGGGCTACTTTTAGAGCGTCCGCCCTATCTTCATCAGTGTGACAGCTAGGTGCTCGCCAACACTCGAGAAAAACACTGGTGACATCATAGCCTTCTACTAGTAGGTGGGCTGAGAGTGAGGAGTCTACGCCGCCACTCATGCCAAGGGCGATTTTTTTTCTAACTTTCATGAGATGAATTATACATTCAATTGATATAATTGATTGCCGTTACGAAGGATGTTATGAATAAAATTTTGTTTTTTGATAAAAGATATGATTTTGATTCAGCTTCTTGGTTGAAAGAAGCAAAAGAATTAAAAGCCGATCTTAAGTCTGCGCACTATGATGATTTATTGTTTCACTTCTCAACTGGAGAATCAGCCATCTTCGTAAGAAATCAGCCTCTTGCAACATTTTCAACGATATTCTTTTATACAAGAATTGGATATGAAGAGGAGGTCGTTATGACCTCCATATTTTCAAAGTTAAATAAGATTGATGTTGTTGATCAAGTATTACCATCTCGTTTTTCATATTTTGATAGTAAAAGCTATGAATACATGATTCTTAGCAACAATTCAGTGCCAATAATTGAGTCATGGGGTTTTAGGGCATCTGGATATAACAAGCATGACTTATCCACACTATCATTCCCGATGGTTGTGAAAGAATCTGACGCAGAACGGGGTGAAGGAGTTTTCTTGGTTAAGTCATCAGAAGAGCTAGGAGAAATTATTATTAAATGTAAAAACAAATTTCTTTTATTGCAGCCTTATGTTGAGAATGATGGAGATATAAGAGTTTTAGTAATAGGAGGCAAAGCAGTGGCGACTGTGAAGCGAAGGAGAAAAGACGATTCTGATTTTCGAAATAATGTGTCGCAAGGAGCGAGCATTTCTTCGTTCAATCTAGATGAAAAAGGAATCGAAGTTGCATTGGCAGCCGCAGACGCCTTACAGTATGATTTTGCTGGAGTCGATTTAATTTATGACTCGAATGCAGGGCAATATCTGGTAATGGAAGTTAATAGAAGTCCTCAATTTATTGGAACAGAGAAAGCGACTGGTGTCAACGTTCGCAGAGAATTCTTGAGATATTTGAACTTGCTTTGAATTTTTTCTCAAAAAAAAGCCTACAAAAATTTTTTTTAATTATTTCTTTAATGCCTGAAATGTATTTTTCTTTGTCAGCCAAGTAGAAAATTGGAAGCTTAGGTAGATATCCTGCATTGAGTTCTCTGGCTTTTCCTACATCCTTTGAAGAAATTTTACCAAAATACAAACCAGTTAAGTCATAATTGTGTCTATCTAGCCAACGAGCCATCCTGACGCTTCCAGAAAAATACAAAGCGTCTTTCATGAAAACACTCGGATTCCTGGTATCTTGCACACCTCGCTTTTGTCTCAAGACAGCAGTCCATCTTCTCTCATGATTTGGAAAGTAGGGTTCTAGATACTGCCAAAGTTCGGCGAAAGTCATAGTCAGGCCTTTTTCTACGGCTAAGAATCTTACCGCTGTGCTAAAGAGAGATTTATTAGTCGTAGCTAGGAGTCCATGTAAAACAGCTAGCCCCTCTTCGGTTTCAAGGTAATCAGAAAAACCAAACTTCTTTTTTTTAAGAAACCAAGGCTGCTGCTCGTAATTTAGTCGCCGAAGAGCATGGGTCCCAACTTCGTGAAATAGCATACTGATAGTGTCTTTTTCGGTAAATACTGCATCCGATTTTAGCTTCAAGAATTCCTCATTCATCGTCGCTCTGGTGATAAATGAGCTTGACCACTTGATTTTTATTTTTTGGTCTAAGCCATGAATTTTTAAAAATTGAATTGACTTGAGAGTCACCTCTTCATTGCTCAAAAATCTGTCAGGGTCAGCATTGCCACGTTCGTCAATTACTTCTTCATGATGTGCAGCAACAATTTTTTCTGCAAGAAGGACTAATTTTGGATCAGGAACAGGGTATTTTTCCAGTTTGTGTTGAGGCACCGCCTCAGTGTAAATAAACCGTGGATTGTAAGTATTGTCAGCGAAAAACTTTTGTTTTTCTTCTTGAAGATTGGCTGGGATGAGCTGCGAGAGGAATTTCATTATTCGTTTTCTGTTCCAACTAGGAAACCTTCGAGGTCTTTTCTGCCCAGCTCGACTCGGTGCCTGCCCTTGTTTAGCCTTTTGGTGACGAGCATAGCAGTGGTAATTTTCTTGTCTTTAATTTGCATGGTGACTTCTACGACAGGGAGTTTTCCTTCAACAACTTCTTGTTGCTGCCAGAGTAGATCGTCGTAATCTAAAAGTCCCAAGTCTTCGGCCAATTCTTGGCTAATCGCTGATCTAAAACGCTTGGTATCAACAAAAGCTAAGATATCATGGTATTTTTCATTTTCATCAAGTACATTTATATGCTCTCTAGTCTGGATAATTTTTAGACCTTCTTTGGCAATGATTTCATCTGCAAAGCTCTCAGCAAACAAGGCTTGGCCGATTTTCACGCCGTGCTCGGCGTTTCGAACCTCAATGCCCTCGACTCTTTCTAGACGCTTCTTAAGTCCCGTTCGGTTGGCTAGTTGAATTGAGAGACCGGGGAAACCATTGAGTTCGACAATCATTGGCCCTTTTTCTCCATGAATAAAAACATCAGCTCCCATAAAGTTGTAGCCGGCTGCATTGGCAGCCTTGACCGTTATCTCTAATGCTTTGTTCCAGTAGGGAATACGGATGCCATTGACCTTTTTCTTACTATCTGGAAAGTGGGAAATGGGGTGGCCTTTGCCATAAATGCCATAGGTAGTAATGCCCGTGGCAATGTCGATACCAAGTCCAATTGCGCCCTTATCTAGATTAGCTCTGCCATCAGATTCCTTGGTTGGAATTCTGGCCATCGCCATAACGGGTACGGAATTAAAGATAACTACTCTTATGTCTGGAGTACCATGGTAAGCGAGTTTGGCGAGGGTGGGATGAGCCGTGATCATTTCCTCGACTATAGCTTGGTGTGTAGACCCCCAGGTGCTAAATTCACCGTCTAGGATATTGCCAACGTGAAGAAGAAGGTCGGCTTTCTCGAGAGGTTCACCGTCATGATTTATCCAGACATTATTATTTGAGTCCCACTTTTTGATAATCAAAATACCTTTGCCAGCGCTACCACTAGCTGGCTTAATTACAAAAGGCAGGGGAATGTTTTCCCACTCAATTGTCTCCAAATCTTCTCTGGAACTAAAGATGTGGAACACTGCGGCGGTAGGAATATCATGCTTGGCCAAAAGCTCTTTGGTTTTAATTTTAGAAAAACCGAAAGCTTTTGCTGAGGAAGGATTGAGCTTGGTATAGTAATACCGAGCGTTCATCCCGAGTATATGTGAGGGCTTAACTGCCATATTGATGATCCAGAGAAGTTCTACTCTTCTTCCTCGATGATTGAATGAAATCTAAGCCGTTCGGAGATACGTAGGCCAACGAATTTTCCAATAATAATGTTCAGCGACATGATGCCAATGGCAAACAACTCAGGCTCTAAGAGGACAAATTTCTGCATAGCCTCCCATTGCAGAATTAGCCCAGAAATGAATGCCAAGCCAAGGGTCTCAGCGGTTAAAGCGATGGCGTCTGATTGTTTGGTTTTTGATTGGGCGTCAAGAAAGTTTTCGCTTAGTAGCACCAGAATCAGGATTGGAAAAATATTAACTGTTAGCAATGAGACCACGTTCAGAGCTGGAGACAATACCAAAACTCCAAAAATTCCGAGCGAAATGATCGAGAGCAAGAGTCCAGTTCGTGGTAAGTAGGATAATTTCAAGTTACGAATAAAGTGGTTAGCGATCACAGCCGTAGTGGCGATAGCGCCAAAGATAATTACACCTTCAAAGAGTCCCGTCGAGACAAGAGCTACAGATAGAACGGCGGGAGTATAAATACCAAAGCCGCGCAAGCCAATGATGTGTCTGGAGGCGGCGATGAGCGAGGCAATGAGTGGGAATAATAGAATCAAGACAATGGTGTTGGCGCCGACTCCATTGCTAACCGCGTAACGTATTCCATGTTGCATAAAGTTATTCCATGACAAGGGTTCGGGTGGATTATCATCTAGAAACTGAGCTAGTTTGCTTTTTTGTTTACCACCTGGGTCAGTAATATCTTGATCTTTTTTCTCTCGGACTTTTTCAACCACTGCTGCTGAGGGCGAGGCTAGTGATGCTGCGGGAGTCCCTTCTGCAGAGGTCGTGGCGCTGTCAGGGTTTAAAATAACTTCTCCTTCGACAACTGGGCTCTGAGCATCTGCCAAACTCGCTCCTATAGTCAGAGAAATGATAAGAACACTAAGAATAGAAAAGAAGCGAAATTTCATGGGTATATTATACTTCAACATCACAATAATTTTTTTGCAAGTGAGTTTATGGCGCTTATTCCTGCCGAGACGAGCAACAGTGAGATGAATTGATTAGTGGTGATACCAAGAATTACGATTGGGTCGACGTGGAAACCTGGTACCAAAAGAGTTGCAAACAAGATCATTCCTGCGTTTAAGACCAGAGAAAACAGACCAAATGTGATTAAATTAATTGGTAGTAAGAGGACTTTTAAGATTGGCTTGATCGCGCCATTGAGGATAGTCAGGACAATACTAGTGACGATGAGGGTGGAGATATTAAGAAAGCTAACGGCAGGCACCAGCCAACTTAAGACAAATAGAGTGACCAAGGTGGCGAGGAACGGTCGAAGCATGAAGTGATTATACGATTAATGTTTGCTCCGAGACAAGGGCTCTTGCTCTTAGCTTTGTATGCTGTTTTTTAGAGAAGCGATGAGCCTCATCACGGACTTGGGTAATTAAGCGTAGAGCTGGATGCTGTTCTGGAAGTTTTAAGACGTGATATTTCAGATTTTCAATGTCATATGGTTGACCTGCCTCTTTTTGGTGAAACTCTATGGCTGGAATGATAATTCTGTCTGGCCTTTTAGCGATACTAATAATTGGTGTTCGCCAGAGCCAAACTCGAAGAGCTGCCCTAAGCTGGCCTTTGCCTCCGTCGATTACGAGTAGGCTAGGCTTGCCCCACTCTGGGTGGTTCTGGCGTCTTTGAAGCGCTTCTTGTAACATCTTGTAGTCATTTGGAGTACTTAAACTCTTAATGTTGAACGAGCGATAGTCAGCCTTGTCAGGTTCTCCATTTGTAAAGCTGACTAAAGCAACTGCTGCGTTTGTCCCACTTAGGTTGCTAGCGTCATAGCCTTCGATTTTTTCGAGTTTATGTGAGAGTGGAACCGCAATGTAGTCTTTGAGGATTTTTGAAAGGAAAACTAAACCATCGTCAGTTTTTTTCGCTGAAAGCTGTGGGAGTAATTGTAGACTTGGTTTCATTCGATATTGTTTACTAGTAACCTCGCGAATAATATTTAGTTGGTCGCGAATGATTGCTGCTCGTTCGAAGTTCTCGCTGAGGATTGCCTTTTCCAGTTCAGAATCAAGATTTTTTGCAACCAGTGAGGTTTTGCCTCTTAAAAATAAAATCAGTGATTTAATCATTTCTTGATATTCGCTCGAATTGATCAGGCCCGAGCACGCACCAGAGCACTGACCCAGATGAAAGTAAAAGCAAGCTTTACTTTTCTTCCTTGATTGGGGATCCGAGCACCAGCGAAAGATTCTGCGAGCAATACGCAAGACTTCTTTAATTCTATAGCTACTTTGATACGGTCCGAGGATAGTTCCAGAGAGTTTTTCTCTTACCACTTGCTGCTTACGAACGGTGTGAATCTGGGGAAACTCTTCGCTTGTGATGTGAATATAAATTGGACTTTTGTCATCTTTAAGTAAGACGTTGTATGGCGGCTGGTAGGTACCGATTAGCTCTGCTTCTGTTAATAATGCCTCGAGCTCGCTTTGAAGTTTTATAAATTTCAGTCGAGTCGCTGTCTCCACCATGCGAAAAATTCGCTCTGAAAGTTGCTTAGTTCTTGTATAAGAGCTTACTCTTTTCTGAAGATTTATAGCTTTGCCTACGTAAAGTACTCTACCGGCGTCGTCTGAAAACCAGTAAGCTCCCGGCGATGAGGGTAACGAGGGTGAAACCGGCCACCAGGCCAACTGCGACGTTGGTCTCATCGAGGAACTGGATTCCTTTGGGTCCACTTTTGACGTTGAAGCTTGTGTTTGTTTTTCCTTCATGATTGGGACTGATTAGATTAATTAAAGCCGTATGTTCTTGTGGCAATTCTAGCTTATTATTAATAAAAAAGATGGGAATATCTAGGGACTGGTACGGAAGAATTACCGGAACATTAGTTGCACCTTGGTTCAAGATAGTAACGTTTTCTTCAGCGGTGATCTCAGTTTTGAGCGAATACCAGGCAGCGCCAGTGCTATTGATAATCCTAAGCAGGTACGATCCTGGGACATTAATGTTGAATAAGCGTTGAGGAATTAGTTCTACACTTAGATTAGGAATTAAGGCGGGAAATGAATTTCCAGCAGAAACTTCAACATCCTTAGTTTCGAAATCCTCAGGTTTATACGATCCGGCTGCGTATGGGGTAGTGCTTGACTCGCCATTTATTGCAAAAACGATGTGATTAAGATCGAAGTTGTTAAAGTAATCAACGCCCCCAGTAGTGTTTTCCCAGGTTGGGTCAACGGAGTGCCAGCGTCTTTGTTCTTGGTCAAAATACTCTGGCCAGGCGTGAAGAACATCAGCTTGTAAACTTAGAGGTCGAAGCTCGCTATCCTCACTATAGGCGAAGCCTGTGAGTCTTCTAGCAGGTACACCCTTGGCTCTCGCTAGGGTTACAAAGAGGTCAGTAAATTCTTGGCATACAGACTCCGCTGGAGAAGACAAGGCTTCCACGGCTCCTTTCCTTGGAGGAATGCTGCTGAGGTCTGCACTATAACTTAGGGTTGTCACTACATATTGGTAAAGCTCTTCTACCGTGTTTTTGTCTTTGACGATGTCTAGAATCGTTGAGTTGCCGGTTTCCCAGTATTTTTGATTTTTTGTGTGAGCATCAAGTACTGCTGGTTGGGGTACATCACTTAGTTCTTCTAAACTGAGTAGAGTATCCATGGTTAAATAAATTGTTAGAGCGGTGTTAGGCTGAAGTTCGTAGGTAGCGATCCAGTTTCCGTCGGGGTCTACCTTGATTTGATTTGAAGCTGGCTCAAGGACTTGATAGTACATTTTTTGATGAGGAGTGTCTGGTGGTAGGGCAATTTGCGCGACACCAATGGAACTACTTGAATTTTCAAGGTGATATCTCAAGGTACTGGTAAAAATTTGGGTAGAACCAAAGAGGGCGGTTACTCCGCTTCCCCCTAGATCGGGAAATGATGTAATTACCTGAGAATCGCTGTAGCTGGTTGTTTCTGGTTCAGGGTTTATTCTCGTTGCTTTTCCATAATTTAGTGGTGTCTTTATTGTTACGCTGCGCTGAGTGTATGCCTCGCTATCAGCAAGCTTGGGAATATGTAGCTCGAGTACTTGGCCAACCACTGAGGTTAGGTCCTCTGTTTCATACGTGAGTAGAAAAGTCCTTGTCTTCCCTTCTCCCACAACTTCATCTTCGAACTTCAAGGTAATGTTGCGGCTTAGGCCATCGTCTAATATGTTGGTCGGAACATCTTTATTATTGCTTTTTGCAGTTAAGTTTTCGATTGTGCTTAGGTGTGACTTTAAAGAGTACTCGGTGATGTATTGAGTAGCGGTCAAATTGGTAATCTTAAATTCTCGCTCAACCTTGGTGATCCCTGATTTTGAAACGGTGTAAGTCGTATGTAAGGCAGTGGAAAACGGAGTTTCTGCTGCTCTAATTGAGCTGACAGATAAAAAAAGACAGAGGGTGAAAAAAAGTTTGCGAAGTTGGTGTAGCACTGTGGTCTATTGTACTAACTCTTCTTCATCTGGGCGAGTTCAACTTTTAGATAGGATCCTGTGTGAGATTTACTATTCTCTGCAATTTGTTCTGGAGTGCCTGTGGCGACAATACAGCCGCCTTGATCGCCACCCTCTGGCCCAAGATCAAGAATCCAGTCAGCATTTTTAATTACGTCTAAATTATGTTCAATAACAATGACAGTATTTTTTTGGGCGACGAGTTTCGTCAAAACATGCAGCAGTTTTTGTACGTCAGCAAAGTGCAAGCCGGTGGTTGGCTCGTCAAGTAAATAAACTATGTGCTGAGTGCTTTTGGTTGAAAGTTCTTTTGCCAGCTTTACCCGCTGCGCTTCACCGCCTGAAAGGGTTGGGGCTGGTTGACCTAGACGCAGATAGCCAAGTCCAACATCACAAAGCGTCTGTAACTTTTGGGCAATTCCCCCGTGCGACTTAAAAAATTGGAAAGCTTCCTCAATACTAAGATCAAGAACGTCCGCAATTGATTTTCCTTTATAAGTAGCTGCAAGAGTTTCTTCGTTGTATCTTTTGCCATGGCAAACATCGCAGGTAACATAAACATCAGGCAGAAACTGCATCTCTATCTTAATCTGCCCGTCGCCGTGGCAAGTCTCGCAGCGCCCACCTTTAACATTAAAACTAAAGCGTCCTGCGGTAAAGCCACGTATTCGTGCTTCTTTTGTTGCTGTAAAGATTTTTCTAATAATGTCAAAGGTTTTGGTGTATGTAGCTGGATTTGATCTTGGTGTTTTGCCAATTGGGCTTTGGTCAATAAGAGTGACGCGCTTGACTTCGGAAGGAATCATCACGCGATCAATTGGTCCAGGCTTAGAGGGATATTTGTATCCCAAGTGGAGCATAAGTTGTGCATATAAAGTGTCGTGCAGCAGCGTTGATTTCCCTGAGCCTGAAACGCCAGTAATGCAGGTTAGAGTATTGAGTGGAAACTCGGCATCGACTGACTTCAAGTTGTGTTGGCTAGCGCCAAAAAGACTGATTTTTGATTTAGTGAAAACTTCATCGTCTGAAACTATGGTTCGAGTTGGCTCAATTCTTTTTCGAGTTACGTCTTTTTTTCGAGATAAATATGCCCCAGTTACTGATTTTGGATTTTTAATTACTTCTTCAGGAGTGCCTTCAGCGATGATGTGGCCGCCGGCTTCTCCGGCTCCAGGCCCAAAATCAACGAGATAATCTGAAGCGAGCATAACATCTCGATCATGTTCGACGACGACGACAGTATTGCCCTTGCCCTGGAGATTCTTTAGAGTTTCAATGAGTCTGCGGTTATCACGCTGGTGTAATCCGATAGTTGGTTCATCAAGAATGTATAGAACTCCGGTTAGACCTGTTCCAATTTGTGAAGCTAATCGAATTCGTTGCGCTTCTCCTCCTGCAAGCGTTGACGCCTCACGATTTAGGGTTAGGTAGTTTAAGCCAACGGCATTAAGAAAATGCAGTCTGGTGATGATTTCTTTAACAATAGAATCGGCGATTAAGAGCTCTTGTTCAGAAAGAATTCCTTTAGCTTGAAGGGACTCTACCCAGCTGATTGCTTCTTCGATTGGAAGCGCGGTCAGTTCGGCGATATTCAGTCCTGAGATTTTTACTCCCAGTGCTTGCTCTTTTAGGCGTTTGCCAAGGCAGTCTGGGCATTGCTGTTTTTGCATGAACTGGCCAATTTCTTTTCGCATGTACTCAGAGTCTGTCTCTGCATATCTGCGCTCGAGATTGTTTATGAAGCCCTCAAATTTTTCCTCAATACTTGTCTCGCTGCCGAAGCGATTGGTGCCACCGACAACATAAACTTTTTTGTCGCCATAAAGGAGGAGATTTTGAACCTCTGGAGTCATGTTTTCAAACTGGGTTTTTCTAAAGTCTATGCCCGCTTCTTTGGCAACCGTTTGAATAAGTCTCGACCACCATGAGTCGCTGCTTAGCACTCTAGCAAATGGAATAATAGCTCCCTCGCTTAAAGTCAGAGATGGAGCGATAATTTTATCTACATCAATTTTCAGAAGATTTCCTAGACCATTGCAAGTAGGGCAAGCGCCTTCTGGAGAGTTGAAGGAAAATAATCTTGGCTCAATTTCGCGGAAAGAAATGCCGCAGTCGCTGCAAGATCGATGTTCTGAGAAGAGAATATCATCAAAGTTTTTAGGTTTTTCTGGAAAAGTAAAAGAGTCATCAAGAATGAAGCTGACAAGTACTTCTCCCTCAGAAATTTTAAGAGAAGTCTCCACTGCTTGGGTGATTCTTTGTTTAAATAGTGTTAGTTCGCTGTCAGATTTAGCCTGCTTGGTTGAGAAAACAAAACGATCCACAACAGCTGAAATGCGATGCTTATTTGTTTTGATTAGAGTGATGTCTTCAAAAAGCTCGAATAATTCGTTATCAATTCTTACGCGGGAAAAACCTTGAGACTGGAGATTTTGCAGTAAGCCTTGGAATTCTCCTTTGCGATTTTTTACGACCGGAGCCAAGATGAGCATACGAACTTGATTCTTTTGGTAGCGAGAAGTCGTAGCATCAAGGATGTGTTCAACAATTTGGTCAAGAGATTGCGATGATATTTCTTTGCCGCAGTTCGGACAAAAAGGATGACCAACTCGCGCATAAAGCAGGCGAAAGTAATCATAGATTTCGGTAATAGTCCCAACTGTTGAGCGTGGGTTGTGAGAGGTAGTTTTTTGATCAATAGAAATAGCCGGCGAAAGTCCCTCAATGTGATCTACATCTGGCTTATGCATGATTCCCAAGAATTGACGTGCATAAGAGCTGAGGCTTTCTACGTAGCGCCTCTGTCCCTCAGCGTAGAGAGTGTCGAAGGCGAGCGAGCTTTTGCCACTGCCCGAAAGACCCGTGAAAACAACTAGTTTATTTTTTGGAATCGAGAGATTAATATCTTTTAAATTGTGTTCGCGAGCGCCAGTGATTTGAATTTCGTCGGGTATTGGTGACATGGTATTTTCTGAAAAAAACGAGGGTCTAGTATATCACTTACTGCTTCGGGGTTTCTAGGGTTTTAATCACGTCGCGGAGTTCAGCTGCGTGTTCAAAGTCCATTAGCTTAACCGCTTGCTGCATTTGACGGCGCAAGTTTTTTGAGAGTTTGACTTTATCTCTTGGAGTCATGCTATCAATATCGACGTGAGTTTCATCATATTTCTTTTGCTCTTCGACTGCCAGATCTCTAACTTTTTTCTGTGAGATCATTGGTTGCTTTATGGCTTTTTGGATGGATTGGGGAGTAATGTTGTGTTTCTGATTGTAGGCAAGCTGAACCTTTCTTCTTCGATCGGTTTCTGTTATGGCAAAAATCATTGATTTAGTCATCATATCTGCGTAGAGAATGACTCTGCCCTTCTCGTGCCGGGCTGCTCGACCCATTGTCTGGATTAGCGCCGTTGATGAGCGCAGAAAACCTTCTTTATCGGCATCTAAGATGGCCACCAATGATACTTCAGGCAGGTCTAAGCCTTCGCGAAGCAAGTTAATGCCAACGATTACGTCATAAGTTCCAAGTCTGAGATCAGCTAGAATCTGAGATCTCTCCAGAGTTTCTATGTCTGAGTGCAGATAAGCGACCTTTGGAAAATCAATCGGGACGCCCTTTAATTTTTTTGAGTTGGAGCTGGCTGCAGCGACAAAAAGATGATCAGGTATTTTGGCAATTTTAAGCGCATCCGGTGGGATGGTTTCGTAATTTCCAATTATCTTTTCTGAGTCCTCTTGAAGTTGTCGTTCCGCAAATGAGTTAACAAGCTTGGAAATCTTTTGGTCATTGTTCAAGTATTCGGTTAGAGCCTCGGCCATTTTTTTGGTCAGGGTCGTGACGAGCACGCGCTCCCCTTGTTTTTTGCGAATCAATATCTCGATCACCAAATCTTCGATTTGATTCTGGCTAGTTCTAAGTTCGATCGAAGGATCGATCAGGCCTGTTGGACGAACTAATTGTTCTGCGATCGAGCCTTCTGCTAGCGAGGTTTCCAAAACAGATGGTGTGGCAGACACATAAAGGTTTTGCTGAGAAACGCCCAAGAACTCATCAAAGGTCAGCGGGCGGTTGTCCAGGGCACTGGGCAGTCTGAAACCATATTTGATCAGAGTTTCTTTTCTGGCTCTATCACCTCGATGCATGCCTTTAATTTGTGGCAAGGTCATGTGGCTCTCATCGACAAATGTCATGAACGAACCGTCTTTTTGATCTTTGACATTTTCGTGGAAGTAATCGATGAGAGTGAAGGGTGGATCGTTTGGCTTGCGGCCATCGAAGTAGCGCGAGTAGTTCTCGATTCCGTTGGTGTATCCAAATTCTTTAATCATGTCGAGATCGTACTGAACTTTTTGTTGTAGTCGGTACGCTTCTAAAGTGAACTCATTTTTTTGCAGATTAAGAACCTGAGCTTTCAGATCGGTTTCAATATTTTTAATGGCCTCGGTTTGATCCTTAATTGCTGCTAAGTAATGGCGAGCGGGATAAATGATAAATCGACGGGGGCCTCCTTTTTGATCTCGGCTGAAATCAACTGTAGCTATAGTGGCTGTTGGAGTAGTAACTGCACCTGAGATGGGATCAATCCAACGAATCGACTCAATTGTTTCTTCTAAAAACTCAATTTTTAGAGCCACGCTTTCGTATGCGGGCCAAATCTGGATCGTGTCACCGCGGACTCTATATGTACCGCGTTTGAGCTCAATATCAGAGCGAATGTACTGGAGATTGGCCAGGTGCAAAAGTAGCGATTTTCTTTGGATGAGCTGTCCCTCGATGAGCTCAAGCACTTGTTTGCCGTAGTCCACAGGAGAGCCAAGGTTGTAGATAGCAGAAACTGAGGAAACAACGATGACGTCTGATCTTGTTAAGAGATTGGTGGTGGTCGCCAGGCGGAGCTTATCGATCTCGTCGTTGATAGTCGCCTCTTTTTCGATGTAGGTATCAGTAGATGGTATGTAAGCTTCTGGCTGGTAGTAGTCATAGTAAGAAACAAAATAGCTAACTGCGTTTTCTGGAAAAAAGTCTCTGAACTCTTGATAGAGTTGGGCCGCAAGGGTTTTGTTGTGGGCGATGATCAGGGTTGGTTTTTGAACTTTTTCTATAACCTTAGCCATAGTGAAGGTTTTGCCAGACCCAGTGACGCCAAGAAGCACTTGATGCTGCTTGCCTTCGGCTATGCCCTTGGCTAGATAATCAATCGCTTCGGGTTGATCTCCTGTCGGTGAAAATGGCGCTTGAAGTTTAAATGGGATTTGTTGCAAAGCAGTCTATTGTACAATAGATGAGTCAGATTTTGTCCTCACTATGAAACTCACCAGCTACAAAACTCCTATTCTGTATCCGAACTCGAATCTACTGGAAATTATTTTTTCAGTAATTCCAACACTTCCGGAAAAATCTGTCCTTTGTATCAGTTCGAAAGCGGTTGCTTTGGCAGAGGGCTCAGTTGAAAAGAAAATCACTGGAACCAGGGAAGAAAAACATGTTTTAGTTGCTCGAGAAGCTGATAGCTACTTGCCAGCCAATCTTTCGGAGTTCGACGTGATGCTGACCATTACCAACGGTATGCTAGCAGTTAATGCTGGTATTGATGAATCAAATGCCAACGATTTGTATGTACTTTGGCCCAAGGATCCTTATGCGTCAGCTGCATGGTACTGGAAAAAGTTGCGTGAGCACTATTCCGTCAAAGAACTTGGGATCGTGATCACGGACAGTAAAACAACCCCTCTTCGCTGGGGAATTATCGGAACTTCAGTTAGCTACTGCGGTTTTCAGGCTTTGTTCGATCGGATTGGAGAGCCTGATATTTTTGGTCGAAAACTAGTGATGACAAAAGAAAATATTGCCGAGGGATTGGCGGTCTCCGCCAACATTGAGATGGGTGAAGGTGCCGATCGGAAACCATTAGTTGTAGTAGAGGACATTCCTCGAATTAACTTTTCTTCTCAACCACCCAGCCAATCAGAGTTGGATTTATTTAATATTGCCCCAGAAGATGACGTCTATGGTCCTCTTCTAACTTCTGTTTCCTGGCAAAAAAATACTAAGTCCTAGTGATTTCGATATCATAAATGTTGGTGCTTATGGCTCCAAATCTGAATTTATAAGCCTCGTCTCCCCTTAAAAAATCGTAGGTTTGCTTATTGTGTTCAATGGCATATCGAATTGTATAGGCGATTAAATTAGAACCAACACTAAGGTCGTCGTGAGTTCCTAAAGAAAAACCAGAGTTGTATAGGGCTAGTGAACCTGGCTCGTCAAAGGCTAGCATGCTAGCAACGCGAGTGTTTTCAACAGAAAGAAAAAACAGTTTGACTCGTTTTTCTATTGCTAAGGCAGGGATAAGTTTTCGGAAAAACATAAGGTGATTGTCATCCCAGAACTCGTTTTTATCATGAGATGATTGTTTGTGAAGAGAAATGAAGTCTTCGATGTCGGTTTCACTTGGATCATCTAAAACAAGATACTCGTGACTGACTGCTTCAAGTTTCCTCTCTTTCCGACGAATTTCGTGGCGTGGTTTTCTGCCAACGGCGCTCAAGTACTCTTCCCAAGTGCTAGGCAAATTTATGATTGGAACGACATCTTGGATTGACTCATTGATATTGCCATTAGCAGCAAAGTGTTTTGGCATGAAGATACGAGTTGCCGAGGCTTCTGGCAAGCTACACCAAAATAACTTTGTCCACTTGATCTGCTCGACAGCTAAGAGCAGTGTGGCGTAGATAGACTCCGTATCTTCAGACTCAGAACCATCGACAAGGACGTCTAGATAATCAGAAACATTCACACAACCGAGAAGGCTGAGCTGAGAACTCCCTGACTCCACATGTACAAAGGTTGGAGCCAAGGCGACTAATTTGCCTTCTTCATTGCGAACGGTGATAAGTATTCTTTTTCCAACTCCCAAAGTTTCCCACCAGACCGATTGAAAAGCAAAAGCTTGAAAAACTGTTTTGGTTAAGCTTTTAGCGTGAAGAATTTTCCATTCTTCTTGCAGATCTGAGATATCATTTGGGTCATCAATAAGTTGAGCAGTGTACATAGAGGTCTGTAGTATACGATACAATTAATAAAGTATGAAAAAAAAGCCATTCATTTCTATTTCCACCAAAACAGGCGACGCGGGCACATCGGGGCTGATTAACGGAGTTAGGCTCTCCAAAGACTCTCCAATCTTTGAAGTAATTGGAACTCTCGATGAGCTTAATTCATGGCTCGGCTTGATAGCTACTCATCTGGATGTGGATCATGATGCTCATAAGAGATTCATCTATAAAATTCAAGACACTTTGTTTTACATTGGCGCGGAGCTTGCTCAATCACCAAAAACAAAGCTACAAACCACAGCAGTGAAGGCACTGGAAAAACAAGCCACCGCTCTCCAAGAATCCCTCTCTGATAACTGGCACACAAAGTTCTTACTTCCAGGAGGAACTAAGCTGGGGGCGTACTGTGACTTGGCTCGAACCGTCTGTCGTAGATCAGAGCGTCGTTTAATAACGCTGATGAAAGTCCAGAAAGTATCTTCAAATAATCTAAAGTACATTAATAGACTCTCGGACTACTTGTTTCTACTCCGCTGCTTTGTCAATGATGCCGCCGAGTATCGCGAGCTAGAATTTATCGAGTCTCATTAATAACGAAATTTGCGGATAAGGCCGACTACCCGACCCTGAATTTGTACGTTAGTTGCATAAATTGGACTCATAGTAGAGTTGGCTGGTTCAAGTCTCACTCTAGTCATTTCTCGATAAAATCGCTTTAAAGTAGCTAAGCCGTTATCTAAAAGGGCAACAACGATATCGCCATCATTCACACTTTGTGTTTCTTCAATGACCACGTAATCGCCCTCGTCAATATGATCTTCAATCATTGATTTTCCTTTGACTTGCAAAACATACGAACGTTTCTTGCCGCTAATCATTTCTGGTGAAACCTTAAAAGTGGCGTTAGGGTCTGTATGAGGTTCAATTGGAGATCCGGCGGCAATGAATCCAAGTAGTGGTAAATCTACATTGTCAGTCATGCGCACAAATGTCCGATCTAGGAGTTCAATTCCACGCACTGCTCCCTCATGACGCTTGATAACTTTTTTTCTTTGTAGAGCCTGAAGATGTTCATGAACAGTAGCTAGTGAAGATACACCTAACGAGTCGGCAATTTCACGTAAAGTGGGAGCGTATCCGTTTTTCTGTAAGTACTGGGCAATGAAATCTACAATTTGTCTTTGACGTTTATATAGGGTGACTGCCATAGTAATATCCTTTATGTTCGGGCGTACCTTACCCAAAGCAAACATAGGATAACCGAAGATGATACGAATCTGCAATCACATCTTTATGTATCAAAGAATATCAATAAGCTCTAAATCGCTACACGAGCAAGGCTCTGCCAGTCATGCTCTCGGGCGGGTGGATTCCCATAATCTTCAGCATTGTTGGCGCTACATCAGCCAAAATGCCAGTTGGCAGCAAGGTACCATTATTTGCGAATTGATTGCCAATAATCATTAACGGAACTGGGAAGGCGGAGTGCTCTGTATCGACCGCTCCTGTTTCAGTATTGATGAGTTCTTCGACATTGCCGTGATCAGCAGTAATGAGTATAACCCCATTTTTTTGAAGGATTGCGCTGACAATTTTTCCAACTACCTCGTCAACTATTTCACAGGCATTTACAGAAGCATCAAAATTTCCAGTATGCCCTACCATATCGCCGTTACAGATATTTGCAATAATGACATCACATTTATCTGCCATAACATACTTAATCATCTCATCAGCAATTTCGTAGGCGCTCATTTCCGGTGCTTGATCGTATGATTTAACACCTTTTGAAGGAATGATAATCCTTGTTTCTCCAGGAAACATGTCTTCTTTTTGTCCATTCATGTAGTAAGTTACAAATCTCTCTTTTTCAGTTTCGGTAATGCGAAGTTGTCTAAGGCCATTCTGGGCAAGAACTTGGCCAAGAGGTTGCTTTACTTTTTGAGGTGGGAAAGCTACATCAACTGGTATGTGAGCTTCATACTCAGTCATTGTCACAAAGTACAAATTACCAATTCTTTTCTTTCTTTGAAACGTCTCAACACTGACTTGTTTTTGAATATTTGTTTTTTCATATTTTTCTGTATATGGGTCAAAAGCAACATTACGAATACCTTGTTCGAAATCTTGCATGACAAATGCTCTTGTAAGCTCTCTTGGGCGATCAACGCGATAATTGAAAAAAATTACGGCATCGTTTTCCGAGATGGTGCGATGAGAACCATCTTGATCACAAATGCTGATAGGTTCCATAAATTCATCGGTTATGTTTTGATCATATTGAGCTTGCAAGGAAGCGATGGGGTCAAGAATACATGAATCAGGGCTGTCAAGTGTTAACGCGTCGTACGCTTTCTCGATTCGATCCCACTTGCGATCTCGATCCATGGCGAAGTACCGACCCATGACTGTGGCAATTTTCCCAACTCCAATTTGCTCACAGCTCAGCATTAACTGGCGAATGTACTCAATGCCAGAGGTTGGCGGTGAATCTCTGCCGTCAGTAAAAGCATGAATAAAGACTTTTTGAATTTGCTGTTGCTTGCAGAAATTTAATAAAGCAAAAAGATGCTCGATGTTTGAGTGGACACCACCTGCCCCGACTAGGCCCATCAAGTGCAGTGAGCTATTATTGTTTCTGACATGTTGAGCGGCGTTTAAAAATGCAGGAGTTGAATAAAAAGATCCATCAGCGATAGCCATATTTATTCTAGGTAAATCCTGGAAAACTATGTGGCCAGCCCCGATATTAAGGTGTCCAGTTTCAGTATTGCCGTCCTCTCCTTGCGGTAATCCAACGGCTTGGCCACTGGCCGCAAGTTGAGTATGAGGATAGGAAATCCAGTAGCCATCAATGTTTGGAGTTTTTGCAGTTGCGATAGCATTTCCTGC
>PFLP01000063.1:157-272 GCA_002784625.1 Candidatus Pacebacteria bacterium CG_4_10_14_0_8_um_filter_42_14 | reverse complement strand
GGCCAATTCCCGGGAGACCTTGACGGACACCTCCCGCATATCCAACTCGCCCGTCTTCTTCTTCAGCGTTCGCAAGTGGGCTCCCGGAGCAGCCCCTGCTGCGGCCGCTCCCCCT
>PFLP01000063.1:0-69 GCA_002784625.1 Candidatus Pacebacteria bacterium CG_4_10_14_0_8_um_filter_42_14 | reverse complement strand
TCTCGTCCTCCACGGGCCCCTTGCGTCCCTTCCGGAGCTGTTTCCGTTGCAGTTCCCCATAGAGCGACG
>PFLP01000056.1:10382-35113 GCA_002784625.1 Candidatus Pacebacteria bacterium CG_4_10_14_0_8_um_filter_42_14 | reverse complement strand
GTTTGTGTCTTTTCTCGATACATTCTAAACTAGATTAGCATAGTATGAAACGACACTTGTTGCACAGCACGTAAATTATGAGTAAATATAATCCAAATATTGATTTAGTTCGAGCGCTGGCCATCATTGGAGTAGTCTTTCTCCATATTTCAGATGGTTATTTACTCCGACAAGATTATTTTGGTGGAGGCTTTTCATGGTACATATTATTTGCTTTGAGAGTCTTGGCTGGCAGTAGCGTTCCGCTATTTATTATGACTAGTGGCTATCTAACAATTGGAAAAAATTATTCTAGTCATAAAATTTTACTAAGAATTTTAACCAGATTATTCATTCCATTTGTGTTCTTGTTTATTCTCATGGTATGGATGACAGGCATGGTGACGTCTGAACTGCACAACACGGTTTTTCAAACCCCCCTGCCAGCCCTCTCCGATGTACTAAGACAAATTTTCACAGCTCCTGGAGGATTGCATTTTCTTGTTGCATTAATTGGTTTAAACCTACTACTTCCTGTCTGGAGCATAATTTTCTCTTATTCAAAAGAAATGAAAGATTACTCAGTAGCAAAATACATTATCCTAGTCGGATTCATTGTTTCTTTTTCAGCTAGCCTCAATCTAAGTTTTAACCCCGATTCAGCAGGAGTTGTGCTTAACGAATGGAGATGGCTTTTGTGGGTTGGATACTTTTTGCTCGGCTATTATTTGAAAATAAAATCTGAACTTATCTCTACAAAAAAAGCAATAGTAATATTTTTGCTTGGATTCATTGCGAGCTTGGTGGCAAGTTATAGTACGAGATATCTGATGCTTTTTAATCAAGAAAACATTTTATTTTCACAACTCGCCAACATCAGTCTTGACTACGGCGTTCCTTGGTTAGTGGCAATGAGCGTTGGGCTCTGGCAGTTATTAGTTAGAACTGATTTCGCATTTTTAAAACAAAAGGGTTGGCAATTAATAGTAAATATCGCAGCCTCTCTTGGACTAGGTATTTATATTTTACATAATGCAGTTTTTCTGTATCTTGATGTATTTAGACGCTTGGGACTTGATAATATGATTTTTTGGCATCGACCTTCCCTTGCCTTAATTGGGATAACACTACTTACTATCACGATAAGTGCTTTGATAACCTTTATCTTAGGCTTGTTTCCGGGGCTTAGAATGCTCATAGGCAACGATCGCAAATGGTCATTTTTATCAAAATCGGAGCGAGAAAATTAGCTCTTTTCCAAATTCAACAAAGCTGGTAATATTTCAACTCGTAATTGTTGATAAACCAGGGAGAGAAAGATGTCAATGTCGTCACAAGAAAAAGGCCTTCCTTTTAAGGTCAGACGAAATTCTGTATTAACAGAAAAACAAATGCAGCAACTTGTTCGTGACCAGAAGATTTCTCAAATAATAAGAGCAGGTGAAGACCCCATAGTTGGACAAACAGCCCAGGACCTTGCCGTTGCTCAACAAATTGAGATCGTCAAAGCTTATGGGCTCAAGAAGGCTTCTGCTAATGGATCAGGCAACAAAACTTAAAATTATCCCTTCGATACCACAGATACACCTTCTTCACCCTTATTTTTTGTTTAATGGGAATACATTCCCTGGCTAAATTATCAGAGTTAACCTAAAGCTATAGAGGTAAGATACTTTTTAACTTCCTCATCCTCTACGGAGAACCCTGGCATAAAATCAATTTCCTCTTGATAATTAATATCCTCAAAGTAGGACAGCTGGATTCTGGCTAATTTTTCTTCAAAAGCCGTTCCAAAAATTTCCTCAGCCTTGGTTGCCAATTTTGTAAAATCAAATTCTTTAAGTAAGAAGTACAGATCGACATAATCTTTCCATTTCGCCCGGCGACCTAGAGCATATAGCTTCATTGCTCCAATCGTGACTGGATCTGGCATGCGACAAAAAGTTCCATCAACTGCAGGTAGAAGCTTAAATCCAAAGGCGTACCAGGTAAGTTTGACCCCATTCACCATAATGGTGAGCTCGATCGTACTATCAACTAGCACTCTTTCAATTTCAGCCACTGATTTCACTTGCTTCAAAATCTGAGATGTTGAGATTTCTTCATTTGAAAATAAATCAAAGTCTATTGAACGTCGGTGGCCAATTTGCAAAGCTAAAGCTGTGCCACCAACTAAATAATAATTGTCTTTGAACGACCCAACTAGCTGTGTTAGCTCAAGCTGACTGTCCGATAGTATTTCAGTGTGTAGTGGTTGGTTCATGTTTTTCAAAATATAACTTAAAAAAATGTCGAACTTCTGGTCTAAGATTGGAGCGTTTAGCAGAGTCCAAAGAAGAGAAAATACTGCCCGAATCTGACCATCCCAAGGTATTGATCGCGGCCTGGACATCTTGCCAGGTTCCGTAGTTGAGTACTGCTTCCAAAGTCATCTCATCTGAGATATTTTCTTTACTTGTCTCTGGAACCCACCAAACTAAGTCATTTCTATCTTTTAGCAAAAAGGAAAGTTTGTTTGTCTGCATGATCTTATATTCCAGTTTTAGTGTACCACTCAACCACCTCTTTCACCCCATCCTCAAACTTAATTGAAGGCTGCCAGCCCAAAACCTTTTGTGCCTTAGAATAGTCAAGTGAGCTCGTTACCTGCTCTCCTGGTCTTTCAGGTCCATGCTCTACCTCAGAGCTAGTCCCGAATTCAGTTGCCACAGCTGAAAAAACGTCATTGGTGCTGATCTCACGATTGGTGCCAATATTAAACTCACCAGTGGCTTCAGTCTCTAATGCTAATTCGTTCGCTCGTGCCACATCCGTGACAAAAACATAATCTCTAGTATGCGTGCCATCACCATTAATTTTCGGCTGTTTGCCTGCGGCAATTAGCTCACTAAAAATCGCGATCACACCTGACTCTCCATGAGCGTTCTGCCTGGGACCATAGACATTGGAGTATCGTAAAATAACGTAGGGAATGCCATAAAGTTCGTGGTAGTAGTTTAGATAAAGCTCACCTGATCTTTTAGAAATGCCGTAAGGAGACAAGGGCTCCTCCTTCATTGTTTCTGTGAAAGGGGTCTGTTTATTGCCGTACATGGCACCACCTGTAGAGGCCATAATTATTTTTTTGACACCCACTTTTCGAGCCGCTTCCATAATGTTAAGAAGGCCAATGATGTTATTTTCAGCATCAAACTGGGGATTTTCTACCGAGTAACCTACCTGAATATGAGCCGCGTGATGGTTAATTACCTCAGGTCTCTCCTGCATAATAGTTCTCGATACGGCTTCACGATCGGTGATATCAGCAGTAATTAACTTTGCTTTCTCATTAACAAATTTTTCTTGCCCGGTCGACAAGTTGTCGAGAACAATCACTTCATGGCCGAGTGCACAGTAACGATCGACCACATGCGATCCAATAAACCCGGCTCCACCTGTAACTAGTATCTTCATGTGACTCCTTATGCTATCCAGTGGCCCTGGATAAATAATATGGTATTGAATACGAGTAGTAAACCAAATCCAGCTAGTAGTATAACGCGGATGATGGGTCTGTGGCGCGTCCAGCTGGCGAGGATTACGTAGAGCGGGAAGGCAACGAGCACATAGCGTGGCATACTGGAAAAAGATCCCGTCAGTGGCGGTAGTAATGTCGCCAGAAGTGAAAAGGTCAGCCAGCTATTGGGAATTTTAAGCGATTTTCTCTGAAACCAGGAGATGGTCAAGATTGTGAAAGTGCCGATGCTGAATACCAATTCCTGAATGTAGGTTAGAAGTGGCAAGCCAAGTGGCACAGTAAAAACTATTTTTAGAGCTCGCCAAATCACCTGTGGCAAAAGAATAAGGTTTTCTTGTCGTCCAGAACCAAACTCCGACTGGACGTGGAAAAAGTAAAGCGGATCGTGAAACTCTCCATTAAGAAACAACATGTAAGCGCCTAAACCAACCAGAGCCAAGGCGAATCCTAAAATTATCAACCACTTTTCTTTGATTATGTTAATTAGCGAACTGGGACTCCAGTCAGTTTTTTCTGATTCTAACAAGGCGATAAGAAGCGCGGGGATCATGAAGATTCCGACTAAGCGTGTAGCAGCGGCCAGACCTGCAAAAATTGTTGCCCAAAGCCATTGTTTTTTATCCATAAAAATAAAGCTAGCCAAGATCCAAACTAGGAATAACGACTCTGAGTACATGGCACCAAGAAAAAATGAGGTGGGAAATAGGAGTAGAAAAAATGTTGAGTATTTGGCTGTAGCGAAATCAAAATGCTGTCGCACCAAAATGAAAAATAAGATCACCGCTGCAATCAGACTGAAGTTACTAACTAATAGTCCAGTAATCATGGATGAACCAAATATTGGCATGAGCATTCCTGTTAGAAACGGGTAGATTGGGAAAAAGGCCTGGATTAACCCAGTGCCAATATAGCCTTTCTCGGCAATGGTTAGATAATGTACCCCATCAAAATTTGCCCAAGAATACAACCATCTTGGCAAGTCGTATTGTGCTAAGCGATCGACTGAGTAAGGAAAGCTTGGATCGTAGACAACGAAATTATCCCCCAGTGAACCAACTAAAAGTAAGGCCAACCTCCAAACTATAACTAAGACTAAAATCCACTTAAGTGACTTCATGAGCGTTTCTCCATCCGCTTTAGCCAAAGAAAGTAGCTAACCAATCCCAATAAACTTAGCGCTGAAACGCTGTTACCTACTAATCTAGCTGGAGTATTCTGGGTGAATTTTGTCTGAACATGATACTCACCTACGGGTAATTCGTAGGCAATTCGGCCTTGAGCTTTTGTAATACTTTCTGAAACAGCTGAGCCAACAGCTTGTTCTTTAGAGCCATCAGATTTTATTATCCATGTTTCCCAGCCTGGAAAGTAGGCTGTTGGTTCGACAATGAGCGCATCTTCTATTACTGAGACCTGATAAAGATGATCGGAGCCAGCCCACTTTTCTACAGTAAATTCGGACTTCCCAAGTATCGTTTCTGGCAGCGGTTGCCAATCGCCGATATTTGGATAAGTAAAGTTGGTAGGCATATTTTCATTTTGGGTACTGGTAGTTTGAGAAAAGACATCATAGTCAAGATTAGTCTTATGAAAATAATCAGCCGGGTGCAGACGAAATATCACAGTAAGCTGCACTAAAATAAAAAGCACTATCAAGCTTGAAGCCAGCTTAGATCTTTTTGCCACACTAGCTATGATCGGAGCGCTAAGAGCTGCGAGGAAAATATCTAGCCTCCACGGAAACTGAATAAATTTTAACGGTTTAAAGAGTTGCCAGATTGGTAAAGTAACTGATAATTGTAAAACTATCAATAAGACCGTCATTGCTGACAGCGCGAGCATGAAGCCGTCTTTTTTTCTTTGTAATAAAAATAGGGAAGAGGCTAAAGCGATAATCACTGGCAAGCCAACTGCGAAAGATAGTGAATCGATACTTCCAGGATAGGAAAAGCCAAATTTGAGGGGCGACCAAAGTAGCTCAGCGAGAGTCGAAAAATGGAGAGCAAATTCACTTACTGAAGCTGCAGACCCGAGAACGATCATTTTCATTTCAAATATAGCTGGCAACCAGAACCATAGTGTTAAAGAAATTGCCCAAAATAATGCTACAAATGAAAACATTGCTTGCTTTGATTTACCCCACAAGCGGATTACGGCAATAAAGATGATTATTGGAATCGTCAAGATCGCAGTGATGTTGTGACTAAGTAACAATACAGTCACAAGAGTGGTGGTAATTAAAGTGTGGTTAATAGTTTTGCGTAGGCTTTGATCTGTCCTGAAGACTTCAATTGACCAAAAAATCCAGGGCAAAAGCGAGTAGGAAAGAATTTCACCAATGTTACCTCTAAAATAAACTAGATTAACCAGATATGGATTCAACAACCAAGCGGTTAGACCAAGAAATCGCTCATTTCCACCCAAATTCAATATTTTCAGCCACTTAGATAACCCCGCAATGCCAAGAATTACCGCCGCAACTGTTAATAGCTTGAAAGTTAATTCGTAGGAAACTCCCAAAGCAGAAAATGGCACTGAAAGAATGTTGGCAAGCGGATAATTGTAATTAAACACGGGATAACCAAAGTGATTCAATAAATTTGGCGCAAACCGCGGTGGAAACTGTCCTTCTTTCAAGGCAATTTTATAGTTAGCAAATCTGGCTAAATGGTTTTCTCCGTCGTGGGTGTAGGGAAACTGCTGGTTGGCGTAAATACGAAAAAGTCCAATAAAAGCCACCAAAAGCAAAACAGCTAATCCAAATTTCTTCATGAACGCTCCAGGGCCTGTTTATATGCAGTTGTTGTTTGTTCGGCGGCTTTCTCCCAAGTGAATTTTTGACTCCACTGGAAACCTTTCTCAACTCGCTCCGCTCTCTCAGATCGAGACCAATCAAGCACCTGCTTAATCGCCTCAGCTAAACTTTCTGCCTCTGGCTCAGCATAAATGGCCGCTTCACCACTAACTTCTGGCAGCGAGCCTCGGTTAGTCGAAACGACTGGCGTTCGACACTGGAGCGCCTCCAAAATAGGCAAGCCAAATCCTTCAGAAAGAGACGGCTGCACATATAGCTTGGCCCCAGAGTAGATAGCAGCAAGCTCTGCCACTGCCTCTGGCTCAACGTCTGGACAAAAATGCATCCTCTCCGACACGTCACTCAGTGCCACTTGGCGCTCAATCGCCTCCCATTCTGGAATTGGTTGAGGAGAGAAGTTTTTACCGACGCATACTAAGCTAATGTCGTCTGGCAAAAATTTTAAAGACTTAATAAGCTGGGGCACGTTCTTGTTGTAATTGATATCACCAACATAAAGAATATATTTTTCCGGTAAGTGAAATTTCTCGCGAACCAAAGCCATTTGCTCTCTAGACTGACGGACAATTTCTGGATTTGCAGCTAAGAGAATGGCTGAAATTTTTTCGGCTGGAAATGATAGAAATTTAACAATTTGCGCTTTCGAGTACTCGGAGTCAGTCAAAACCCAAGAAACTTTTTTTAGCGCTCTTTTTTGTTGAATGAATCTTAAAGACCCCTTTACTCCGGCTGGATACTGCTCTGGAAATTCCAGCGGAATAACATCGTGAATGGTTATAACGGTTTTTTGACCACGTCTTTGATGAAGCGTGTGAAAAAAAAGATCAAAAAAAGGATAATGAATGAGGTCGAACTCCCCTTTTTCAATTTTTCTGCGACGAGTAATTCTGGTGATGGTCAAGTCCGCTCTCGTAGTTAGCGCTTTCAGTAATTCTCGAGTATAGGTGCCAATCCCCCTACGAGCGTGACCTCCCAAAAGTGGTGACGTGTCTATGGCAATTTTAAGTGGCTCGCTCATTATTCTAACTCCCAAATTTTTAGAAATATAACCGGGTGATGCATGGCGCTTAAGAGGGCAAATAAAAAGCCTCTAATACCATCAACATAACCACGGTGTCTAATAAAAAGTGAAAAGACTATCTTTAAAGGTTTCAAAAGAAAATACTCTGACAATCTAAACCAAGAGGCTTGAACTCCCAAGGCAAACTGACGCTTTGCCTCAAAACTTGTATAAGTATTAAACTTTCGAAAATAAGAATTAAGATCTGGATATGGGTAGTGTAACAAGTGACCATCTGCTGTCGCAACCTCTCCATCAACAAGCATTTGTTCATGAACATTTTTTTGCGGCAAGTGTGCTTTATGAGCAACAAACAAGCGGATAACTGGATCAGGATACTGGCCACCTTTTTTAAGTGGTTTACCAAGAAAATAGTTTTTACGTTTAATATTCCAAGCAACGACATCTCCATCTACTCTTACTTTTTTTATGAATTCGAAAAGTTCATCATCGACAACCTCATCAGCATCCAACTGCAAAATCAAATCTCCCTTAGCGGCATCGATAGCCATTTGTTTATTAATGTGAAAATTGGCTTTATTAGTAGTTTTGATTACTCTGGCACCAAAACTTGTAGCAATTTCTCTAGTCGCATCAGTCGAGTCACCATCGACAGCAACTATCTCATCGGCAATTTTTTGGATTGATTCTAAACACCGCCCTAAATTAGACGCCTCATTAAAAGTTGCTAAAACAACAGAGAGCATATGTCTATTTTACCCTAGAACTTGACTTTAGCCCACTCTGCGCCTGTCCACTCGACAAAAATTATTTCTTCTGGAGAACGGTCGGCCTCTTGAGCAATGAAATGGAATTGACCAACTTGCTGACCGTAACGGAAACCAATCTGATTGGGGGCCTGACGAACGACACTGGAGAAGTATTCTTCTGGTGTTAGGTGAGCATACCAAGCAGCAAGGATATACTGATAGCCCCCACTGTCGACAATGGCGACTTTTTCATTTGGGTTGTCTTGTTTAATCTCATCAATAATTTGAGAAAATCCGGGTTGGAACATGAGCTGATCGTTTTTGTACTCAACAAAGTAAGCTTGAGAGAATCTAATTGTAGAGATGATCATCAATGCGAACAAAATAATCAAGGTGGGTTTACCCATGACTTTGAGTATTTTCTCAAACGCTAAAGCTGCAAAAATAAGTAACAAAAAGAAAAATAAAAGGCTTCTAGTGGCGTGCGGCGCATCTGTGGTTATGATCGAGGGAACTAATGATAAAGCAAGCAATAAGAGCAAGATTAGCGATATACCCCTCTCACTTTTAAGAGGCTGTTCAAGCAAACTTTGCCATGAATTTAGAGATCTTTTATTTTTACTGCCAACAATAATTTTTGCGGCGAAAGCCAAGCCAAGTAAGGCCAAAATATACTGCCACCAATAAATGTGACCCCAATTTGGCAAAGAATGCCATGGATGTGAACCTCCCTGAGTCACTAAAAATCTGGGTGAAAAGGAGCGAAGAAAATTTACTACAATTTGAGGAGAAAAATACACGACTTTGTTTCCCACCAGCTGGCGCAATGCGGGCGGCAAATTCGAGCGGTACTCATTATAAGAAAGCACGGAGGCTTCATCGGAAAAAAGAGTGATATTTTGTTTCTGGGCAAAGACCGGTCTCATAATTAATAAAGCGCCCAGGCTCACAATTAGCCAGCCCAATATAACCGGCAACCACTTTCGCCAATTTTTGTAACCATAAATAAAAATAATCACTGGCAAAAACATTATGCCGAGAAGGAGCGGGGTGTTGTAAGTTAGGACTGAAAGAAGATAGCAAAAAAGTATTGCAACTTTTTTGATAATTTTGGGCTTACCCGCATCGGAGAAAATTAGTCCTAATGAAAGCGTGAAAATAAACAAGGCGACATTGGCCTCGAAAGCGATCCTGGAATAAAAAATAAAAACTGGAGTAATAGCCAACATTAGGGCAAGTAAAATAGCAGTTTGTTTTTTCAACTTCAAAGTTCTCGCAAACCAGAAACCCAAGATTACTAATCCAACGCCACTCAATGCCGACGGCACTCTCACCCAAAAATCAGTTGTTGGGGCTAGCTTAAACAGAGCAGCTAATATTGCCGGATAACCAATAAGTTTGTAGTCACCAAATGATTCTAGAAAAATCGACCAGCTTTTTCCCCACTCGTCCTTGCCCGTTTCACTCAATAAATAACCGTTATATGCCAGAGCTGCTTCATCACGGTTGAGGGTGACGGGAAGGGAATTCAGGTTAATAAAACGAAGAAACCCTGCGATGAGTAAGATAGCTAAAAGAAAGATTCTGTTTTTTAACATAACCGATGGCTGATCTAACTAAATTCCAAACCAATACAGCTTCCATGGTTTGTCAGCTAGTTCTTTAACTTCAATCAATCTCGAGTCTCGGAATAGCTGCATACTGACGTTCTGGTCTCCTCTGATTGATTCTTCATCTTCTGTGGAAATCACAAATAGATTCTCAGAGGCATCATACTCGCTAGCTGCTCGGAAGCTAATGCCGTCAATAGAAAGTAGATCTCGATATTTTTCTCCCAATGAGTCCAAATCAGCTCCCGTAATAACCGCAATATTTGGATTTTTAACAAAATTATCATGCATTATCGAGACTATACCATCGCCAGCTTCCGTCACCGCACTCATTGGCGCAACCTGTTCTGGAGAACTGAAAACCGCAGGCAATCTCAACACAGATCCTATTAGGATAATTATGATTAAATAAAGTGCTGCTCTGTTTCCGTTATTTTTTCGTGGCTGTATTAACCATACAAGCAAAAATACTGTCGCTGGTAAAAAGTAACGCTGATGATAACCATCAATAATTATTGGTCCAATAATTTGGGCTATAACTGGAACAATAAACATGAAATGTCGCTTTGAATGTTTGAAGTCCTCAAAGAGGAGGACAAACAGCATTAAAACAAAAAATACTTGCAACCAGATCAGACCGACTGTTTCTTTTAATGCAAAAGCGAAGTTCCTAAGTAAATTCGACGATAAAGATACATCTGGACCTGCTACCACATTAGGAGCACCAGCTTGAAAGTAACTAGTGATAAACAATCCTGGAGGGTGTCTAAGATCAAAAAGAATAAATGGCAAAATTGCCAAACCAAAGCCAATCGCCAATAATAAAAGATCAAACCACCTCTTTTTATTAAGAAGAAAAATTGATTCAATTAATCCAAAAGTTCCCACTGCGAAAATTGCAATATAGTGATTGTGCAGACTTAAACCAAAAGACAGCCCTACCAATAAATATTTCCACTTCCAATTAATTCTTCTTAAAAATAGAGCGAGCGCTATCCAGAATGGCACTAAATGTGGATTCCATGCCCACCTACTTGTCACAAGAAGAGGTGTCCAAAGTATCGCCAAGAGTGAAAATAGAAGCAAAGACGAATTTGAAAATGCTTTGCCCCTGTCTCTAATTCCCAAAAATATAACAAGTAAAACAGTCAGAACACCCCAAAAAGCTGTTCCAACTACTGGCCCGACTGGTTTAAAATTATATGCCGCCGCAAAAGGCATTTGCATGTAATAAGTCAAAGAACTAAATACTTTGACATTGTCATTCGAAATGGGACCAACTAAAGTAATCTTTTTGACTGCCCAATAAGCGTGCATGCGGGCCAGATCACTTGACTCATCTCTGGTAAATCGAGCAGTGTGATCTAAATAAAGAAATCTTGTGAGAATCAAAGTGCTCAGCAACAAAATAGAAAAAAGAGTTTTCTTCATCATGGTTGTGTCTGGGCAAGCATATAATCACAGCCCTTTTCTTCTGAATTAATAGGTCTTATTGATGTAAGGATGATGCCCTTATCCTCAATTTGTGACAAGTAAATGCCTTTAAAAATTATCTCTTGTTTATAGTCCTTGTTCAACTCTGAGATACTTGAATCAAAAACAATATTCTTAATTGACAAGTAGCTCTGGCTATCTTCCCGACTCTTCTTTCCCTCCAAGAATTTTAAGTTGATATCAGAATATGCAAGATACCAAAGGAAAAAATTTTTCGGCGAATTAAGAAGTGCTAAAACCTGAGAATGATCTCTGCTGCTTATTAATTGTTGTAGTTTTTGTTCACATGCAAACCAAGATTTGGAGCTACTTTTGGGATAGATAACAAAATAATAATGAAAGAAATCAAAAGCCGTAAATATCACGATCATCAAAGCAAGAATTGAAAGAAAAATTACTTTTTCACGGTGATATTCATATAAAGTAATAAGTGAGTTCACAAATATCGCAATTCCGTATCCAATGTAGACTGAAAAAGGAACTAGAGCGTTAATTGATCTCAACGCGTGTGGAGTTGTCATTGGCACTGATGCTGGTAGTAGCGCTGCCAGGATCATAATAAATAAGGCTGTGGCTAAAACTGGTTTTTCCCTTAACAAGGAGATCAAGCCTATTAACAAGAATGGTAAAAAGGCCAGGAGAAAAACTCCGTGCGCGCCAGTTCCATGCCTTAAGTTGCTGTCACCTGAAAAGAACAGAAAATCAAAAGATAGATTTCTAGAGTAATTTAATGACAGATCCTTTAACCATAAGAAATATCTATGAAAAATAAGGCGGTCAACTAATGTTGCGCCAGACTGTTTTATTAGATCATTCGAGCGAATAACGATATCGCTGTATCTTTCAAAACTTATGATCGAATCCGTGCTCATTCGTAGCTGCTCACTTGCGACAAAATACGGAGATTTTTCAAGTGGCATTAAAAATACAAATAACAGTAGTAACCCGAGAACTATTTTCGCTATGAAAGAAAACAATCTAGCTAGTTTGTGCTTAGTAGGTTCATACCAAAGCTGCAATAAAAGTGTGGATACAAAAATAACTGGCCAAACAAATCGGACAGAATAGTAGGTATAAACAGACAGTACTCCAAATAAAACTCCCAAAATAAAAAGCCACCGTCTCTTTTTAGAAGTTAAAATAAGGTAGATAGACAGCCAAACAAAAAACTGAGCTAAGTGACCCTCGAATCCTGTACGAGAAAACATCACACTCCAAGGAGAAATAGCCACTACAAACATCGTAGCTAGGGGAAAAACGCTAGATATCAATTTATGCTTATTTGAATTGGAAAAGTAGATTGCTAACTCTTTAGCCAGAAGGCCAGCGATAATGACCGTTCCGATTCCTGCCAAAGCACTCACCAATCTTAAGGAAAAATCACTGGCGCCAATTACGGATGAGACCGCTGTGACCAGCCAAATATAGACCGGTAATTTATAATCGCCGTAGGATGGATATATGAGTTGATACCAATTATTTCCATGAATATCATGCCCCGTTGCTAACACTGATTTTACGTCAGCTAGCATAGCAACCTCATCGATATACAATGCTACCGGTATTGATCCCAATTTATATAGACGAACTGCAGCAGCCAAAAGCACTATCATCACCGCGACGGCAATCACAAATTTTTTGTTTCTAAAAGGAGACATTGTTGCTATGATCATAGCATGAAGAGATACAATATTTTATGGTTTACCCTGATCGGGATTGTGCTTTTGGGGATATTTTTGCGCTTCTATAAATTGGGAAGTATTCCCATCGCCCTGAATAGAGATGAGGCCTCATTAGGTTATAACGCCTACAGTATTCTTAAAACGGGCCACGATGAGCACGGAGTGAGATTGCCTCTCAACTTTCAGTCCTTTGGAGATTGGAAGCTAGGTGGATATATTTATGCTCTTGTACCATTTATTTCTATTTTCGGTCTTTCTGAATGGTCAGTCAAATTACCTTCAGCCTTAGCGGGAGTTTTCCAGATCATTGTTGGATTTTTTATTGTTCTAGAACTGTCGAGAAATGAAAAATCAAAATACAAATATAGTCTTGCAATTATTGTGGCATTATTTATTGCTATTTCACCTTGGTCAGTCAAATTATCGCGAGTTGCCTATGAGGCTAATCTGGCACAACTATTGTTTTTAAGTGGCTTTCTTTTGTCACTACGAGCCTTAACAAAACAAAAAATTACTCTTCAAACAATTGTTGGTTTCCTGCTAATCATCCTTTCTATGGCAACTTATCATGCCTACCAAGTATTCGTTCCGCTCTTCTTCCTGACATTGTGTGTCTTTTACTGGTCTGAACTTCTCAAGATATTCCAAAAACAAAAGTCACATTCAATACTAACCTTAATAGGTAGCTTCGTACTTGTGGCTTTTGTTTTTGGCAGCAGCACCTTCTCAGCTAACTCAGTGAAATTCTCAGGACTTAGCGCCTTTGAAGACAAACCGTATATAGCCTCAATTTTTTCAGAACGGCAACTTTTCCCAGAAGTTAATGGTGTCTTATCAAAACTTTCAAGCAACTTCTTCTACAGCAAGTTTAGAACCATTAGTGGAAACGTCGGTCAAGCGTTTTCAATAAACTTTCTCTTCATGAATGGCGGCAGCCATGGATCTCACGACATATCTGGCTTAGGAAATATGCATCTTTACGAATTTATATTCGTATTGTTTGGAATTGTCTTATTCATCAAACAATCAAAAAAATGGCAACTTCTGATTTTGACCTGGATTCTTGTTGCCACAATTCCAGCCCTGATTACTTTAGAATCAGCTCATACCATCCGTTCTTCGGCAGCTCTTTTGCCTCTTGAGATATTAAGCGCTGCCGGACTTTTACAAATAATACAGTTGCTCCTAAATACTAAAAATAAATATTTAAGCTACTTAATCGGCGGGTCGCTTGGAGCAATGGTGATATTTGTTCTAATCAGAGCGGTTGCACTGTATTTTTTTATTGCGCCTCAGCGGGATACCGATAATTTTCATTGGGAAATGAAAGAAATTTCCTTGTATCTACTAAACAATAAAGATAAGTACAAAACTATCTACTATCCAGAGCCATTCAATTCTCCATACATTTATTCATTATTCTACTGGCAATATCCACCAGAAGAACTTCAGGAATTTGTGAGCTACTATCCAGAGGATGGCGGCGGATTTGTAAACGCAAAGCAATTAGAGAATATTTACTTTCCTATCGAAAAAGTATCTAAATTTGATGGCAATAGCCTTTGCATTGTAGGGACACAACGTGGAGAATCTGCGAATCCATCACTTACAAATAGATTCTCTCTACGAGAATTTACTTACAACGAAGGTTGTGTGTATTTGAACTAATAATATTCTGAAAAAATGGGTTTATATTCGACAATGATCTAGTTGCTCCTATTTTTAAGCCTCTTTTCTAGAGTAAAATAATTAAACTTCTCAACAAAAACTAAGTCAGTTTCACCCAAATCTGAAATCCATCTATCCTTCCAAAAGTCTTCAACTGGTCTCTCAATTATAACGTATATCAGATCTGCTCCATCATCTAGTTTAGAATCAGAATGATAGTAAGAGTTCAAATAACTCCAAGACTCTTCATGATAATAGGGAATTGTTAGCGCTTTTACTCGATGTACTAACCCACCAGAATCCACATCTATCTGTTCGAGCACGCTAAGCTGATCTGCGAGATTGTGACCATCTTGGATAGTCACAAAAAAGTTGTGCTGATTAGTTTTAAGAAAATAAATATTTATGACGAGTTGTCTTCCAATGATTACAAGCACAAAAAAGAACAATATCGTTCTATATTTTAAGGTTTGAAGATTAAAAAGGAATAAAACTAGCAATCCAATGAATCCCAACCCAACAGGCATATATAATTGCTTTAATAAAATTGACTCAGGGAAAAATACAACTGGAATTGTCATTCCTATCCACAAAAGAAAGAGCTCCACCTTAGGATCGAGTGTTTTGTTTAAAATCGATCTAATAATAATCTCTGAAATAACAGCCAAAAATAATATAGTCCCTGTTATTCCCAAAGCCGTATTATCTTTAAAAGATTCAAACAATTGTTTCGAATAAACAACTAGTGATCCTGTAAATCTAAAATTGCTTTCCCCTTGACTCAAGTAATTTTGCACACCAACTATTGAAATAAAATCATGCCGAAAATTAAATACAATGTATGGGAAATAAATGATAAAAATTGATATTAACGAAAAAGCTAGAGTTCTCCTGCTTGGAAATTTAATATATTTTAAAAGGAAAAGCGACGAGTAAAAGAAGATGAACCACAGACAAAGAATAAATTGAAATTGAGCTGCCAAAAAAGCAGATACAACTGACAGCAAAAAGTATAATTCATTGTCTTTACTCTTGAATAACCAAAGAAATAATAGTGCTAAGGCTAACAAGGGAACGCCAGGGTTTACGTTTGAAAGCCATCTTGCATAAGAAATATACTCAAAACTTATTGCAGTTATAGTCCCGCCAATGAAAGCCCACTTTCTACTCTTAAGCATATCTAGAAATAGGAAATACATGGCGATGGGAGCGATTGTGGAAAAAAATATTAAGAAAAAAATAGCGATAATTGGATCACCACTTCCAACACTATACAATAGTGCCAGTAGGTAGTAGTAAGATGCTCCATGAAATATTCCATCTATGTCTGTTTTCGGACCTACGAGAACGAAATCTTGAAGAGACGCGATTTGCGTTGCTTGAATCGCATCTCTGCCTTGTTCAAAACCAAAGAATAGATTATCAGATATGTTGTACCACCTAAGAAAAAATGACAAAACAAAAATTATGACAACAAAAAACAAATCCAGATTCTTTCCGATTGTTTTTTTAATATTTGATAGATACTGCATCATAAACAGTCACCTCTGAACCAAAAGTTTTTTCATTAACTATTTCTGATGAAGCTTGGTGGTTCCACCAATTACTTAATAGATTTGCATTCGAATTTGGTTGTTCAACAATATAGAATATCATCTCAGGAGCACCCTTTCTCACAGGTAAGACAGACAACAAAGCATTTTTCTCCTTAACATATGATGTTTCGTTAGGCTGATAACTAAATTCAATAGGCAACGACTTTCCGTTATAGGCTTTCCAAAAATATAAATACTGGTACGAGTAATCATAAATATCCGGTACATATTGATATGAAGAAAAATTTCTATCTCCTATCTTGTCTTCAACGTATCCTATTACATCAAGTTTAACTGCTAATAGATTGGGGTTTTCAAGTAAAAGTGCCCTGTCATGCTGATAGTAATATACAATTTTCGACAAAGGAGTTAAAACAAATAACATCAATATCATTATTCTTGCTGGTTTTGGAGAGGATCTCACTAATTGGGCTACCAACAATAACACTGCCGGAGCAGCTCCCAGCACGTACCAAAGATTGTAGTGGAGAAATGATAAGCCAATTAATGGTAAGAAAATCCACATAATTAGATCTTGATAAAGATACATTGAACGTCTTTTCTTAATAATCTCAATCAAACCAATTACTATCACCGTCAATGAAAAACAGATTACGATTGTTGAAATCAGCTTAGAAGAACCAACAATTTCTGGAAAGGCAGCCAGTTTATATTCTCCAAATGAAATCAAAAATACATCTTTAATCTTCTCAATGAAATTTATTGACATTGATCCCGAGGAAAAGTATTTAATAATTGCTCTTGTCTCGATAAAATCATGCCGCATTTCAAATATAATTTGAGGAATGAAACCAGAAAAGAATGCTGCGAATAAAATTAGGAACTGTTTAAAGTTCACTTTTACACGTTTTAGAAAAAAAGAAATAATAATGAATGGGAGATAAAATATCGCAAAAGCAGTAGAAAAATGGAAACCCAACGAACTTGTAAATCCCAAGATGATGCTTTTTTTTGGAGTTAATTTCGGTTGAGTTTCAAGAGTTTTAAGTATCGCCAATATTACAAATGAAATAAGCGTCATTGGATGAGGATTCCATGCGCTCTGAGATACCATAAAAAATGTTGGTACTGTTGCTACCATAGTGGCCTCAATCAGTCCAAAATATTTGTATGCAATATATATCTGTATGACTACAAGAATCACCATCGTTACAACTGCTGCAGCTGGATTACCAGCAGAAAGAATATATCCTGGAAGAAGTAAGTAGTACCATCCCGGCCCAAAAAAGAGCCCTGGAATACTTGTCCAGGGACCAATCAGAGAAGGAGTTCTCGACACGATCATCTCAAGAACTGCAAGAGAATCCTTTCCATGGTCGAACTGAAATGCAAACGTATTGTCAACGATATAGGGAATCTTTGTTGAAACAAACAATATCATTAAGAAAAACAAGATAAGATGTGCACATCTTATATAAATGCCAAATACCCTAATTAAACCCTGGTTTTGACAGAGCTTCTGTGTCATTAGAAAAAGCTTTCTGATACGATACATTGGACATTAAATGATAGCACGAACTCAATGAAGAAAAGATCACATATCCCACAATTAGTTGCCTTATTGATCCTATCAATGGTTGCCAGCTTCGCTCTATTCCACAATGAACTTTTTTCCGCTCATGACATTTGGCATCAGGTGGCCAGACTTTATCACTACAACGAAGTTGTTTCCGCTGGGGAGTTTCCGCCCCGTTGGGTGGCGACTCTTGCAAATGGATATGGCTATCCGCTGTTCATTTTTTCCTATCACCTGCCGTGGCTTTTAGCGCTTCCCATGACCTTGAGTGGCGTCTCAATTTTCACTTCGATGCGGATGCTTTTCATTTTTGGTTTGTTTGCATCGGCCGCAAGTATGTACATATTGCTATTCAGGCTTACTAAAAAACCATGGGCCAGCTTTGTTGGCTCTAGTGTCTACGTCTGGGCTCCGTACCACTTTCTCTCGGTCTATGTGGCGGCAGCTATCGGCACAGTATTCATGTTTGCCCTCCTTCCCATATTGTTTATTGGTGTCCATTTAGTTCTTGAAAGATCATATAGGTGGGGGACGGTCGTCATCGCCTTAGCTATTGCCGGTAGCATTCTCACCCACTTGATGACTTTAGCCATGGTTTTGCCATTTGCCATTGTCTTTTTCATTTCTCAAATTATTAAAAGAAAAGATAGGACAACCAAGTCTGGCGTGGCTATTGCAGGAATAATTTTAAGTCTGCTTATTTCCGCTTTCTACCTCATTCCCCTTATTAAATATCTGCCAAGTATCGCTGTAAGCTCAGAATCTGGAGGACTTAGCGATAATTTTCAGCGTTACTTCCCATCTCTTAAACAGCTTGTTTATTCAAGCTGGGGCTACGGACCAATTATCTCCAATGCTAAAGATGGAGATATCTCCATGCAAATCGGCATAGCTCAATGGCTAGCTTTTGGATTGAGTCTTGTCGTAATTCTAGCGTCAAAAAATAAGATTTTTAAAAAACTAGTGAACCAAAAATATTTTCAGGTTTTGCTTGGATACGGGCTACTATTTATCCTAAGTATCTATTTCATGCTTGATACCTCTCTGCCCTTTTGGAACTTTGCAGTAAAGTTTATTGCTTTAGATTTTCCTTTTCGTTTGTTGATTATCTCTGTCTTTTCAGGTTCGACTATGGCGACTCTTGCAATTTCAAGCCTTAAAAACAAAAAGTTAATGATAATTCTAGGTATTTTATTTGTGCTCATCGCCCTTTATACGAACAGGAACCATAGGCGAGTGAATATGTACACCCAGTACGCTCTAGAGGAGTATGTTGGGGCTGAAACAACTACCAACACCTATCATGAATATCTACCCCTAACAGCCGGGAGAGAACTCCTCACTAATGATCCGACGGAGGCAGAGATTTCACGGAATCGCTTAACGACCCAAGTAGAAATATCGGAAGATGGAACTATAAGTTTGCATCAATTTGCATTCCCCGGTGTAATCACGAAAGTTGATGGCCAGACTGTTGTTTCTGGAATTGACGAGAAAGGCAGAATAAAGATAGATCTAACTAAGGGCACACACGATATTCAAGTTGGATTCCAAAAAAACTTTTTGATTAGATTCTCGGAGTTCCTAAGTCTTATGGCTCTCGCTATAATCACTTTACTAGTTTTGTAGCCCAAGAAAATAAAACTATGAAAAAACAAAAAGTAATCGCAGTTATGCCTGCCTTCAACGCAGCTAAGACACTAAGAAAAACTGTCCTTGATATACCAGAAGGCGTAGTTGATGAAATTATTTTGGTCGACGACGGTAGTTCTGACGACACTATTAAAGAAGCCAAAAAACTGGGTCTCACCGTCATTGAGCACCCCATGAACCGTGGCTACGGTGGCAACCAAAAAACTTGCTACACCTTGGCACTCTCGAACCATGCTGACGTTGTTGTGATGATTCACCCCGACTATCAATACGACAGTAGCCTAACAGCTGAGATGGTGAATCCAATTCTCCAAGGAAGATTTGATGTCATGCTTGGCTCTAGAATTCGAACAAGAAGCGAAGCATTAGCGGGTGGCATGCCAACTTACAAATATTATGGCAATAGATTTCTGACCTTGGTTGAAAATTTAATGCTTGGACAAAACTTATCTGAATATCACACCGGTTTTCGTGCATTTAGCAGCAAAGCATTAAAGCAACTACCATTTCATCGCTACTCCGACGACTTTGTATTTGACTCTCAAGTGCTTTTTGGGGCCATTGCAAATGATGCTCGAATTGGTGAGGTGGCCGTGCCCGTGCGCTACTTTAAGGAAGCATCATCAATCAACTTCGTAAGATCTTGTATTTATGGTGTGTCGATACTCAGAGATCTGGGAATGTACGTGATAACTGGTGGCTCTATCTTTACTAGATAAGCTATTCTAAAATTTTACTCCGTAGCTGCTGCCACCACCAATAAAAGAGTAAGAAGAATAACAAAGATCGAGTAATTCCGACCAACAGGCCAGAATCAAAAATTCCGATTTCGAATGATGGTATTAGCGTGAGCTGGACACTTATTGCTATCAATGAAACAAGCAAAAACCTCATTTGTTTCTTCCAATTTTCAAAGGGTAAAATTGCAATAAGTGGGATGAGCCACAACATAAATGGTCGCGACAATACTTTGCCAATTATCATCGTCAGAATGACGTATCCAACGGTAAAGCTTATTCGTAAATATTGTTGTTTGTTTGGCTTAGCTTTATAGACAATATATGATGAGTAGATTATGAAAATAATAATTGCCACAGGAAAGATTATTCCCAAAATCTTGAGCATTTCAGTAGATAAAATTCCCGTCATTTCATAGTTTTTATAGAGTTCGACAACTTTTTCTGAATGCGTGAATTTATCAATAATGCGAACTATAATGGCTCCAGTGCTGTCGGCCTGCAAACCTCTAATCTGATGATAAACGAGCATTACTGAAAGTGAAGATCTATACAGTAATAAAGGAACTGCCCAAACTAAAGATCCTGCAAGCCCACCCACTAATAGCAGCTGTTTCCAATTCTTTCTTTCTTGAATTGCATAAACTAGTCCCAGTGGTCCGTTCATTAACTTTAGAGCAACCGCGAGCGAATATCCCAACCATGTTAGGAAAGTAGCTTTTGCCCCTTTTAGTAATTCTGGAGCTGCCACCCCTAAAGTCATGGCGGCGGCAAAACTCAAATCCATCGTATCGTAAATAAAATCATGTGCCTTGGTGGTCGCCAAAATGTAATAAATGAGCGGAGTTACAAGAAGCATGTTATTCAGTTTTCTCTTAATAAGAACTGTCATAATTAGGGCAAACAGAGATGTATCAATTATTAACATTTGCAATCTGTAAGCTATTGCATAGTTCAGATGCCACCAAGTCTCGAGGGTAGCCATATCAATCATATGGGGCAGATAAAACAATGGGATTGTGGCAGGTGGATATTCATACCACTGTTCTAGATAAGGTTTAACACCACTTGCCCATAAATGGGCGTAAGGCATGTAACTGTAAATAATCTCAGTAAAAAATACTGGACCAAAATACCAAGTAATAAGTCTCGACAAAGCGAATAAAAGAATTAATAAAAATATGAGAATTTTTCGTTTATTTAGCATGGGAGTAATAGTTAGTATACATTACTCAGCTAGTGACCTAAGCCAGCCAGCAGAGGTAACAAGCGGTACCGGACAATGTCTGTCCTTACACAAACTTGGATAATAGTTTTCTATAACATATGCCGTGCTACCTACAAAAAATATCATTGCAAGAAAAAAGAAGTAATTAATTATTTTTTTCTTAATTTGACCTTGAAAAGAATAAAGAATCGCGAAGAGTGCAAGCAATATTCCAAGAACCAATCTCATGTTTTGAGCCTCTGGAAATGGATGCTCCGGATATTTTATGAGAGCAAAATTACTTATTGAAACAGCGGCGACAAGGAGACTAGCTAAGAGTAAAGTATTTTTTTTCTCTAATAACTTTTCTAAACCTCGTCCAGCCAAGATCCCCAAAAAAATAAATAGTGGTAATTTATACCAACCAAGCATGTCTTGCTCAGCGCTAGTTACCCAAATCAAAAATAGCGAGAATATCGAAGAAAGCGTAATAAATCCATATCTTTGAGTTTTCTCTTTTAAGCTATCCAAAGTCATGCCAAACATGCCAATTATCGCAATAAGGTAATAGCTGGCATCTAGAATTGGAATCGTATGAAAACCCGGGTGAGAGAGTAAGAAGGCGAAATTCCCCCATCCAAGCAGTCTGTGTGACTGTATGGAAAGAAGTTCTGTGAACTGATTCCAGTTTATTGAAAATCCATAGGCTGAATAAACAATCACAAAAAGTAGTGTTGAAATGACTGCGAAAATTGCTGCTCTATAATATTTTCTTTCTTGAAATAAACCAATAAACATGACGGGTATCAACAGTAAACCAGTAACTTTAATCAGAGCCACTAGAATTGCCAAAATAATTGGAATAGCAATATTTTTCTTATACTGGAGGCTCAGTATGGCTAAAAGTAGCAGCGGAATAACCCAATTCTCCCCAACCAGCATGCGTTGAGCAAAAATGATTGAAGGACTTAGGGCAAGCAGCGATATGGATAATATACCGGCCTTGTGCCCAAACTCTTTCTTGGCCACACAATAAGTTAGAAATAGGGTAAAAATCGACAAAATAACTGTGGGGAATCTCACTACCATGCTTGGAGGAATACTTGGAAATGAGTAACCAAATAATTTTACCCAAGCCCCGCTAATAATAGCCAAAAGTGGAGGATGATCAAGCCAGGGTCTGACAAATTCAAAATCTCCATTGGCATAAAATTTTTCATCACCCAATGATATTTTTCCAAGACTGTATTGTTCGGGGTAACTAAAACTAGACCATGAAGAAGGAACTCCTGTTTCTAATAGACTTTGTCCCGCAAAAACATACGCAAGTTCATCACCATCAGATTGAAATGGAATATACTCGAACTGCCAGAATCTAAGAAGAGCTGCGACAACTAAAAGAACTCCAATCTGAAATCTTTTTGACAGTGCCAGAGTACGAATATCAGATTTCTTTAACATAAAACTTTTCGAAAATATAAATTTCTCCATTTGATACATCCTTTATCAAAGGTAAATAAGTATTGTCTGAACACAGAATCTTTGAAATTCGATTTTCGAAGATTATTTTATTAACTGATTCTTTATCTGAGATTCTAAACGCTTCTTTAAGTGTTTCTAGATAATTGTAGGCTGGACTCGAAACCAAAGACAACTGTACTGGATCAGCAAGTAGCACGCTCGCACTGGAATACATTTTAACAAATGAGGTGTCAAAAAAGAAGTCACTTGATGGACATATGAGAACTCTGTCGTTTTTGTTCAAGTTTGCTTTCAACCAAAGCTCTGTTCCTAAACTAATGGAATAATAATGAGTAGCTCTTGACCAAAACGTTGCAAGAAATGTTGGCAAAGTTAAAAAAATTATGCTCAGCAGAACTACTCGTCGCACTATTTGCAAATTTATCTTAGACAACAAGTCCGAAAGAACAAGAGAAACCAAGATGTTTGCTAAAATCAAGCCATAATACCAAAATTGGATAGTATTCCAGACAATTCCTTTCTGGAGAAAGATGAGGGGAAAACTGCAGGAAAAAATAAAAGCTGCAAGAATTGATACTAACAATGTGTCTTCCTTAAGCTGACGAATAACTGCGCTTTTCAAAAACAACAAGACTAGTACTATTCTTGTTCCCAAGTTTCCAACAAAAAATATAACAAATTCTTTAAGTTTTATTTCGACTACTCGAAGATAATTACCGTGTGCTAAATAATGTTCTTCCTGTAACTTTAGCACTGGATAATATACTCGATCTCTAGACTCGATCATGCTTGAAAGAAACCATAAAGGAAGATATATGAAAGAAGACGCTCCTCCAATGCCTACAACAAAAATGAAGTAAGGTATAGAAAAAAGAACAAATATACCGCTGAGAATAGCAGCCTTTTTTATATTCCTGTTAAGAAGTAAGGAATGACCAAGAAAAGAAAAGAAAAGAACGGCTAAAACCAAAAAAGAGTAGCTTTTAAACCCCATTGCACTGGCAATTAAAAACAAGATTAGAACCATTAGACCAGTTATGTTTGCCTGTATTTTTTCTTTAGTTGTTTCATAAAGTAAAATAATTACGACGTATAACAAACCAAAGGTATATATAGCTTGAGGGTTAATCATTGTGGCAAAAGTCTGACTAACCCAAAAACTTGACTCACCCCATTTAATTCCTTTGATAAATATTGGCAACAGAAATGCGAAACTACCTCCAAAAAAAACGAAAAAAGGAAGTAAATATTCGTGTTTTTTTAATACTCTCTCCGCAAGAAGACTTGCTGAAAAACTCAAAAGCAAAACAAGAATTAGTGGAAACACTTGAAAATATAATGCGAATATGTCAGGAGAAAATAATCGGATCACTGGAACGAACAAAATGTCATAGAAGTAATGATAATTAGTAAGTACTACCGCGTATGAAGAAGGATGCAGTGGAGGAATTGATTCTGTTAGGTTTCTAACAAGAGCTACATGCCAGTAGCTGTCATGATCCAGTCCCGACTGGATATATCTGTTATCACCAATAGGAAAACCACTTAAAGCAACCGTCATATATAAAGTTAAGGCTGCTAAAATTGAAAAAATACGCAATCTTGATGTTGATTTGTTTAGAGTACAAAATACCTTAATAGTTTTCTTGGAAACTCCAGATTCTCGGAAAAAAGTCAATGTGACGGGTAATAAACATACTCCAATAATTAATAAAATAAAATCTAGATATCTCGTAGACAATCCAGTTAAATTTCCAATAAAAAAATAGGCTGAGCTTACTAGAGCGAATCCCACATAAAAACTTAATACAATTTTTAGCAAAGTCTGTTCAAAGGCAAACCTGTTTACAATAAAAAGTCCTAATGGAAAATATAGAATAAACACACCTAGAAAGCCTAGTACTATAGAAAGTATATATGTTGTCATGTTATTTAATTATTTCAACTTTCCATTCACCGTTGTCAACATAAGCACTCAGACTTCT
>PFLP01000056.1:0-10313 GCA_002784625.1 Candidatus Pacebacteria bacterium CG_4_10_14_0_8_um_filter_42_14 | reverse complement strand
TTTTTTGGCAGCAGCATTTGCGGCTTGCACTAATTTGGGATCAGTCTTGGAATAGAACCAATAATACATGGCTGGACGACCCATGTCTCTGGATACAAACACTGGCAATTCTGGATGAGCTTGCATCGCTATATTAAGCTTGGCAATCATTTCCTTGTACCCGACTTGCCACTCAGAAGCATACTCTATTGTATAAATCTTGGTGTAGTGACGCCAAAAAGAGGCCAGTTCAACCGAGTAGACTCCAATCACAGCTAAAACAAAGAAAGGAAGGAGTCGCTTGTATGAAGGCCCCAACCAGGCTTTGTATTGCTCGTACAGGTATTCAATGCCACTGGCGATAAGTAGCACAAACACTGGAAACCCAGCCAGCATCCGGAGTGCATGTGGCGAAGCATAAGTTATTGAGCCAGGGATAATACTCACCAGCAACCAAAAAACGACTAGTGATTTTTCTGCCGACCTTTTTTTGTACCAAGAGACAATTCCGAAGATCGGAAAAATAAACTCAATATGATAAAGGTGACCAAAAAATTGAGGAGAATGTCGGGGCTGCTTGTCGCCAGAAATAAAGAGAAAGTCCAGGTTAAAATGAGAACTGTAGTTTTTCAAAATTTCTTTGCCAAATAAAACATAGCGATGGTAGAGAACTCTGGACAACAACGAATAGCCACTGTTTTCGCGCAGCGTATTACTTTCTTCAATCACAGAAATATCAGTGAAAATGCTAGTTTCTTTGCCTCGCTGAAGTAGAGCTGGAGAATTAAGATTTTGAAGGAAGGGTGTGATGAGTAATAAGACAACAACGGTCAATCCAACTAACTTAATGAGATTTTCTGTAAAAAATTTTTTCGTGGAAATCTTATTTTTACGCAGAATTGCGAATACGTAGACAATCAGACCAACTGCCAATAAGGGAACGATGATGCGAGCGGCATGATAGGTATATAAAGATAGTCCAAGTAAAATGACACTAGCTAAGGCCCAACCAAATTTAAGTTTTTTTCCGACGCTCTGAACGCCACAGTACAATCCCCAAAAAATAAAAGCCGCCGAGACATGTGACTCCCAACCGGCTCTAGAAAAATGGATTGCCCAAGGGGCTATCGCGGCTACGGCCATGGAGACGAGTGGTCTTTGACCAAGGCGCTTAGCGAAAAAGTAGCTACCAATGACGATGCTAATTCCGGCGAGCATTGATGGCAGCCGAACTGCTAATGATCCTAAATCAAACAAGGTAATAAATGGAATTATTAGGTAAGCATATAGTGCCGGCTTCCAGTCACCAAAAGACTCTAAAGCAATTATTGGTAAAACATTGCCGTGATGATCAGCCCCGGTCTTTAAAAGCGAATAAGCATCGTAGCCGAGGGCTACTTCTTCCCAATAAAGTCCTGGTGGATTTCCAGTTATTTTGTAGGTGCGGAAAAATACTGCAACCGAGAAAAGCAATATAAAAGTAATAATTGTCCATTTTTTAGACACCTACTCCCCCTTGGTTAAGTAAATTTTAAATCGAATTGTGCCATCACTACCATACACGAGGTAATCAGCCTCACTTTCGGGCAAATCTTGACTCAACGAAGCGACGACTAAAGTATTTTTTCTAGTCAAATCGCCGATATTGATTTTATCAGTGAACTCATAGGTATTAAGTGAACCACCTCTGTACCAGATGGGATTGGTCTTTCTGACAAATAAGGCATAAATGTATGGTTGGCCGTACTCGCTACTAAAGAGAATCTTGTCAACTTTTGGTTTGCCATCAACACCTAATTCATACTGGTGCGCGATCGAAAATGCTTCTATATAACCATCCTGAAAGTCGCTGGCCGACTGACTAGCAAAGACTGTTGTGTAATTTTTCCAAAATGTCGCGAAGAAAAAAAGGTGCAGAAGAAACAGTGTTCCCAAAATAGTTTCTGCCAGAAAATATTTTTTCCATCGGGAAGATTCTGCTAACTCTAAGACAATTTTGAGTCCAACTGTGGCGAGAAGAATAATTCCCAAAACAGCAAACAAGCCTCTGTTGCTGTGTGGAGCCAGAGTCGACATGAAAGCCGGAGCGCTACCGATCAACACGAAAAGAGAGGCAAAAATAAGTATTTTTTTATTCTTTAACTTTTTCCATACGATCAATGGAATTGCCAAAGCGGCGAGTATGTATGTCGTCGGCAAAACAAATCCCCATGATCCTCCACCGTCACGGAGTGAGCTGATATTTTTACCAAGTACAAGAAAAGCTGGACTCAACTGAGCACCCAAGTTTTTTATCATAGCGCCAATCAACTCTGTTAATAAGTAGCCCTGACTAAAAAGCAGTACTCCAGCCCTAGTTGCTCCCTGACCATATAGTGAATCTCTAATCAGGGGGACTGCTAATAATAAGGAGAAAATAGATATTGGCAACAATCGTAAAAAAGATTGCTTGGTTGGCTTAGTGGCAAAGAGAAATATAACTACGGTCATAATTGGCACAACAATTTTTGCACTGTGATAGATATAAAGCGAAGCTACGAGCAGGACAGCTGACATAAAACTCTGTAAAAATAAAAATCTTAATTTTTGAGAATGAAGCGACCGAACAAGTAGCCACCATCCCCAAACCGCAAGAGCCAGACTTAGACCTGACTCGAACCCAACTCTCGAGTAGTGGATATGCCATGGATTTAGAGCCAAAATTAAGCCCGAGATTAAAATTAAGAAATCATCTTTTTTGCTAAATAATTTTAATTCCTTCAGAAAAAGCATCCAGCCGGCGATTGCAAAAATCGAAGCTGCTGCGAAAGGGAACCTCACCCCAAATGGATTCATGCCAAAAACAAAAGTGGAAAAACCATTGAGATAAATTGCCAGCGGAGCCTTGTAATCTCCAAACGAGCGGAATGAAATGGGCAGACGCTCAAGCCACTCGTCTCTTCTCGTCGTAAGAATGGCGTGACCGTTATAGCCAATGGCAGCCTCGTCCCAAGTAATACCGTGGGGAATGCTGCCCAATTGGTAAAAACGAATCACTGCTCCTAACAATAGTATTGAAACAAAATATATCCAGTATGATTTTAATTTTATGTTCATGAATTTTTAATTCTCTTCACCCACCAATAAGACCACCAAAATAAAAATGCCAATTTTTGCGCAAAGTTGGAATTTTTCCAAGTAAAGTACTCACCATGTTTCCAACTAATTTCGTCTAACTCTTTTTTAGAAAAAATCGAGGCATTGGTAGTCTCATGTTTATGAATAACCACTGCTTTTTCATCGAGAAGCACTCGCCAACCTTTTGCTCTTGCTCTGAAGGAAAGGTCTACATCTTCCCAATAAGCAGGTGTAAATTTTTCATCGAAACCACCCAACTCCTGCCACTTTTGCTTACTAAAGAGAGCGCTGCCACCACTAGCCCAAACAGTCTCTCCAGAGTTAAAATTGTCCGCCTTGCTGTGTTGAAAAAGACCTCGTGCAAACCAAAGTTTATTTTTTCCACTCTTCTCACCTTCAAGATGATCTTCATACTCAAGGCAGCCTACGGCAAAAACATCATTATCATTCGTATAACCCCTGAGCACATTCAAGCAATTTTCTTGTAACTCGACATCGTTATTACAAAGAAAAATAAAATCATTCTTTGCTAACTCCACTCCTTGATTTGCGGCTCTAACAAAGCGAACATTTTTCTCAATTCGATGCAAGCTTATCTGCGGATGATTTAAGTCTTCAATGTACTCAACTGTCGAGTCACTGCCACCATCGTCAACAACAATCACCTCGTCTTCAGGCAGTAGCTGCTGCAAAATACTTGATAAGTATTTCTCAAGCAAGTGCCGACCATTAAAACTCGGAATGATGACTGAGAGAGCCGGATTATTCATGACTGATTCCAAACAACTTATTTAATTTTCTTACAAACTGCTTTTCTCCAAAGTTTTTTGCTCGATCTCCAACCTTCTCGACAAGCTTCTCTCTAACTTCATCTTTAGAAATTAGCTCAGCTGTCCTAGTCAAGCACTCTTCCTTAGTACTCCATAAGAGTTTGTTTAAAGACTCGCCAATAACTTCAGGTTGACCACCTGCAGCAAAAACAACCGGAACTGCACCAGCGGCCATCGCCTCGACTGTAGTTATACCAAAGTGTTCGGCTTTTTCGGGATGCTCTTCGACATTGACACCAAACCCCGTAGCGTGCCAATAGATTGATGATCTCTCGTACAAAGAAATTAACTCTGGCCTGTTGCACTCTGTTATAAATTTCACTGGTAAATTGGCTGCCTTTTTTTTAACTTCAGAAAAATACTCTTCATCTTCTACGGAACCAACCAAAACTAATTGCCAATCTTTTACTAACTCTGGAAATTTTCCAGACAGTTCTCTAAAAATATCTACCAAAACATCTTGTCTCTTGCTATGCAGATGTCTAAAGAAACGGCCGACATTAAGAATAATTTTTTCCTTTTTCCTAGGAGTGAAATCATCAGTTGCTACCATTGGATGTAGAACCGTTACTTTGTCAACTAACCAAGATTCAGTGATTACATTTTTGGTAAATTCTGAATTTGCATTTATCGTCCACTGACTCAGCTTGAGTCTTGAAACCAGCGACTTATGAGCATTCTGAAAAGGAATCTGAATGTGAAGAAAATTATGACGAGCTAGAGAAAAAAATAACGAACCATCGCTGACTGCGAAAAGATAATCGAACTTACTTGTCCACAATAATTTTTTAAAAGCATTTGCAGAAGTTCCTAAAGGAGTTTTAATAAAATCAATCTCTGCTAAGGATTTTCCATAGAAGGACTCATAAGAGGTTTTTATTTCTTCTGTTGTCTGTTTATGTAGCTTAGAATCTGAAAAGGCAAACACAACTTCCCAGTTTTTTGGCAAATGAGTTGCAATATCTAATAAATGTTTTTCTCCACCACCAAAAATATTTGGCAAATATGGTGAGTAAAGACAGACTTTCACAATTCACTTTTCCAAGCATCTGCAATATCTTTTTCAATTTTTTCGTATGACTCTGGAATACTAGGCTTCTGTTGAAGTTCCCAAACTTGCATGTACACAAGCATCTTATTTATCCCCTGAGTCAGAGCTTCGATCAGACCTTGCTCTCCATCCTTATAGCCTTTCCAAAAGAATCCTCGGCGCAAAAACTCCATCACGCCTTTTCTCAGAATAGTCAAAAAGGAAATTTTCCCAAGTTCGGAGGCAACTAATAAGCGGGCCTCAACTCGAGTCCATTCTGCAGATTTAAGCAAACCGTCCCGGACCGATCGGTGAGTTAGATGCAAAAGCGGCACTTGGAGATACCCAGCTTCTCCTTCATAGTTCGGGCTCTCGTGAACGTCTCCAGTCCATTCTTTCAGGGATGATCTCTTAAAAACCTTAGTCACCAAATCTGGAGACCAACCTCCGTGTTGAAAAGTAGCGCCGTAAAAGACATTCTCTCTTTTTAATGTCAAAGCGCTAACACTGGCAGTTTCTAAATGAACAAGAATCTCGCGAGCCAGCTTCGGTGAGACTCTCTCGTCGGCATCAACGTAGATTAGCCAGTCTGTCTTACAATGTTTTAGGGCCTCATTCCTCAGTCGTGCGAAAGATTTATGTTTAAAAGAAATAACTCTAGCACCAGTCTGCTCTGCTAACTCAACAGTATTGTCAGTTGAACCATCGTCCAGAACTAGAACTTCATCACACCAACGAAGTGTAGCTATGCAACGTTGAATCATCGCCGCCTCATTCTTAGCGATAATTAGGGCAGAAATAGTTATTTTATTCATAAAATAAGTTGCTTTCCGGACTGCAAAGTCACCACGTGCCAAAGCGCTCTTCTCTCAAGTGTGGAGCCATTTACCGCCTTATCAAGAAAAAGTCTCAGAACATTAATTCTGGTTTTTAGAGAGCCATACTGGAAAAAGAAAAATAATCTGTTTCGCAACTGATAGTAGATATGAAAGTTTGAGCCACTGCCACCACTAGAACCAGCATTGTCGTGCCAAACAAACGCCTCATCGCAGTAACGAATCGAGTAGCCAAATAAGCGCACACGGATGCTCAAATCAACATCTTCCAAATATAAAAAATATTTCTTGTCTAGGTATCCAACTTTTTCCAAAATCTCTCTTCTAATGAGAACGCAGCAGCCTGTAGCAAAATCACTTTTTGTTTGTCCAGAAAACTGGCCACGATCAACCTCATCAACTCCTCGATGAAAAGCTGCCAAGTGTTCCCAATCGATACTGCCTCCTGCATACCAGAGAATTCTTCCAAGTTCGTGTCTTTTGTAGCTGTCCCGATGGAATTCCATGCCTTTTGTAAAATATATTTTTGGAGAAACCAAGCCAGCGGTGGGATTTTCTTCGGCAACATTAAAGAGTATTTCAAGAAAGTTAGGATCTACCGTAGTGTCATTATTTAAAAGAACCACATAATCAGAATTAAATCTCTCAATAGCTGTGTGTAATCCTAAATTATTACCTCCAGTGAAACCCAGGTTTGCGTCACTGCGGACAACCTGGAATTGTTTTTGGTTGAAATCCCTAGGCAAAGAATAGCTTTCCTGAGATCCATTATCGACGACTAAAACTGTGTATGCAAATGAGGGGTGAGAGATGTTTTGGATCGATCTAAGACACTGATTGGTTCGCTTGTGATTGTTATAATTAACAATCAAAATTGAGATGTGTTTCATCCTTTATACCCTCAGCTTTCTTCTAATTTTCCAAAAAAGCTTTCTAAATAGGCCATCTTTCTTTGTGTGCCAATCTGCAATCCAATAAGCAAGTTCTGAATTAAATTTTTCCATTTCTGTTATTGAGGTAGAGTCGTCCTCAGGTCGGCCAGCTATCTCCCACTTCTTGGCTGAGACAACAAGTTCGTAGTTAGCTTGAAGAAATGAAAGCAGCACTGATCTATAGCCTCCATCAATCCCGCCCTGCAGAAATAGTCGTCTCAATAATTCTGATCTGTAAGAGGAAATTAAACCAGCGGTGGTGACAGATTTTTCTTTGCTATCAAACTTGGCGGTGATACTCGTGTATCTATTCAGTCTGTCGATATATTCACTAACTGTGGAGTAATTATGATGAATGATCGCCAAGGATTCATCACTTGGCAATTTATCGGTTTTGCCATTTATGAGAGGTCTGCTGTGAATCTCATCTTTCCAAGTCACCGTGCCAGCACGAAATAATCTTGGTTGAAAGTCAGGCCACCAGCCCGTATCTTTTACCCAATTTCCGAAAATAATATTTTTGCGTGGCAAAAAATAGCAGGAAACGTCACTTTCAGTAGCAACTAGAGTTTCAATTTTTTCACCAAGGGAGACACTTATTTCCTCGTCCGCATCAAGCAAAAGTATCCACTCGCCAGAGGCCTTCTCTATCGCTTTGTTTCGAGCGGGCTCAACATAACCCACATCCTTAGTCGAAACAACATTATCAGTGAACTTTAAAGCAATCTCGCGCGTGGCGTCGCTGCTCTCCATATCGACTACAATTAGCTCATCGGCAAAAGCAACTGATTGCAGGGCCTTCTCAAGCGTCTTTGCCGCATTTTTTGTCTGTACCACTACGCTTAGTCTCATATTAGCCTTCATTTTAGCTTGTCTGGGCTTATTTTTCACGACGAACGGATAAAAGCGACAACACTTCTTTCTTCAAAATCTCAGAACCAAACAACCACATCGTGCCAATATAACCTACTCCCACTGAAGCCATACCACAAATTAACCACCACATATTTTGTTCCCAATATCTCATCCCCAGCACTCCAATTACCGCCATCATCAGAGCTGCCAAAGTTTGTCTCCAAGTATGTTCCCAGACTCTTATCGGCAAAATTTCCCGCACATACTTGACTGAAAGCACTGAGGTGAAGCTAATCGCAAGCGCTGCTAAGGCCACGCCGTTAAAGCCGTAGAAGTATATTAAAATAGGAGTAAGAATCCAGGTTAAAGCTGTCCACATCACCATCAACTTCAACGTTTTGTTGATCTCTCCGATGGCATTAAGAGTGTTGGTTAGTGGCGTAGATATTGCGCTCCAGCCGATACTCAGGGTGAAGAATATAAAACTAAAAGTTGCCGGTTGCCACTTGGCGTATGAAGGAATTAGGGCGAGAAGTGGTTTGATAAATAGCGACATGCCAAGAAGAATAGGGAAAATTACTAAGGTAATAAAGAACAGCGACTTCTCAATAGCTCTCTGAAGTTTCTCTGGGTGACCCTGAAGTCTAGAGAATGTTGGGAACGTAATCGCTAAAACACTATTTACTGTCAAATTGTATGGATACATTGACCAAGTTTTTGCCCACTGGACGTAACCAAATTGCCTTAGCGGCAGGAAAATGCCCAACACCAAAAAGAAGAGTTGGTCTTTGATCCGAGCCAAAAAGTCATTGATCTGAAATTTCACGCCGAAATTCAGAAGTGATTTTAGACTTTCCTTGTTTAATGCCAGACCAATACTCCATGGCTTCAGAATTGAAAGCGCAACAACACCTGCGACTGATCTAACTAGAATCGCTGGGATGTAGGCGGCTGCCCCCCAACTCTTTATCGCCAGGGTGATGAGAATAAGATGGAAAGCGATCTGTTCCACGATCTGAGGAATAATTAGTTTAGAAAAGTCGAGATGTCTTTCTAGCTGAATTGAGGGAATAGTTTTTAGCGTAGCCAAGGGAAATGAAATCGCCAATGCCAGTAAAATCCAGTTGCCTACTGGACCAGTTTTTTGACTGAGCAAACCAAGGGCAATCACGACCAAACAGGCAAGAAAAATAAGCAAAGAAAGCAGCAGCTGAACAGTAAAAGTGGTTCTGTAGTCTTTGGTAGTTGGCTCATCTTTTTTTTGAATTAAAGCTGCAGCAAGCCCTATGTCAGAAAAGAAAACCAAAATGCCGATCACTTGGGTAACAAGGCCGTAAACTCCAAAGTCTTCTGGATTGAAAAAAGCACTGAGAATAACTACTGAAACCAAGCCAATCATTTGCAAGAAAAGCGAGCGAGAAAAATATGACACTGCCCCAACGACAGAGCGACGCTTAATATCTAGAAGTTGAGCTGGGGTATTACTGCGCACGCTTTTCCTTTTTTTCACTACTCAGGAGTATGAAGAAAAAAACAAAAAGCCCCGCAGTTGTTAGCAAATAACCCCAACGCCTAATTGGAGTTGAACCAAGCCTAACGCCGACAAGATGTTGCCCCCTTGGGATATCAAGCTGAATTAACCCCTGCTTAGAAGTTATGTGATCCACTGGTAAACCATCAATTTCAGTTTCCCAGCCAGGAAAGTCGGCTATTTGAAGTAGTGCTTGCATGTCAGAAGAAATGTCGACTTTTAATAATTTTTCCTGAGTTCTATCTATCAAAACCTCTGGATGAAGATCTTCTAAATTCTGCGTCGTTAGCTCCAGAGAACGTATTGACAACTCCTCTTCATCAAGAGCGAGTGGCAAGTAATCAGGCAAAATCCCACTCATCTGACTCGCTACCCGACCAGGATCGCTAAAATATAGAGCATCTGGAGAATCTAGATACTGTTCTGGCCTAAAGTAATGAAGGTTGGCAAACATCATAGTTATTAGCACAAAACAGACAAAGAATCGCTTTGCCGAACTTTTAATTAGAACTAATGAGCCAGCGGTAAGCAGACCCAAAAAGATAATTATGATTGATAAAAATCTCCATGGGAACTGCACATACTTAAGAATTGGCAGAGCATCCCAAACAGCCAAAGATTTCAGTAAAGAAAAGTAGACGGCAATTATTAAAAATACGAAACTGATTGAAATAATAAATAGTTTCTTTGAAACTAATTTTTTAATAAATGCTTTAAAATTTCCACCGCTGCGTTGCCACAAGTCTGTCAAAGAATGAATAACTGCAAGTGAAGTAATTGCTGTGGCTACAATCTGGCCAAACCCGAAAAAGAAGGAGATGTCATCTTCAGGACCCCAAACGGAGCCGCCGTATCTCCAGATCGGATTAACGAACTGACGTAAATACAAAAAGTGGAGATGATAATCAAAGTAGCTCGTCAAAACTCTAGTCTCCAGCTGTGTAGCTGACTTTTCTCCAAACGCCGGAAGCAAATAGTAGGCACTAACTAGGAAACCAAGAAACACACTTCCCAGAAGAACCATTGCGGGCTTCCAAGTAAATTTGATCTTCCTTCGACCATTTCTCTGTGAGGAGTAAAACCAGTAAGCCAAAGCAAAAAGTGCTGCGAAAGGAGCAAATATCATGGCGGTTAAATTGTGACTAAGAAGCATCGCTACCGTACTTAAGGTCAGAACTAACCAACCTCGGCGCTCCTTTTCTA
>PFLP01000058.1 GCA_002784625.1 Candidatus Pacebacteria bacterium CG_4_10_14_0_8_um_filter_42_14 | reverse complement strand
GACCTATTTTCACCATTGTGTCTTCGATAAGTTACCCTGATGCGGGCACCCTCAAGGTTTGGTAATTCATAACAGCCCCAGGCATATGCTGTTAGAGTTTGGACCGCCATTGAGTGAGGTTGCATAAAAACATTATACCGCGCTAGGCAAGTTTAGACTTTTACCGAGTGAAAGATTAGAGAAGAAGCAAGAGAGCAGCGCCAACACCGAGTGTTACGAGTCCGGCTTTCAGCCATCCTAGCCATTCCTCAGGACCTGTTTGTGGCAATGCTGCCGGCAGAGAAGGTTGAGTTGGATTAGAAGCGACTGTTGGGGTTGTACAGCTTGTAGACTCGACGTAGTTAGCTAAGCGACAGACTTTGCCGTAAGTTTGTCCAACTAGAGCCGTGTCGTAACAGACGTGGTCAGGGTTAGAACAGTCAGCATTAGTGTTGCATTTGTTGTTGCAGCCAATAGCAGGGGTTGGAGTAGGTGTTGGAGTCGGCGTAGGTGTTGATGTAGCTGCCTGACAAGTTGTTGAGGAAGTGTTTGAGGTCAGTCGACAAGTCTTGGCGCCATCAGTTCCAAAGCAGGAATAGAGTGCATTGCCACCTTGCGCAACAGTTTGACATTGAGCAGTAGTGGTACATGGCTTGTTACAGCTGTAGACAGGTAGATCGCTCTTGATAGTGTGGGTGACTGTACAATCTTTGGTCACAGGTGTGCCGCCAGTAACAGGTGTAGAAATGGTGGCAGTATTTTTTATGGTTGCCCCGGCAGATGCATCAGCTGCCACTTTTACTTTGAATTCGACGGCTTTGCTTGGCACAGGAGTAGAGCCAAGAGTTCCAAAGGTTGCGGTAATTTTTCGTGTTGTCTCATTATAAGTTACTTTAAGTCCCTCCACTTCACCCGAAGAAACAAAACTTAATCCAGCTGGAAGTGTGTCTGAAAGTGTTACTATCCCATTTGTTTCCCCTCCATCGGCAGATGCTTTGACTCTGTATACAAATTCTTGACCCTTTTCAAGGGGGGTGGTTGAAAGAATGTTTGATGGAGGTGTCGAAGAGTTAGAAAAATTTGTTAGTGCTTCTTTTGTGCAAAATGCGACTCCTGGGACAACTGGCTCTACGAGCTTGATGTAGGCGACGCAAACTTCAGCGGGTCGAGACATGTATTTAAATTCAGGATCAGCAAAATATGCATTAAGCTGAATAATTTCAGGTTTTATATCAAGATTAGAGGTGGTGTAGCTAAAGACAGTCGCCACGTTGATATTAACTACATTTTTTGTGGCAGAAGTTTGGTCAGCCCAAACACTTGCTCCAACTAGGCCATTCTTGCACCAATCTCCTGGAGACTCGTTTGTGGCTCCAGCAGTTACTGGCTTACAAAGGCCCATCACGCTCCTTGGTTCAGCGGGGTCAGAAAGTTTGTCAGGATTATATAGCCCAGCCCAGAAGCGGGTTGGCTTAACAGTTGGAGTAAACGCTGCGGGTTTTGGAGTAATCGTGTAGGAAACCTTGTCTGAGGCTTTAACTTCAATTGGAGCTGCCTTAGTTCCTTTTCCTTTAACAACATCATTTACTTTAACAGATACGGTTTCGCAAACACCTTCTGGACGTGCCATTTTTGAAGTGAAAGTGAGTTGGCAAGCGGCTGGAGCAGCTTGGGTAGTTGTGCCTTCGTCAGCGCTTGGTTTGGAAACTGGAGCGGTAGGAGCGACTGGAGCATCGACCTGTTTTTGTCGTTGAGCGATCATCACGGCAGACATAGCCACAACGAAGAAGAGTGAGAGGCCAACAACTGTAAGAATCGCGCGTAGATTCATTGATTTCTTTTGTTTTTTCAGAGGAGGGGTAGTTCCGACCATAGGACTTGTGTTGTTTTGGTTCATGTTCGCTGGTGTTTGTGTTTGTTGTTGTAGCATTTTTTATGGTTGTGGAGGTACGGGTGGAAGGGGCATGAAACTTGTTGCAAATGTTGGCAGAAAGTCAGATGTTTGGCAAACTCCATTCGGACAAATTACACACCTTGCCTTGTACGCTCCAATTTCATTCACTGTAAATGAGGCTGTATTGCCAGTACTTGGCAGCTTTAGTGCGGTAGTACCGTTTGGTGGCAAGAGTCTAAACTCATACTGTGTAATTCCAGGTACGGTACCACAAGTTAAATTCACCGTTTGGCCATATTCTGGGGCTGGATTATCTATAGATAAATTGAGACAGACTGGGCCAGAGCAAGGAATTTCTTTGCTTTTTCCACTACCTTCTATAGGATTATTGTTATTAGTTAAATTTCCGCTAGCGTCCCGATCGATGATAAAAGTATAAACATTACCAGCTTCATCACTCTGGATTCTTTGTTTCAAAGCTGTTTGTTCTCCACCCATGTCATTATAATTAAAACTAAACCTTCTGTTTCCGTCGCCATGGCATTGAGCTGCAATACCAGTGCAGTCGGCACCAGCGGAACAGCTAGCATCAGCTTTTGTAGCACCCATGAATTCTAGTTTAGGAGTGCCATCAGCATTTACACTATCTTTTTTCTGCCAATAAAAATGGACGTCAACTTTTCCTGAGTATTCGAAATCGCAAGCCCAACCCTCTACGACATAACAAGTAACTGTATCAAGGTAGCCTACTACTAATGGTGTACCGCCTCTACCACCTTCACCGTCATCTGGAGGATTTTCAGGTGTACAGTCGGGGTACAAATCATGGGCACAATATTCATCGAAAGTGCCTCCACCGTAGTAGTAATCAACCTGTCCACAGTTTGATGGAGGGGCAGGACAATCTTTGCCAGTGCCTGTGGCATATGGCACATCAGTTCTGCACTCATTACCGTTCCAATTAAGTCCACCAGGACAATCATACGTTCGGCAAGTAACAATAGTCTGTGTTACTCCATTGACTGAGCAAGTTGGTCCAGATGGTTGGGTTGGGGGTTGAGCTGGTGGATCGGCAGGTGGGTCGGCGGGAGCCGTGGGTGTGCCAGCGCATGTTCCAGCGGTCATATCTGTGAATGTGCCCTCACATGAAGCTTGTTTCCCAGGAGAAATAAAACAGCCACTTAGACTACAAGTCTCTCTTGCAACTTCGTCAAGAGTGCTGCAGTCCTTTCTTATAGCTACCCAATTGCAAACATTGGAACGTGACTTACAGGTACTTTCACTTTGCCCAGTGCACATTTCATCTACATTGCTATTGATGCCTTTGCAAGTATAGCTGTCGATATATTGTCCATTGCAACTTTCAGGTGTAGAAGGTGTAAAAGTACATCCACCTACATTATTACAGGCACCCGTTGTTGCTGGCAAGGTGTTGCAATTTATTTGTGTTCCAGTATATGAGCAACCGTCAACGTTTCCGCAGTCTGCTGGCTTTCCATTATATGTTGAGCAAGGAGGAGCACTTGCCTGCTGTCTCACATCCTGACTATTTTGTGACAAGAAAAAGCCGGCAGCGGCGCCAGCTACAGTCAGGACCAAAATAATCACACCAATAATAGTCTTTAGATGAGATTTCTTTTTCTGTGGAGCCATTGGTGCAGGAGGAGTGCTTGATTCAGCTGAGGGTGGAGTCGGAGGTGCTGGCGGAGCTGTTATCTGTTCGGGCTCAGGTGTTTGTGCAATTGGCCTTTGAGGTGGCATTGGAGAGGTTGGAGTCGAGATAGGGCCAGGATTTGGAGGTGTAAATCCAACTGGACTCTGTGGCATGGGAGAAGAGGATGGTGTTGGTACAGCGTTTATCATTAAAAGACCCAAAATTTGGTTACTACCAAGAATACAGAGAAATCGCGCATAGAGTCAATAGGGAAACAGGGCGTACAGCTATTATTTTTCCAGAAGTGGAGCGATTCCTGGTAGCATTTCCCCACTTAAGAATTTTAGAGCCGCGCCTCCAGCGGCAGAAACATAGGTGAATTTGTGCTCAACATGGAAGTGATTAGCCGCGGCAATAGTATCTCCACCCCCGAGTACGGTGTAGGCATCTGTCTCTGTTATTGCTTTAGCAATGGTTTTAGTTCCCTCAGAGAAGAGCTCATTCTCCCAGACTCCCATCGGTCCATTCCAAAAAACAGTTCCGGCGCCAGCAATAAGCTCTTTATAGAGTTTGCGAGTTTTTGGACCGATATCTAGATATTGAAGTTGAATATGCTCTTGTGTGTCAGCCATGTCGTGAGAGAGATCGATGATTTTTGTGTCATCCTTAATGGTAGTACTAAGTTCGGGGGCTGCGACTACATCTAACGGATAAAGTAGTTTAGGGAGGGGAATATAGTTGTCTTTGAGAATGCGGTCAGTTTTGTGTTCTTCGATGAGTTCGCGCGCGACCTCGACATAATCTGCGTCCATCTTCGTACTCGATTCCTCGACAAAAGAGCGGTAGATCTCAAAGCCTTCTGCAGAGAGGAAGTTATTGGCGATAGCTCCACCAATGAGGACGATGTCAGCTAGATCGGTCAGATACTTAAGAGCGCCAACTTTATCGGAGATTTTAGCTCCACCCAAGATGACGATAAAAGGCTTTTTTGGTTTCGATATTAATTTAGTAAGAGTACGAACCTCTGTCATTAGGTTGAAGCCAGCGAAGCTTGGCAAAAACTCTGGTATGCCGATCATGGAAGCGTGAGGACGATGCGCGTTAGAGAAGGCCTCATCAACATAGACATCCGCCAAACTAGCTAATTTTTTAGCAAAATCTTTGTCATTTGCCCTCTCTTCAGGATAGAAGCGCAAATTCTCTAAGAGAATTATTTCACCAGGTTGCTGAGTTTTTATTGCTGTCATAGTTTTCGGCCCACCGCAATCAGCTACAAAGCTAATTGGCAAGCCAAGGTTATCTTTCAGATAGTCAGCAATGGGCTTCAGGCTTAGTTCTGGTACGACTTTTCCCCTTGGTCGGCCAAGATGCGAGATGAGTATTATGCGAGATCCTTCTTCTTGAAGAAAGTGAATTGTGTCGAGAGCTGCCTTGAGTCGGGTGTCATCTTCAACTGTGATGATGGAGCCATCCTTGTGAAGGGCTACGTCAAAATTAGCCCGCACCAGCACTCGTTTGCCACGAACTGCAGTTGAGGTAAGGCTTCTTAGATTCATATCTCTGCATAGTAGTCATTTTTTCTTTAGAGCACAACTACCGCTCACCCCCTGTTAGCGTTTTTCGAAAATGTCCCCTTTGCGTTAAGTAGAAATGTCCCCTTTCGAAAAAAG
>PFLP01000034.1:2820-5441 GCA_002784625.1 Candidatus Pacebacteria bacterium CG_4_10_14_0_8_um_filter_42_14 | reverse complement strand
TAGGATATTTAGGCCAGGAACAATCTTGGGTGCGGCTTGTTGACGGCTTAGGCATGATCTCAATTTGCATAACGCAGGATGCGCCCTGGCGATGCGCAACCCCTACACAATCTGCTCCGGTATCTCCGCCCCCGATAACCACCACGCGCTTATTTTTAGCGTCAATCAATTTATTCGCCGGAATTTTTTCTCCCTTAATCCGTTTATTCGACTGGATCAGGTAATCCATGGCAAAGTTAATTCCGGACATACTCCTACCTTCAACATTAAGATCCCGCGGAGTACGCGATCCGCAGGCAATACAAACCGCGTCAAACTCACGAAGCAGTTTTTTAATTTTATAATCAACGCCGATATTTGAATTAGTTTTAAATTTTATCCCCTCCTTTTCCAAAATCTTGATCCTACGGTCGATGATCTTTTTTCCCAGCTTAAATTCAGGAATACCGTAGCGCAAAATCCCGCCGATGGCATCATCTCTTTCAAAAACTGTCACCGCATGGCCAACAGAATTCAGTTGATCCGCACAAGCCAGGCCCGCCGGCCCGGAGCCGACCACCGCAACTTTTTTTCCTGTCCTCTTCTTAATAACCCGGGGCTTAATTAATCCATGTTTAAAAGCGTATTCAATGATACCTAATTCATTTTCCCGGATCGTCACCGGATCATCATTAATTCCTAAAACACAGGCATATTCGCAGAGTGACGGGCAGATCCTTCCGGTGACTTCAGGAAGATTATTTGTCGCTCTAAGCAGACTAAAAGCCTTTTCCCATTGGCCATGAAAAACCAGATCATTCCATTCCGGTATATAATTACCGATGGGGCAACCAGAATGGCAAAATGGCGTGCCGCAATCCATGCACCGAGACGATTGTTCTTTATTTTGAGATTCGCTGCGTAAGAGATTAACTTCGGCGAAATCTTTTACACGCTCACAAACTGCCCGGTATGTTCCGGGCTGCCTCTTGACTTTCAAAAATCCTTTGACATCACCCATCGCTATATTCTCCTAAATCCGTTTTCTTGGAGGCCCTAGTCTCCTCTAATATACGTTTGTATTCCAAGGGTATGACTTTAACAAAAAATTTGGCATACTTATTAAAATCAGCAAGGGTCTCTCTGGCTTTAGGGCTCTGCGTATATTTATGATGATTAAACAACAGATTTTTAATTATCTGCGCGTCAGCATCATCAATTTTTTCCAGTGCCACCATTTCCAAATTACATTTTTTCTTAAATTCTGAATTTTCATCCAGGCAATAAGCAATCCCGCCGGACATCCCTGCCCCGAAATTTCTGCCGGTTTTTCCCAGAACAACAATCCTGCCGCCGGTCATATATTCGCACCCATGATCCCCTAAGCCTTCAATCACCGCGTCTAACCCGGAATTCCGGATACAGAACCTTTCTCCGGCAACCCCTCTGATATAGGCCTCTCCGTTAATTGCCCCGTAAAAAGTAGTATTGCCGATAATAATATTTTCATCCGGTTTATAGTCGGCTTGCTGATCGGGGTAAATTATGATTTTTCCTCCGGATATGCCTTTGCCCACATAATCATTAGCCATGCCCTCAAGAGTAAAAGTTATCCCTTGGGCTAAAAAGGCTCCGAAACTCTGTCCGGCTATCCCTTTAAAATTACATCTAACCGTATCTTCCGGCAATCCACTCTCGCCAAATCGCCTGCAGAGCTCCCCGCTTAACATTGCTCCGGTAGCCCGGTTTACATTTTCAATCTCTAGATCAATCCGGACATTCTGCGATTTATCCAATGCCGGTTTAGCTAACTCAATAAGTTTTAAATCCAGGATTTTATCAATCCCGTGGTCCTGTTTTTGGCAATAATGCGTAATTACCGATTCCGGAACAAGCGGTCTATAAAGAATCCTGGAGAAATCAATTTCTTTTGCCTTCCAAGGTAGAATTTCTTGATTTAATTCCAAAAGGTCTACTCTACCGACCATCTCTTCTAATTTTTTAATACCCAGGGAACTCATGATCTGGCGCAGCTCATTGGCAATAAAAGTAAAATAATTTAATATATATTCGGGACGCCCGGTAAATCTTTTTTCTAAAACTTCATCCTGGGTGGCAATGCCTACCGAACAATTATTTAAATTACAATGGCGCAGCATCACGCATCCCAAGACGATTAATACCGCGGTACAAAACCCAAACTCTTCGGCTCCCAATAAAGCGGCAATGGCGACATCGCGGCCGGTGCGCATTTGCCCGTCGGTTTGCAGGCGTACCCTGCTCCTTAAATCATTTAAGACCAAAGTCTGATGCGTCTCGGAAAGCCCCAGCTCCCAGGGAAGCCCGGCGTGTTTAATCGAACTCAAAGGAGATGCTCCGGTACCGCCGTCTTGTCCTGAAATAAGGATCATATCCGCATGCCCCTTGGCCACTCCGGCAGCAACAGTTCCTACGCCGATTTCAGAAACTAACTTAACGCTGATGCGCGCTTGAAGATTTACATTTTTTAAATCAAAAATAAGCTGCGCTAAATCCTCAATGGAATAAATATCGTGGTGCGGAGGAGGAGAAATCAAAGTAACCCCGGGCGTAGTATAACGGGTCTTAGCAATTATCGCACTGACCTTATGCCCGGGAAGCTG
>PFLP01000034.1:0-2795 GCA_002784625.1 Candidatus Pacebacteria bacterium CG_4_10_14_0_8_um_filter_42_14 | reverse complement strand
TGGGCCATTTTAATTTGTATTTCATCGGCATTAATTAAATAATTTGTGGTTACCCCGAACCTTCCGGAGGCAACCTGTTTGATTGCGCTCCTGGCAGAATCACCATTAGCTAGCGGAGTAAAACGCGCCGGGTCCTCTCCCCCTTCTCCGGTATTTGACCTACCCTTTAATCTATTCATCGCAATAGCGATGGTTTCATGTGTGGAGCGGCTGATCGAGCCGAAGCTCATTGCCCCGGTGGCAAATCTTTTGACAATCTCTTCAACCGGCTCAACTTCACCTAACGGAATAGTCTTTTGTATTTTAAACTTTAATAAACTTCTTAAGGTAGTCGGATTTTTTGATTGATCATTGATTAAACCGGAAAACTCCTGATATTTTTTGGCGTCATTATTACGCGCGGCATCCTGCAAAGCCGCGATACTTTCCGGATTCCAGAGATGAAATTCTCCGTCGCGCTTCCATTGATAGGCCCCCCCGCTAGCCAGATGATCTGTTTGAAACGGGCTCGACGGAAAAGCCTCCTGATGGCGCATAACCGCCTCTTTAGCAATTACGCCCAGAGATGCCCCGCTGATCCTGGAAGAAGTTCCGGTAAAATATTCTTCGATGAGGTTTTGATTCAATCCTACTGCTTCAAAGATCTGCGCGCCGCGATAACTCTGTAAAGTTGAAATACCCATTTTAGAAAGGATCTTTAAGATCCCTTTATCTACCGCTTTAATATAATTATGCCCGGCTTTTTCGATATCGAGGTTAAGTTCTTTTTCGTTAACCATTTTCAACAGGGCCCTAAAAACAAGATACGGATTAACACAATCAACTCCGTAGGCAAAGAGCAAGGCAAAATGATTCACCTCACGCGGCTCTGCGCTCTCTAAAATAATACTGATCTGGGTGCGTAAAGAACGCCGCACCAAATAATGGTGCAGTGCGGAAACCGCCAGAAGGCTGGGGATACTGGCACAGTATTCTCCTACTCCGCGGTCGCTTAAAATAATAAAAATATAGCCTGCCTTAATTGCCGATTTCGTTTCCCTGCATATTTTTTTAAGCTCTTTGGCAAAATCGATTTTTCCGTCTGTCCTAAAAAGCAACGAGATGGTTTTAGTTTTAAAACCATTTTTTTTAATTTTACGGATTTTCGCAATTTCAATATCGCTAAGCACCGGGCGGGCAACTAACAATTTATGGCAGTGGCCTTCTGTGTCGCTTAAGATATTCTTTTCCGGTCCTAAATAGCTGGCTAAACTCATCACCAGCTCTTCCCGGATAGGGTCAATCGGAGGATTAGTTACCTGGGCAAATAATTGCTTAAAATATGAGAACAGAAGCTGCGGCTTCTCTGAAAGTACGGCATGCGGGGTATCATTGCCCATCGAGCCTATCGGCTCCTGGGCGCCTTCGGCCATTGGCTTAATAATTGTTTTCAAATCTTCCCGCGTATAATCAAAAGCTTTTAGCTGCGTTAAAGTATCGGTCTGGTCTTTTTTAGGAACCTCATCTTTTAAGCTGTCCAGCTTCAATATATTTTTCTTAACCCATTGTTCATAAGGCTTGGCCTGAGCCAGTTCTTTTTTGATCTGGCTGTCTTCAATGATGCAGCCGGCTTTGGTATCGATAAAGAAAGTCTTGCCCGGTTCAAGCCGTCCGGAGTGGATAATCTTATCCGGATCAATATTCAAAACCCCTACCTCAGAAGCCATCACTACAAAATCATCTTTGGTCACAATATAACGGCACGGCCGCAATCCGTTGCGGTCAAGCACTGCTCCGATCGAATCACCGTCGGTAAAGGCAACCGCCGCCGGCCCATCCCAAGGCTCAGTAAGGCAGGCATGATATTGATGAAAAGCCCTGACCCCTTGAGCCAGCAGTTTATTCTGCTCCCAGGCCGCCGGGATGAGCATGGAAATTGCATGCGCCAGGGGACGGCCGGATAAAATTAAAAGTTCAAAAACATTATCGATTACTGCCGAATCGCTTCCCCCCGGAACAATCACCGGAAAAATCTTCTTTAAATCCTTGCCCAGGAGCTCACTCTCCAGAAGGCTCTGGCGGCTGCGCATCCAGTTAATATTGCCTCTTAAGGTATTGATCTCTCCGTTATGGGCGATAAATCTAAACGGCTGAGAAAGATCCCAGGTCGGAAAAGTATTCGTCGAGTAACGCGAATGCACCAGGGCGAGAGCGCTTTTGATCTCTTTGGCATTTAAATCCAGAAAGAAATTCTCTACCTGATGCGGCATGAGCAAGCCTTTATAAATAAAGGTGCGGCTGGATAAACTGGGAATATAAAAAAATGTTTTTTGTTTTATTATTGAGGCGCGGATAATATTTTCAACCTGCTTGCGGATTACATAAAGTTTACGTTCAAAAGATAAAACATCATTTATTTTTTTATTACGGCCGATAAAGATCTGCTCAACTTCAGGCTGGGTCTCCCGGGCGCTTTGGCCGATATCCTGATTATTTACAGGGACGTTACGCCAACCTAGAAATATCTGGGATTCATTATTAATGATTTTTTCAAATGCTTCTTTGCAGAACCGGCGCTCCTGGGCATCTTGAGGCAGAAATACCATCCCGGAGGCATACTGGCCTTCCTGGGGCAGGTTAATCTTTTCTTTTTTACAGATAGTAACAAAAAAATCGTGCGGGAACTGAATAAGGATCCCCGCTCCATCGCCGGTTTTCGGGTCTGAACCGGTTGCGCCACGATGAGCTAGCCGTCTTAGAACCTCTAAACCTTGCCTGACAATATCATTACTTTTCCTGCCTTTGATATTGCAAAC
>PFLP01000066.1 GCA_002784625.1 Candidatus Pacebacteria bacterium CG_4_10_14_0_8_um_filter_42_14 | reverse complement strand
TGAATGTGAAGGCGTTTTGGCTTCATTCCACATTCACAATAGCCATTTTTTTCCTTCCTTGTAATTGAATGGGTGTCATTGCTAGTCTGGCGACTTCAATTCTCTCAATTCTCTGAGAAATCGTTCCATGTCAGCTTGGTAAATGAAGGTGTCGTTTCCTCTCATCATTACCGTCTGGCCAGAAATCCATGATACAAACTTTTTGAGTTGAGACGAAGGCATCGCGTTTCGAATATTACTCATGAAGTAACCCTGAATACCCTCAAAAGTCGTCAGCTTGAGCGGAGTAAGTTTAGTCTGTTTGGAGACATAGCGTACGTTTCTTCCAGAACCCTCTACGAATAGGACATCAATACTCATTAATTTCCGCAATTCTTGATATGCGGTTTTATTGCTTACACCAAGTAATTTTCTTACTTCTCTGTTGGTTATTGATCCATTTTTGTTGGCAAATTCAACTATTATCATTTGATTGTAGGCAAGAGAAATTTGTGGCTCATCAGTGTTTTGTTTTTTGAGACCACCTAGTTTTATAATCTTTTCCTTGACTGCCTTCAAGCTGATTAAAACACCCTCTGTAAAGTATTCTAGCCACTCTGTGAGATCGTAATCTTGTTGATGTACTGATTTCAAAACTTGATAATATCGTTGCCTATCAGAATTATAAAAATCATCTAGAGTAAAAAAACGCTTGGTGTCAAAACCTCGACGAATGAGAATTAACGTAGCCAGTGCTCGTGAAGTTCTGCCATTTCCATCAAGAAAGGGATGAATCCTTACAAATTCATAATGAACAATTCCAGCCTGCAGAATGGGATCAATAGCCGATTGCTGACTGAAGTTTATCCATTCAATTAGGTCAGTCATGAGTTTGGGAACATCTTTAGTTGGAGGAGGCAGGAAAGTCACCTCTCCAGAATTACGATTTCGAAGCAGCACATATTCATTACCAATTCGATACTTGCCTTCATGCTTTTTATTTTTTAACACACCTTTGGTGATTGCTCTATGAAGTTCCAAAATATCTTGATTCGACAAAATGGGTTGTTTTTTAACAGTTAAGCTACCCAAGCGTTCTAAAGCAGAAAAATAATTAATTACTTCCTGTTTATCTTTGGACAATGCCAGAACGTCACGACCGATCAATAAGTTACTGACCTCACCAAAAGACAAGGGATTTCCTTCTATGCTGGTTGATGCATGCGTACTGCGAATTAATGCCTCTATTCTAAGATTAATTTCCCATTTTGGCACCAATTTGGCATTCAAAATGAATGATCGATAGTCACTGATCTGAGTTAAATTATTCAAAATAGTATGTGTTAGTCGATAGCGTGGATTGAACATAGATCTATTGTATCATAATCATTACCTAATCATTACCATTTTTTGGGTGCAATCGTTACCAAATCTACTAACTGGTCAACCATTAGCAAATGCTTAGTAAAAATCATGTCGAATTTCGTCCAGCATTGTCAACAACAATTTGGGTTATAATTTAGCCATGAAAGAGCTAAAAATTATTGATGACCATGAGTTCCTTCTAGGCATTAATAGGGCTATTGCTGAAGGTCGTCATGTCGATCAACTGAAAGAACGTCTGGAAGAGTATGCTGATTATCGCCAAGTGCTCGATCCATTTTTCTCGCGTCTCCATAACCCTAGTAACCAAATTTTTACCTTTCTTGTCACTTTTGATTATTCTAAAGTGGTGACTCGAACAATTGAAATTCATGGCAAACAAACATTCAACCAATTTGCCAAAGAAATTATTAGTTCTATGGGTTGGTATAACGATCACATGCATGGGTTTTCATTGAAAAATGTGCCTGGAAAAACACCACACGAAGTACATCGCTTTTCATGGTATGCGCCGTATTGGGAACAAGACCCGTATCCCACTATTTTCACCGATAGAGTTAGGATTTACTATTTTGATTGGATTACTCATCCGGAAATTGGTTTTACATTCGATTATGGTGATGATCATCATTTCAACATCAAATTAATTGGAGCCCGGGTTCCCACTTCATTCGAAAAACAAACAATGTTTCCCCGTCTCGTATCTCATAAAGGTCGAGCCATTGCGCAGTATCCTGGCATCAACGAACGAACTGGTGAGGTGAAAAATATCTACAAAAATTATTTTGATTAATGTATCGGCACCAGCAACCGAGAATAACTGCTGCAGACAGTTCCCGAATATTTAACTTGAAATATTAAAAATTCGGTATATAGTAGTCTCCACTTATGATACCAAGAACAATTGCCAGTAAAATCCAAGATGCGGTAGTTACCTTTCCAGCAATCGTTGTTACTGGACCAAGACAATCAGGCAAGACAACGCTACTAAAGCATCTGTTTCCCAAAGCCACGTACGTCAATCTAGAGTTGCCAGATTTGAGAAGTCGAGCAGTCGAGGACCCACGGTTATTTCTAGACTCACTGGTCTTACCAGTTATCCTTGATGAAATTCAATATGTACCCGAACTCTTGCCCTATATAAAGGACAGGATTGATAGTGCACGAACTGCGGGTCAGTGGCTACTCACTGGTTCCCAATTGTTCCCACTCATGAAGGGAGTCAGTGAGTCATTAGCTGGACGAATTGCTGTGTTCTCTCTATTGCCATTTTCTATTGATGAGACTCCGAAGTCGAAAGTATCTTTTCCCTCCACCATGCTCCGAGGTAGCTATCCTGAAATTGTTTTGAACAAAAAAGTTGACCGAGACTTGTGGCTGGGTAGCTACATTAACACGTATCTAGAAAGAGACGTGCGAAATTTGGAAACTATTGGAGATTTGCGTCAATTTGAAATATTTATGCGACTATTGGCGACAAAAACTGGACAAATACTCGACCAGTCTGAACTAGCTAAAGCCGTGGGAGTAAGTGTCCCCACAATTGAGCGATGGATATCCATTTTGGAAGCATCATACCAGATAGTATTGATCCATCCATATTTTAAAAATATTGGCAAACGACTCATTAAACGCCCAAAAATTTACTTTACTGATCTAGGTATAGTCAGTTACCTCTTGGGAATAACTGACATTAAGCAATTGGTTAATGGGTCGAGCTGGGGAGCTCTGTTCGAAACAGCAATTGTGGTGGACTTGTGGAAACAGTACTTACATCGGGGGAGAAAATCACCGCTGTATTTCCTTCGTACCTATGACGGGCTAGAGGTTGACCTGGTTATTGACATGAGTGACCGCATTAAGCTGGTGGAGATCAAGGCTACTGCAAGCATAAAACCCAGTCATGCCGTATCCCTGGAATATACACTGAAAACGATATCTATTCCGTCAGAAGCTTACGTTGTTTCGCTTTCAAAATTTGATAGTCAATTGACGACTCTAGTGACCCATTTTTCTGTTGAAGCATTTTCAAAAGGCAGCTTGGTTAGTTGAGTCAGTAGTTCTGGTTGTGTCATGATTAAATTGATCAGAAACGATGGATTACATCCAAATATCCAGGTTCGGATATTGTCCCAGAGTGTCAAGATCGAATCTGGCAACAGTAATCCTTCATTGAAATTTGTCTCAAGACTCGCATCTGGCTTAGATGCAAAACTTGAGATTTCTCTTACATAATGGGACAATTGTGGATGATTTTTCTGCAACCACGTTGGCTGATATAGCGATAGTAGCACCTGTTACGAAAGTTGGAAATAATGTTAACTTGCACTTTTGAAAATGGCACCAATACTTCACTTCGACACGTAACAGTCGACGCAATTGTGGTTAGAGATGAGAAAGTTCTTCTCATAAAAAGAGCAGAAGGAATGTTAGAGGGAGGAAAATGGGCACTGTGCGGAGGGTATGTAGAAAGAGACGAGACGCTGCGAGAAGCACTGGCCAGAGAGGTTCTAGAGGAGTCTGGATACAAGATCAAGAATATTAAACTTCTCACAGTTCGTGATAATCCCGATAGGCCTCACGAAGACAGGCAGAATATTTCATTCGTTTTTTCTTGTGAAGTTGCGGAGAAAATCGGCGAACCCGATGAAGAAGTTTCAGCTTTGAGATGGTTTGAATTAAGTCAGCTTCCTGAGGATAATCAAATTGCTTTTGACCACAAAGATAATCTTGAATTATTTAAGGAAAATAGCTTTTGAAAAAATTTAATAAAAGCTATTTAGTTCATAAAGCTTTACAGCCTCTTAGAAACTTTTCATTTCAGGGTAAAAAATATCACTATTTTTGTCATAAGTATAATTCGTCACATCTGAATGAGCGAGCCGTGGAGTTACCAATAGTTTGGGCTGAGGTCCAAAGATACAAGAGTTATGAAGTTTTGGAAATTGGCAATGTCTTGTCACATTATTTTCCGACCAAGCATCTAGTGGTCGATAAATATGAAGTGGCTCCGGGTATTATTAATAAAGATGTAGTTGAGTTCAAGACAAAAAAGAAATTTAAGCTGATTATTTCGATTTCAACTTTGGAACACGTTGGTTGGGATGAGGAAGTGAAAAGTAAGGGGAAAATTCCCCAGGCGATACGTCATTTGCAGACCTTGCTAGCTCCAGGTGGAACTTTATTTATCACGCTTCCACTTGGTTACAATTCTTATCTTGATGAACACCTGAGGACTGGGAAAATTAAATTTGATGAAACTTTTTATATGGAGAGAGTTTCAAAGTTCAACAGCTGGAGAGAGGTTGACAGTGATATTTTGAAGAAAAAACCAAAGTATGGCTCGCCATATGAGAATGCGAATGTGGTGGTTTTTGGGAAAGTAAAGAAGTCATTTGCAAAAGATATTACTCATTTAGCTGGAACTTTTGTTCCTAGATCTAATAAAAATATATCTGTGCTTGAAACGAGAGAAAAAATGGAAAAAACATATCGTCAAATGTGTTAGAGTCTAATGCATTTCGGATGTATAATAGCTTCATCATGCCGAGACTGCTTCAAATAGCACAGTTAGGCAACCATTTTTTGCGAGAAAAGGCAAAGCTGGTGCCAGTGGTCACGACCCCAAATATCCAAGAGCTTATTGATGACATGATTGCAACTGTAATGGATGTAGATGGTGTGGGCTTAGCTGCTCCACAAATATATGAGCTGCATCAAATTTTTATTATGGCCTCTCATCCAAATCCGCGCTATCCGTTTGCTCCCAGAATGAAGCCAGCCGCTATGATCAACCCAAAAATCACCAGTCATAGTTGGGAAAAAGAGAAAGATTGGGAGGGTTGTCTGAGTATCCCAGGAGTCAGAGCAATTGTTTCTAGATTCACCACAATTGAGGTCGAGTATTTTGATCGTTCAGGTAAAAAAATTGAAACACATTTTGATCACTTTTTAGCCAGAATTTTTGGGTTAAGTAAAGTTTTGCGTTGGTTTTTACCTTTGTTTCGATGCCAAAAAGTAGGCTATCAAAATACGGCGTTTTGTTAGATTAAGTCCTCTGTGGAATCTCAGTTTTTCTTGCATCTGTGAATTTATTGCTCCCTCT
>PFLP01000004.1:4875-5526 GCA_002784625.1 Candidatus Pacebacteria bacterium CG_4_10_14_0_8_um_filter_42_14 | reverse complement strand
GGGGCAGATCCTTCAGGTGGATATTCGCTACCATGGCCAGGTGGCCGATTATGACACAACCGCGATGACGCTTGCCGTGATCAAAGGGCTTCTGACGCCGATTTTGGCCGAAAACGTCAATTATGTGAACGCGTCGGTGTTGGCCAAGGAACGGGGCATTAAAATCACCGAATCCAAATCATCGTCCGCCGCGCATTATGCGAACTTAATTCAAGTGGTCGTGAGGACGGACACGAAGAAAATCGGTGTAGCCGGCACGCTTTTTACGCGTGAAGACACACGCATTGTCATGATCGATGATTTTAATGTGGAGGTGGTGCCTGAGGGATATATTCTTTTGATCGGCAACAAGGACGTTCCGGGTATTATCGGCCAAATTGGCACGCTCTTGGGACATAACCAAATTAACATTGCCGGCATGACGCTTGGCCGCGATAAACCGGGCGGTCGCGCGACGACACTTTTAAAAATTGATAGCGCGATTTCTGAGCAGGTCATGCAGGAAATCCGCAAGGCGAAGAACATTTTGGACGCGAAATTAATTAAGCTTTAATCAACGTTCCGATTCAAGAAGGGTTGTTATGCCAAACAGGGTAGTCGTGGGCGCCCAATGGGGGGATGAGGGCAAGGGTAAGATCATAGACATCTTGT
>PFLP01000004.1:0-4842 GCA_002784625.1 Candidatus Pacebacteria bacterium CG_4_10_14_0_8_um_filter_42_14 | reverse complement strand
CAGGCACTCTGACCAAGGGTGAATTTGGGGTTACTGATATTGAAGTCCTGGACGGCAACCGCGACACACTTTTGTCGGTAACCGGCAGTATCGAAAGCCAATCTTCTCATGTCATCGGGATGGCCATTGTCTCTTATCTTACAGGCCTGCCTGCGCAGGCAGGTAAAAAGGTTACTGTTGGGGAAGCCACCAACATTAAAAACCTTGCCGGTATGGGTATGGAAGGCACGGTTAAAGGACAAAAATATTTTGTGGGAAACAAACGACTCATGGAGAAGAAAAACTTGATAACTTCTAAAGCTTCCGAGGTTATGGATCGTTTTGCAGAAGGCGGTAAAACCCCCGTTTTTGTAGCGACCGAAAAAGAAATCATCGGCATTTTAGGTTTAAGTGACAGTATCAAAGAAGAATCAAAGCAAGCGGTGGATGAGCTCCACAAGCTAGGTGTCAAAGTGGCCATGCTTACCGGGGATACGAAAGCGGCGGCTGCACCTATTGCCAAACAACTGGGTATTGATACGGTCTTTGCCGAAGTATTACCAGAAGACAAATATAAACACATTAAAGAGTTGCAAAACAAAGGCAATATTGTTGTTATGGCCGGTGATGGTGTTAACGATGCCCCAGCTTTGACGCAGGCTAATGCGGGAGTAGCCATCGGTGCGGGCACTGATGTAGCGGTGGAAGCTGGAGATATTGTTCTTACCCAAAGTAACCCGCAACACATCGTCAGGCTTATTATTCTTTCCCGTAAAGTATATCGTAAGATGGTCGAGAACTTATTTTGGGCTGTGGGATATAACATCCTGGCAATTCCCGCCGCAGCAGGATTGTTTATTCCGCTTGGGTTTCGACTTACTCCAGCTGTCGGAGCGCTTCTTATGAGCATGTCGAGCGTGATTGTGGTGATTAATGCTATGTCGCTGCGAAACGTCAAGTTAAAAGTTTAGTTCTTAAGGATAATTATGAGCACAGACAAAGGATTCAGAGTAAAGGCGGGTGAAGCTAGGTTTGGTGAACACTACAAAATGAAGGGCGTCACCTTGAATAACTTAGACGTAAAAATTTCCGGGACTGACACGAAAAATGATTTAGCTGTGTTTGAGCAAACCGGATTAACACCAAATGGCGGACCTCCTTTGCATATTCATCCTTTTCAAGACGAATGGTTTTATGTCATAGAGGGAGAGTATTTATTTCAAATAGGTGACGACAAATATTAAATGAAATCAGGCGACACGATTTTTCTTCCAAGAAATGTGCGACATGCCTTCTTACAGCTATCAGAAAAAGGAAATATGATAGTTTCTTATTTGCCAGCCGGAAAGATGGAAGCCTTTTTTAAGGTTACAGACAAATGGACATCTCCACCGACAAAAGAAGAAATCGCACAGGTTTTTGCAAACCATGACATGAAAGTTATTGGCGGACCAATCAAATAATCAGTAAAAATCCCCTTCATCCTGGCTTCATGTTGTTTTTCGTAATATGAATACATTATGAACCATAAATATGCGGGTAAAAAACCAACTTTTTCGATTTTTCTTCAAGGTTTTGTTGTAGGTATCTTTGGCTTAAGTGCTTTTTACTATCTCCTGCTTTTTGCGATCACTAGTGACCCAAACCACCCTTTTAACCAGTTTTCCCTTCTCCAACCATGGATGAGCTTACTTATCATTGGTTTCGGTGTCCAAACAGGCTTGTTTTGGTTACTACGAAAGGGATATCACTTCTCCATACACGAAAAACACGATGTGCACATGGCCACAGGAACTAGTACTGCAGTTTCTGGCATGGCAATGGTAGCCTGTTGTGCCCACCATCTGATCGATTTACTTCCCATTTTAGGGTTATCAGCGGCGGCTCTATTTCTTTCCGAATATCAGGAACAACTTCTCATTTTTGGCATTACGGCGAATCTTATAGGGATTGCCATGATGCTCTGGTTCATTACCGGCAAAGCCAATCTATCTGAATTATTCAGTTATATTTTTTCTAAACGCAAGGAGGCTTTATGAACTCAAAAATATTTTTTGTTATTTTACTCGTTATTACCGCGGTAGCTATCTTTGGGTTATCGGCAAAGCAGAAACAGGAAATTTCTACAACGGCCTCACAAAGAATAGAAACAAGTGCACAAAATTCAGGATTATCATCGCAGACTAAAACCATGGGGGTGGTAGAAGTTGCTGTCAAGCCCGTTTCTGTGGTGTCAGGAAAAGATGTTGTTTTTGAGTTATTGATGAACACACACTCGGTGGAGTTAAACTACGACTATATGCAAATAGTTACGCTAACTGATGAAGCTGGAAACTCCTATAAACCGACAAAATGGACGGGAGGAAACAGCGGTCACCATCTCGAAGGTGAGTTGGTATTTGCTGCTCTATCTCAAAACTCTAAGGAGTTGACACTTACTCTAGATGGTGTTGATAATAAAGTAGAGTCTTTTTCTTGGCAATTATAAGTAATAAAAATAATAAAGGAGGTGAAAAAAGATGATTAATAACCAAAAAAGCAGTAAAAAATATTCTTGTCCGATGCATCCTGAGGTTGTTTCTAATGAACCAGGGAAATGTCCTAAGTGTGGGGGTATGAATCTGGTTCCAATGGACGAGATAGAAAAAGAAAAACAAAGAGGTAAACATAAAGGTGGTTGTTGTTGAACTATTGTGCATGATAGTTATCTCAACATAACAAAGCATAATACTAAAGCAATTGAGGCTCACCCAGATGTTTGGATTCCGGATAAAGAAAAAGCTACAATGTAAAAGTCATGGGGTATAAATTCGCTTACTTGATAGCCAATTTCTTCTTTCTTGTTGTCTGGTTACTTATTTTCTGGAAAGCAAAGAATTTACGACGGCCGATGCTTGGATGCTTCGGATATGGAAGTTATCTGATACTCCGGAAGGGGTAATTCTTTTCAAACACATTCCCTGGACAAAAATGCTTTGGGGGCTATCCTGGGGCTTGGTCTGGGGGCCGATGTATGAATTTTTGGTCGGCGCCAGAACCATTCGGTCAAAAAATTAAATTTGGCAATTATCTAGTTTTTTAATTTCCCTGATTACTATCAAAAGAGAAAATAACTGAATGACTATCCCAATAGGACCAATTTCTTCTCCATGGTATGGCAATACGGTCAGTAGGGTAATCGTAGAGCCAAAACCTATCAGTGTAGATAAAAGCACAGAGCCACAGGAAATACAGCTAATGCCAATAAGACTTGTTATTAACCCAAAACCAGAGATTCCCATAGATCGATATGTATATATTTTTTGCTGTATAAGATGAGTAAGTAAGCTTATCTGTATACCCGCGAGTACGGCACTGGTTATGAGAATCGTTCTAGAGAAATTGGTATAGTTAGTTTGAAATCCTTCCAGTAAGCTTTCTAGTATATTTATTTTTTCTACGAGAGATAGTTGGGGATTTAGGGTTGTTACACTAACTAAGCCTAAGTTAGGCAGTAAAATAGTGAAGGCGAGCAGAACTAACATAACTAATATAGATAAAAGGAAAAGTTTTGGTTTCAGAATGATTCTCACTAAAGCATTGGATCAATAATAGCTTTAAAAGCGTTAAATGGTTGAGCGCCGTTAAGAAGTACGCCAGATACATTTTTACCCATAGAAGTTTTACCGATAATAAAAGTAGGCGTACCATATACACCAGCATTCATTCCGTCGGTTGTGTCTATTTTTACTTCCTCGACGAGTGTCTGATCTGATAGACAATTTTGAAATAGCTCCATATTAAGTCCGATATCTGAAGCTATTTTTTGATACCTCTCCTCCCCGATTCCCTTCCCTCCTGACTTGGTTAGTCTGAAAATAAAATCGTGATACGCAAAGTAGGTGAAATCTCCCCCCTGCTTTCTGGCACAACTTGCAGCTACCGCTTCCTTAGTTGCCGCAGGTTCTTGTGTGGGTAAAGTAAAATCCCGATACACAAACCTCACTTTACCGGTAATAATATATTCCTCTTTGAGTTGTGGCAAAGTCTCATTGAAGAATTTTTTGCAAAAAGGATATTCAAAACTAGAAAACTCAATTATGGTTACAGGAGCATCGGTCTTTCCCATAATTGGATCATCATCTATTGAGGCTTCCGCTTTAGGTTGGGGCAATTTGATTTCTATCGTTTGGGTGGGAACCGTAGGCTTAGATTTATTAACAATTACTCTAACTGCAAACATGATGGACAGAAGGAAAATAAAAAAAATAGTTATTAGTATAAATTTTTTCACAGTCTTTATTTTTGTCTTTTAAGATATTGAATGAGCTTATAAATCATCCACAATGCCAGTAATGCAAAAACGATATCCAACCCAGGTATTTTTTGAACAAAACTGGTGACCGAAATAGCCACAGACTGGATGAGTTTGGTTACACTTTCTTCACTACGGTTCATCGCCAATTTACCCGAAAGAGTTAGAAAGATTATCAACATACCCATACCTGTAAACATAACAAAAGAAATGAGATTGGAGACGGTAATCATATGAGTTCTGCCCAGAAAGGTAACTTCCCTGAAAGGTTTGCGGAAGATGGGCTTAGCCAGAATGTTTCTTTTGTCGATAAAAAGACTGGCAAGGTATAAAGGTGTTACCATACCCAATACATAGAAAAAGCCAACTAGTAGTGACTGAGCCATGGTCGGACTGAGAGATGATAAAGCCACTACACCAATCAAGACCGGCGCGCAGCAGGCACTGGTAATGCCGGAAATAATTCCCAGAATATATGTAGATATTGGATCATCAGCTTGCTCGGTAAAATTGAAGTGCGGCATGGGTAGTTTAAAACCAAACATCGACGAGAAGCCGACAAAAATCAA
>PFLP01000016.1 GCA_002784625.1 Candidatus Pacebacteria bacterium CG_4_10_14_0_8_um_filter_42_14 | reverse complement strand
GATCTTCACCTGACCGCCGACCTCTAACTTAGCTCCTGGTCCCGTCGTCCCGATGCCGACGTTGCCGTTATTCGCGATGGTAAATACTTCTGTGCCGATTTTGAAAGCTTGCATTATTGGACCAGTACCATCTTGTTCGAGTCTTAGGGTTGGGGCAGTTCCTCTACTAGCAGAGCCGATGCCATTGGCGCTATTAATTGATTGGTAGAGCATGTTGGCGCCTGGAGTTCGAACAGTAGAAGAAGTATGTGGAGCTCCAGACCATGTGTAGCCAGGCCCAAGCGATCCATCAGAATATGGTGTGGTGCTGGATGATTGTTCTATCTGTACGCCGTCAGCATATATAATCTGAGCAGTGTTATTTATGTAATAAGAAATGTATAAGGCGGTGGTGTCTGAGCGAGTCGTGCATGTCCCCGAAATTCTAATCCAACCACTTGTTAAGCCTGAGGCTGTATACATCGTACTTCCACATTGTGAGTTGCTTGTTGGATAGTATTCACGCATGTAAAAAGTAAAATTACTTCCCCCCCATGATGCAATATTCACCCACGCGCTGACGGAGTATTGAGTTGATCCAGAAACCGACGTACCTCCAATTTGATTACCTTGGCTACCGCTTACAGTCATTGTTGACTTCCAAGATTTGCTTCCGAACTTAGCATCATCGCTCGAAACAACAGCGGTCCCAGATCCAGAATTGTTCCAATAGCTCCAGCCAGAGCCATCAACTTCAACACTTGGGTTTGGAGTTAAGTTAGTGTTTATTGGTTGATTAATTATCAAGTCGTGAGAGTAGGAGTCACCTGAAACATGAAGAGTGCCTTGTGGGTTACTTGTCCCGATGCCGACGTTGCCAGCAAAGTAACCAGATCCATTATCAAGATCAATAGAGGCTCTATCTGTTCCAGATCCTCTCCAGATCATTTGATTAGTACTAGTGTCCCAATAAAGTCCCCAGTTAGTAGCAGTTTTTATCCAATAAGCAGATGCATCATTAAAGTTTATTCCACCATTGTTATTGTTGATGGCGATATCTCCACCGTTAACAGTTAGATCGCCAGCCGTTGTTAGAGTACCAGTGAAGTTCGCTGCAGAAGTGATGGTTTGGCTGTTATATGTTCCAGCAGTGATTGGTCCACCGAATGACGACGTTCCTCCCTCGACCTGGAAGTTCAATGTACCCGCAGTGGTGCCCGTAGCCTTTGACATGATTTCGTTATCGTCCATGGAGATGTGTTGGCCTGCTGGGTTGCCAATAATCATGTAGCCAGAGTTTGCTGTTGCGAGGGCAGTGTCGGTTCCTCCCTCGATATTTAACTTTGTCATTGGATTAGTGGTACCAATCCCCACATTCCCCGTTCCGTTAGGAGAAAGAATAATGTGACCATTACCAGCAGCAGTGGCTAGGGTAAGGTCTCCAGTAGATGTTTGTATAGTAGATGCACCATTACCTTGTAGTTGACCACCAGACAAGACACTCCACTCTAAAACTCCGTTAGTATTAAAGTTAATTTGATTTGCACCTGTAGCAGAGAGGTTAAGTGTTCCAGCAGTAGTTACAGTAGGTACAGTCAGAGAAGTAGCTATAGTGGCGGTACCAGTAAAGTTAGCAGCGGAAGAGATAGTCTGACCGTTGATGAGGCCAGAGGTGATAGCGCCTGCAGCAAAATTACCAGAGCCGTCTCTAAGGACCACAGAGTTTGCTGTATTGGCAGTGCTTTGAAATCCTACCTGTGGATTTGTAATTGAGGCAGTTACGTTTTCAAAAGCTGATGATTGAAATCCAATACTCCATCCATTCGCCAGAGCCGAAGAATATCCAGCATAACCTACCTGAACATCGGTCACATATACCTGCGGATAACTCCAAGACGAGGTAAGTTCGCCAATGTATACCACGGCTTTACCTCCGGCGGTATACCCTAATCTGACGGTATATCTCCTATCGGTATTCGGATTACCCACAATGTAAGCAAACGGGCTATTGGCCCAGGTGTTTCCGGTTGGATACATATATCCGCCCACATGTATCTCAAAAGATTCGTTAGTTGTATATTCATATACCTTAATAGTCATCCTTATCATTTGATTCCCCATTGCCACAGGAAGAACAACAGCGATTGCGCCATTTACTGTTGGGGTAGATGTAACGTACTGTGCCCCGCCTGGACTAGTTATTCGATTGTAGCCAGTAGCAGAAAACGATGGGGAGGTAAGAATATCAGTTGTGGTCAAAGTACCAGTGATATTGGTATTACCATTGACATTGAGTTTGTATGCTCCGGGGTCTGTTGTCCCAATTCCAACGTTATCACCAATCGTAGTTAAACGAACCATGCTGCCATCATCTGTCCAGCCACCACCAGAAGAGCCACCGGCTTCAATAGCAGTGCGAATAGCTTTTTCAGTGGCCAAGTTAGTATCAAGACCTGGATTGGCGATTGTGGTGACAATGCCATTTACGTTGGTTCCTGTCTGGAGTTTAAAGTCACCGTTGACGTGGAGTTTGGCGGTGGGAGCGGCGATGTTGATACCGACATTTCCGCTTTCATTTATTCGCATACTCTCTGTATAAACCGGGCCAACAGTGTTGCTCAATCTTTCGAAAGCCAGGTCAAAAGAGTATGAACCCGCACCTTTTTGGATAGTTCTTTGTCGCCAGCGATTAAGAGAGCCTGAGGCGAAATTCAAAACGGAAGAACCTGTAAAACCAGAGCCCTGATATTCAGAATTAATTGTTAGTTCAGCTGTGGTGTTGGATTGGCTGCCAACGTGTAGGAGGGAGGTTGGGGCGGTGGTGCCAATGCCGAGGTTGCCTTGAATTATCATATTCCCTGAACCAGGTTCTGTTGCAACATAAGATGACCCTAGGGCTAACCCACCAGCTGCTGTCAATCTCATGCGTTCTGATCCAGAAGCACTCCAACCATAACTATTGCCAGTATAGTTAAAGAGTGCTTGTGCTCCGACGTTTAGTAACGTAATTATTGATGGAGAGCCATCTGTCCTTTCAATTGCTAATCCTCCAGCACTACCATTTTTGGCTATATGCAAAAGATACCCTGGATTCGTCGTCCCCACACCAACATTCCCTGTCTGGTCCAAAATCAATCCAGTATTTGTAATACCCGTTGCGTATCCATTTGAAGTGCCGAAGTAAAGATCAGTACCATTTCCATCTTCTAGCAGCCAAATGCCTGCCTTTGGTTTTGTGCCATTGTTATCTTGTGTCGACCAAAAAACACCGGGAGTGTAGGCACTATTTGTGTAGTCGGTAATGATGTTTAGACCAGCGTTGGTGAGGGACTGGGTGAAGTTGGTGAGAGTAGTGCTTTCATTACTATTATAGATACTGAGGTTGGTGTTTGGGGAAGTCGTGCCAATACCAACACTTCCTGCCATTGTGACTACTCCGTCACCGCGAACCTTTAGCATACTCATTGAGTTAGCTTTATTAACTACATTCAATGCTGTGTCAGAAGCATTGGTTCCAGCCTGGATATGCATTCCAAGTGATTGTCCCGCCGTAGCTCCACCGTAGAGAATTGCCCCCCAGTAGTTATTGGCTGCATTTATGGTTACTCCAGTTCGAGTTGTTGGGAGAATATCAAGGGCTGCCCCTGGTGCGGTGGAGCCGATGCCGATGTTCCCGCCCTTGAAATATGTACTATAAGAGGTGCCGTCGTAGATTCTTAAAGCTGCACCATTAGCGTTGTCAAGTTGTTGCAGGAAAGATGAATTGCTGTTTGCACTTTCTGTCAATCTAATAATTGGGTTGTTGCCGTAGACATTGAGGTTTCCCGATGGATTGTTGGTACCGATGCCGACGTTGCCGTTATCAAGAATTTTGATACCCGTACTGCCGCCGTTGGCACTTGCGCCACCTAGGATTAAGCCTCTGGCAATTATGTTTCCATTGCTAACTTTTTTGATAGAAATATTGTCAAGATTCCAATCAAGAGCGGCATTATTAGCTTTAAAACGAATGGTATTGGCAGAGTCGGAGGAAGCAATAAAAGTTCCTGTTTTTGTGCCAGAAGAGGACATTGTCAGAATTGTTGTATTTGGTCCTTGCTGAAAAAATAGAGCAGTCCCACTGTTAAAAGTGGCATCTATAGAATAATAATAGAGTTCGCCGGGAATAAGAGTAACGGTATTTTGATACACATTATTATATCCAGCTCCAGCTTGAGCTATATGCATAGTTCCTGTTTGCCATGCAAATGTAGTAAAACCACTATTTGTCCATCCACTCACGTCAGAAATAAATGTTCCATTGGTGACGAGTTCACTTTCAAGATTAGTTGTGTCAGCTACAGTTTGAATGTTGCCTAAGACTGAAAGTTTCTGAGTTGGCACCGTCGTCCCAATCCCCACATTCCCATCAGCTCTGACCGTTAGGCCTGACCCAGCCGTAGAGTTAGACTGAATCCTGGCAACAATGCCATTAGTACCAGCACTGGTATTAGCTACATAAAGAAGACCATTGGTAGAGTTAATAGAAGCATTAGATGAAGTCAAAGAGAGAAGAGAGCCAGTAGTAAGAGCATTAGCAGTTAGAGTCATAGGACTCTGAGTACTAGCCGTAGACCAGTTCCAAGTTTGAGCAAAATTAAGAGAATCAATGGTATTAGTACCAGTGGCAGCAGTAATACTAGATAAAGCTACACTACCTGCGGCTCCAGGAGCAGCCCAAGTAGGTACACCACCGACTACTGTTAAGACTTGATTAGTACTACCAATAGCTCTTTTAGCCAGAGTATTAGCAGCCGAAGCATAAAGGAGATCACCAGTAGCATAAGTGCTTTGACCAGTACCACCATTGGTAGGACCAAGAGTGCCGGTGACTTCAGCAGAAGCTAGATTAATAGCACCACTGATCAATTGCTTACTGGCGTTAGTTTTAACAGGCAAAGAAGCAGTTAGGCCAGAAACTATGAGATTATTGCCCACAGTAACGTTGCCTGCATTAGCTACTGTTAGGGCAGAAGCTCCCAAATTAACACTACCCGCATCATTTTGGAGATAAAGTATCGCTCCTGTTTGATTACCAGAAGTAAAAGCGGCAATTTCATTTGCATCCATTCTTACCGATGAGCCAGCGGTGGAGCCAAGAATAAAAGATCCACCCGAATTAAGAGTAACATCAGTATCATCATCAACTTGAAGTTTCGCACCTGGAGCAGTGGTACCGATGCCGACGTTGCCTTGAATTATTGCACTTCCTGCTCCTGGATTGGCAGTAAGGTAAGTTGAGTCGCCGAAAGATAATCCACCCGTTGAACTAATTCGCATCCTCTCCGCAATATTATTTCCATTAGGACGAGTAAAGAATCCTAGATATCCTGCATAATTTCCATCAGTCGCATTTTCTTTACCCCCTCTAATTCCAGCCCAAGATGTTTGTGTCGTCCCTGTGTAAGTACCGCCAAGATTTATTGCTCCACCAATATCTGCTGCAACAGCGCTGGAATCATAGACCGAAAAATGAGTTTTGAATCCAGCCCAGGAATCTCCTGCTCCCAGAACTTGTAGTTTGAAACCAGGCCCCGTCGTCCCCACCCCCACATTCCCACCAGTAAACAGAGCAGAGTAAGTAGCATTACTGAAAGTAGAAGTACCACTAAAAGTATTAGCACTGGTTCCGCTTTGTGTATACCCAGCAGAGTTACTAATAGCCGTCGTACTGTTAGAGATACCTACGGTAGTCAGTAGAGCATTCAGTGTCTTAGCTCCAGCGAGTGTCTGTGCTCCAGTAGTGACCACCCCACCAAATGAAGCACTGGCTGGTTCTAGATTCAAAACCTGTGAACCACTAATAGTCATACCATAGCTATTAGGAGTAGAACCAATAACAGCCAGAGTCACAGGGTTATGAGCAGCAGCTGTAATATCAGAGACATAAGCCACTGTCTCTCTAGTGGTACCTACGGGAGTAAAGTAAAGCTCTGCTCCATCATATTCAAAAGCACCAGTTTGTGGGGTAGTTAGATTAGTCCCACTGGTGAGCTTAAGAGGAGCTAGAGTAGTTGTACCTGCCTTTAGGTGTAGTATTGCTGTAGGGGAAGTCGTCCCGAT
>PFLP01000029.1 GCA_002784625.1 Candidatus Pacebacteria bacterium CG_4_10_14_0_8_um_filter_42_14 | reverse complement strand
CATACTTTGCCTTGTTTCAGATCAAAGAGTCCTTTTTGGCCCAGAACTTCTCAATTAAGTTCGAAGCCTCAACTCGCATCGGAGACATAAGCTGGAAAAAAGGCGAGGATTTCGATCTAACCGTTCTTAGTAGCCGCGTAACACCTCTGACCGTCTTAGCCCAGGTCGCCACTCTTGAGAGAATAAAAAAAGATAAGCTATCGATTAATCCAAAAAGAGTTCGCGACATTTTCGATCTCTGGTTTATTGATCAAAAACTCGGCGGGAATAGCTCAATAAACTTTCAAGGTTTCGATCCAAAAGTCGTCAAAAGAGAAATGCATAAATTTCTACCCAAAAACGAAAGGGCAATGCTAAAATCATGGCTACCACAAGAATAAGCGACTACCAATTTATCCAAGAGCTTGAGAAAATTCCCCAATCCTATTTCACAACGGCTGATCTCGAAAAAGTCTTCAAGCGTTCCAGAAAAAGTTTGGCAGTTTCTCTGCATCGCCTAGTACAAAGAGGGGCACTAGTAAGACTCTCTAAAGGTATTTTCCAGACCAAATCACAAACAGCCCAGCTAGAGCATGTTGCTAACCAAGTCTACTATCCATCTTACCTCTCTTTCGAGTCAGCTCTTGCTCGCCATGGTATTTTAAGTCAGCAACCTTACTCTCTAACATTCGCCACCAGGAAAAGATCAAAAAAACTACTTTTAGGTGACCAAGAAGTGCAGTATCGCCAACTTAATCAAAAATACTATTTTGGCTACACACAAACTCCTCAGGGTGCTATCGCCGAACCAGAAAAGGCCATCATTGATCAACTCTATCTCATCGACAGGGGTTTAACATCCTCAGAGCTGGAAGAGTGGTCTCTGGTGGGAATTAATAAAAATAAACTACTAGAATTCTCCCAGGCTTTCCCAAGCTCTGTCCAGAGAAGGGTAGAAGACATATCAGATTTGCTATACTAGCATCATGACGCCAATAATAATTCGCGACCACATGCCTCAGATCAGTGAAATCATTCAACAGAATGATATTAGTTACTTGGGTATTTATGGTTCTTTCTCTAGAGGTGAGCAGACTCCAACAAGTGATCTAGATCTACTGGTTTCGTTCAAAGAAAACAAGGGCTTAATTGGCATGGTTGGAGTACAAGAAAAACTCAGTAGCATTCTAGGAGTCGAGGTTGATCTAATCACCAAAGAGGGTATGAGCAAGTACATTAAGCCGTATATTCAAGACGATCTAAAAACTATTTATGCAGAAAAATCCTAGTCTTTCGGATCTTCTGTCAAAATTAGGTGAGTAAAAATCTTTCAGTGTCCATCCCTCCCAAAATCCTCATCTTCCGCGCCGACGAAAGCAAACGGACTTTGAATACTATGACTTCGCGGACCACAACCATTTTGGAGACGAACTCAGACCGACTGAAGGGATCGAGAATTAGTTGAGGCAGTGAGAAAAAAAGTGTATAGTGTCATCTTATAAACATACACACCGAGTACATATTGGTATTATTATAAGATAGTTTGTATAATGCGGGATGTATGCCAAGAACGCCAGAAAGAGGAAAAATGAACTTTTTTAGACGACCTGAAGATGATAGCTCCACAAAAGGACATGGACTTTCGCCTGAAGAACTCAGAACTCAACCAGAAAAAGATATTAATGTAGACTTGCAGCTTATCGATGCAAACAAACTATCAGAGCAAATTAGAGCGCGGATTTCAGAATCGAGTTTCGTTGTAACTCCAAGAAAAGCAGCGGAATCTCTTATAGAGAGCGGACAGAATCCAGCAGAAGTTGCCAAGGCCCTATCTTTTGTTAATGAAAATGCAGGGTGGGTATTTCATTTTCCAACACTAATCGAAAATCTAAAACGATCCGGTCTAAGAGGGTTAAGATTTATTTTTGTTGCGACGATTCTGATGGCTTGTGCTCCGGCTTCCCAGTCTGAAGCTCAGGCTAACCAACCTCCAAAACCAACGGTAACTAACCCAGGAAAAAACCCCAATGTTAATTCAGATGATTTAGCGTTGACGACAACGAGCAATAATCCAGAACTCAACGTTTCTGGTGGTACCGTTCCAGAAACAGCTGCTTCACAAGAAATAAGCAGCACTCTTAAATCTCCTGGCAATACCTTCGACCTTACTACATGGAAATTTATCGAAAACACTGACGACAAGAAAGTATTTCTATCTAGTCGAACAACGGAAATTGCCAACTTAAGCGTTCGAGTGGAATCAGTGGATTCCAGAACTGGTATTCCATTGACAGTCACGGTGAGTTTTGAAACACATAGTGGTGATAATTTTGAGCTAAATCTCACATTTGATGAATTTGATCAAACTTTCACCGCTAAAGAAAAGCAAAATAAAACTCAAAAAGAACTTCTTGATCTTTTACCCTCGCAAAAATGGGTGGAAGCAACCACTATAGTGAATATTAGGACAGGTCCAGGCACTAGCTACCCTACAGTTGGACAACTAACTCCAGACAGTCCTGACAAAAGAATAATCGAAGAACAAGGTGGTTGGTCTAAAATAGGCGAAAATAAATGGGTTTCTTCAGCATATTTAAGAGAAGTCGAAACCCCAGAATCTATCGGGGGAGCTGAGAGTAGCAAGGATAGGGAGGCCTTAGCAAACTATGTTGCACAACAGCTGGAACTAAGTTATGAGATGGTCAACTTGGTTCCGGCGCCGCCAAATGATAATACAGAGATTACAGCACTTGTTGGAGATGTGGTAGTGGCGACGATCAAGCTCGAAGGAGAATCCTATGAGGTCACATTTTTGCTAACAGACAGTGAGATTGCTTCTTTGAAGGACGAGCAGCAGGCAGCTGTCGCAACACCCGAACCACAGCCAACAGCAACTCCAAAACCCAAACCAACAACGGTTGAGCAACCAACTCCCACAGCGACTACTGAGGCTCCAGTTACAATACCACCACAACTTACCGAGATAACTGAATCAGATTTGGCCGCAAGGAAAGTTGAAAAACTCGAGGGAGCTTCGAAGTACTACGTTGGGCCTGGAAATACGGTTCTAGGATTTGATAACAAAGGCGTGCTTCTTGGAATAAAAAACCCATTTGAGCCAGATTGGATAGCTCGTACTTCAACTAATAAAGATGTAGCTGTTTTATCCAGCGAAGGACTTTGGACTTGGAATGGAGAAGGCGCGGGAAGTGTTAATGAAAGGCTGACCGTTGATTTCGTACAGTCAGTAATAGATAAATATCCTATACAAGATAAAGAGAAAGAGACTCAGATAAAAGAAGAAATCGCCCGCCTTCTTTCTCTAAGCCCAGCTCAGACATTGATCGGCATATCATCTCTTATTATCAGTGATGGAAACGTCGCACTCGCGCAGGAAAGTAGTGCTAAATACCATGTATCAGAATTGGAATTTGCTGTTGGTTGGAGACCTGACGCACAGTATGCTAATTTCCATAATGACGGTCAGGTTGGGACAAGGGGGTCTGCGTTCGTTGTGTCCGACACATTATATATGTTAACAGATTTTTACGCACCGAGCGATATTGGCGCTGATGGTGCTTCTTTTTGGAGAATTGTAATTAAATCAATGATGGAAATGATGGACAAGTCGACTACTATCAATATAGATTATGATCCGATTTATCAGAGGTTCAGAACTGACATATCTTATGATCCAATCAGGCACATCATAATAGATCCATTGGTAAAAGGAAAATAGCTTCTGACCTACAGAACCATCAGTGAATGGAAACGTGATCAACTTGTGATAATATAGATGTTGTGGATTCTGTTGTAAAAAAAACCCGTCACTCCTTATTAATCATCGTCTTTTTATCCGTACTGACTGTGACCGCGATCGCAGTCGCGATTTACACAAAGTACTTGCCCTACTCTAATCAATATTACACTGATTTATCAAAGGCAACTGAAATAACTGAGTTGCAACAAATTCTCGCTCCTTTCCCAGATGATGATGGAGTAAAAAAATACTCAGACTCTATTCCAGCAGATGAAGGAGAAGTAGAAAAAGTTATACTCAGGATTCATGATAGTCAGGATTCAGTTCCTGATTCAGGAGTAGCTCTTTCGGACAGGAAAAGTGTATTTGCCTCTGGACTAGAAGAGATAAATGGTAGTACTCATATCTACGATGCCTATGTACTCAAGGAGCTGCCTGTCGGAATCGAACAGAAAGATGTGATTAGGCATATATTCCTTAATTTATACTTCAATTCGTTTGGAGCCGACTCAAGCTTCGGATTCAAAGAAAGACAAACTGCCTTTCATAGTTGGCTTGAAGACTCAACAAACTACGACGAGATAGATCAGCAAATCTCAAAGCTAACACAATGAAAAAATACATAATTTACCTTTTAACTATTATAAGCTCGCTATTTATTTTTTTTGTAGCCGTCCCAACAGTCAACGCTCAAAGCTGTACTGGAGGAAGAACATGCTGTAATGGCCTAGCAGAAATAACTGAGTGTAGTATCACTAATACCCCATGCTCGAGAGGTCCGAACGCATGCAGCGATGGTCTTAATGGTCAATGTTTATTTGTTGACTGGGAATGCCAATCTCCAACACCCCAGAGTTGTGGATGGTCTGCAGAAAAGGGGTGCTATCAGGTGAACTGCACATACGAGGAATATTCTCTGGAATCTGTTGCGTGCGAGGCTGAGCCTCCAGCAGATGGCTACAGTTGCACTGATCCCGCAAGCGGAACTTGTACGCTAGTTTCTGGTGGTCCTTATTCACTTCAAAGCACTTGTGAAGACACATGTGGTGATCAAACATGGAGCTGCGATACTGGCAGCTATACTTGCAGTCAAAATGGAGGGCCATACGAAACTGAAGGCGATTGTACAACTGCCTGCCAAGAACCTCCTGACCCAAGCTGTGGTGGTAGCGGAGAAATATGCGAAGGATCTACTCCATATTGCTGTGATCCAGATGGTGCTCCATTTTGTTCATCTGTCCCATGTGGTCAAAAGAAAGGATGTGACGATCTAGCGACAAGATGTGCACAAGGATATAATGGAGCCTCAGCGGCCGTGCCAGGAGCAGATGGAACTGGAACGTGCTTTTTGGGACCTGGTAAAACACTAGCAAATAGTCTTGGAAGTGTTTTTAATCCAGATACTTCTCAAGTGACGCTTAGCTGGGATTGTAGCTATGAATGGAGTTACTCTCTTCTAATACCAACTAACGATAAACTCTACCTAGGAATGGATTTCCTCAAAACAAAAGACCCAGGTGATACTTGTAGCCCTGAGTTTCCTTACGAAGTGGTTCAAGAAATTGGAAATAATACATCGGGAACGAGCTTTTACGATCCAAACTACCCTACAGAGTATGGACGCTATGTTACTGTTCCAAGATGTGGAATATCAGAATTCGATACTACTTGTGGAGCAAAAACTTACGCTAAGATTCATCCAGATGTTAAGGATTGTAAAAGACCACTTTATTATTGCACTCCCACTTGTGGAGCTAATGCCTGTGGTGGTAGTGATGGCTGCGGTGGAACTTGCTCAGATATTGGCAATGGTTCACCCGTTCTAGTCACCATCAACCAGCCTACAGCAAATCCAGTAGTCCTTCCAAGTGGAAGCACTACGTTTACGGTTTCGTGGACAAATACCGATGTACTAACAGACAGCTATGATTTTGTGGTCTTTAATCCTAGCGTATATCTTGGAGACCCCGTTGTGGCAGCTCAAAACGCATGGGCTGCAGGGAATAACGCCAATGTTTACTCCGGAACATCATCTCCAATTGATAGCACATCATTTGTATACGACTTTACAACCCTAAATCTAAGCCCCGTCGTCATCGCAGTTAGACCTGTAAATAGCACTTGTTCCGTACAAAACGGCGGCTGGACAGCGATACCTAGAGACATTGTCCAAACTGCTAAGATCACCGGCACCGTCTATGAAGGCATTGGCGAAGTAAGTGGAAATTACTGTCAGGAAGTGAGTGGAAGTGAGTGGAATGGGGGAGCTGGAATGAGCGTTTCTGTAGCTGGCTTAAACCCAGGTCCAGATCCTAATGGGACTACTAATGTTGATGAGATTAATGGACAGTATGAGAGTGGTGTTATTCAGGAAAATAGTGGAACAGCGGTAGTTTCCCTGAATAATATTCCAGATGGATATACTCTCACTTGTCCAGACCCAAATGCCTACTACATATCTACTCTGAATATGATTGAAGACGCCACTGGAGTGAATTTTTTCATTACAAGAACTAATACTCCCTGGTGGCAAACTCGCAGTGGTTTAGTTCATGCCCAGGTAAGCATCGGCAATAACTTACCTTGGTTTGATAATATAAAAACAAACGAATGTGAGGCTGCCGTATCTAATTGTTCACCATTTCTCATCACCGCTAATCTAATTGGTGTCGACCTCTTTACGAGTGGTATTCCTACAGCTGGTGTCACATTTGACGCCAAAAGCGCTGACTACCCGACAGAGCTTGATCTTGGGGGCGACCCACCTTACGTTTCTGGTCACTCTGATGCCGGTATTACTCAGTCAGGCTATGCTCAGCTTTCGAGTCGATATGATCTCTCAGTAGAAAATATCACTGCTAGTACAATCGCTTCTAAACCGACGGGAGGAAGCGTTCAAGGTGGTGATGCTACTATCTACTTCGCTAGTGGAGATTTAACTATCGCTCCATCCAGCGATTACCCATGGGAAATAGTTTCAGGTGAAAAAATAGTCATTTTCGTCGATGGAGATGTGGTTATGGATGGTGGTGATGCCGGTCCATACATCACAGTTGAAGAAGGCGGATTCTTTGCAGTGATCGCCTCAAGGGATTTGAGATTTAACGAAGCTATGGGTCACGAAATCCACTACGGAGATGGGAGCGGCACTCTCTATAACTTAGTTCCAAATATCGAAGGAGTTTATGTCGCAGATGGTACGTTGACCGTAAGCGACTACTGGACGAACACAATCCAGGACCTAAAATTTGTGGGTGCTGGTAGCTTTATCGGATTATCTGGTGTGTCTTTGCCAAGAGATTTTGAAGCTGACGATGGCAGCTCTCCCAACCTCACTGGCCTACTCAACAACAGCGTCCCAACCGATACTTTCATCTTCCGCCCAGACTTTGTGCTTAACACGCCAGAACTAATGAAAAAATCGACCTTCACCTGGCAAGAAATTAATCAGCTTACGCCTTAGGATTTCGTGAAAATAACACAAAACAAATCGAACTCTGGCTTTACTCTCATAGAAATTTTGGCAGCGACATCTATTCTCGTCATGCTCATGCTGGCGGCGACTTCGATGCTGATGACTACGGTGATGTCTCAGGCGAAAGGCTCGATGCGTGCCCAAGTGAAAGATGAAGGAGCGGCTATTATGCAGAGGATTAGCTATAACATACGCAATGCTAGTCAGATCACATCTGCATGCGCACCCGACCCTGGCTCCTCAGCGAATACGATTACATATGAAAATTACGGGACGCCTTACACTTTTGGTTATAGCTCATATGCTATAACTCTAGGCGACGGTGTTAATCCTCCAGTTGCACTCCACACCTCAGCTGTAAAAGCAGCAACGGCGCCTGCGTTCACTTGCACAAGCGATGCTGGAACAGGAAACAAGTTTATTACCATTGATTTCACACTCACAACAAACCAAACAGACGACTTCAAGAGAGAAGGTTCAACAAATGTTATTAGTGAAGATTTTTCTTCCTCAGTGCAATTCCGAAATTATCAGGCAAATTAGTTTCTGTTGGTGAATACTTGAGATACTTTTAGTGTTTCTTCCAAAGTATTGGTGTCGTTATGTCTGCCAGAATTCCAAGTAATGGTGATATCTACGGTCTCAGTATTGGGAATATTAACGTTATCATTTATAACAGCAACAGCAACTGAATAGCTAAGACCAACTTCTGCAATTTTATTAACTGTAGTATTTCCTCCTATACACGAACCAGTGCCTTGATCAATAAAATCCGACCATTTCTTAAGTGCTTGTTCCTGCCGACAGTTCTCAATAAAATTCTGCGCAATCTCATTGGCTACCTGCCTGTAACGAGCATCTGACCTGGCTTTCATAGAGTTTGTAATCATTCCGGCTACAGCGGTGAGCACCAGACCAACCACAACCAGGGCCATCAGCACTTCTATCATGCTAAAACCGGCTTGTTTGTGGGTGTATAGAGACTTATTCATTTGTGATATTTATGGTCTACTGAATACTCCTGAGACAACGCCCAAACTATTTATGGTTACTGTGTATCTACTCGTATCGCTGGGATCTGTAAATACAACTGGGGACAAGCCCATAACGTTCTGATTGGACGACTGGAAAGTGTAAAACTTATACTTTAATTCAACAGCGAGCGGGTCTCGAGATGTGGAGCTATTTTCATTGAGAGCAATTGTTTCTACAAGGTGAAAATTTCCTCCACAAATTTGCTTAAGCGTTGCGTTCATACTACCGCTAGCTACTGCCACCTCATAACCTTGGAACTCTTCACTTCCTACACACTTTTTTTTATCTATTCTTGATCTCGCCATACTATCAGCCTTTTTAAGAACACTCTCAAATCTTTGCCCAGCGGCAACCAGATCCGTTTTAGTCTGCAGTTTAAAATAAGCTACAGCCGCGCCACTAACAAGCATGCCGACTATGGCTGAAATAACCATCAATTCTATTAGGGTGAAGGCCGGGGCAGTAGAGTGTTTCATGGGTTGGAGACTTGAATTGCTGGATATTTGGGATCCTTGTCATTCTCAAGACTTGCTTGAAAGGTAAAACCTGTATCTGTACATGAAACACAAGAATAGTCTGTTGTTGGTGATCTAGGATCCTTTATATCATCTGTGCTCAGATATCCACTATCATACAATTCTCCGACAATTGAGCTAAACTTAAATTCTGGGGTTCCTATTGAGTTATTTGGATACTGACCAGGATCACCATTGTCAGGATCTTCTCGATTAGCCTTAAACTGCACCATCGCCTGGCGCACTGTCTCTAGGTCTGCTTTTCTTTTCGCATCACGAGCAACTTTACTTGCCCTGCTGAAGCTTACAATCCCAGCAACGGTCAGAATAGCGATAATCGAAATAACGACCAGTAGCTCGATCAGGGTGAAGCCTGTTTTTCTTTTTTTCATAGTTGTTCTCCTTATTTTGTTCACTGTAGATTCTCAATACATTGATATTGACCAGTTGTGCCAGAGCAATTGTCTGCGGCAGCATTACCCTGCCCATTGTCAAGAGAAACACAAACGCAGTACTCTAGTCCGTCGGGACACGAAAAAGTAAAATCTGTATAATCACCAGATAGACCGGCATCTGGATCATTCTTCATTAAATCGCAAGTTGCATCACTTGAATACATCGACCCATTGGTCACATAATATTGCTCATAAGCCGTCTGCAGAGCTTTAAGATCCGAGATTTTCTGGCTATTTTTCGCCTTCCTCTGCGCATCGGTGAATGAAACCAAACCAACCACAACTAAAATCGCAATGATCGAGACCACGACTAGAAGCTCTATGAGTGTAAAGCCGCTGTTTTTTTTCAAAAGTTTTTTTTGCATCATTAAAATCCTATTGTCCTCTAACTACTACCGTCATGGTACTGATAGATAATGGGGCAGAAGTAACACCCCAGGCATCAGTGAGAGAAATTTCGACTTTGTATCGGCATTCTGATAGCGCGCAAGTGTACGCATGAGTGGTGGTGCCACTTTCCCCCTGAAGTTCCATATGCTTGCCATCGCCGAAATCAATCCAGGCAGTGAGGCTGGGATCTTGGCCTGCATCGGCAACATAACTCCAAGTAACGACGACACCAGCGGGAACGGAGACAGTTCTGGAGCGTGGGTCTAAAATTGGCTGGGTGTTAAAGGATAAAAGCACGGGCCTTCTCGTGCAGCTACTGTAGCAAGAGGTGGTGCAGCCAGTCGCGCCCTCAAGCCTTTCGCCGACTCCTAGGTCTGTTTGTTCATTGCAGCACTGAAAGCCGTAGCCGGCGCAAGTCGAGACTGGCGACTGACCCAGGTCAACTTCCTCAGAGCTCATGCTTAAGATTCCATTTTCTAGGATCACTTGTTTTTTAATTACTAAGAAATCTGGAAGATAACCTATGAGTGATTTAAAGACTTCAAGTTCTTTTGCAAAGACTGTGAGAGTGACGCCACTTTTATCAGCACCAAGAATCAAGCCTGCAGATCCAGGTACTTTTGACACAAAAATAGGTAGGGTATAGCGCTCTACAATGATGGGATCGGCGCTGAAGCCATCGCAGAGAATTTCTGCCATGTATTCTGTATCGGATAGAAAACGAATCTGCGGGGTTGGAGTAATGGCGACATTAATATCAGAGCCAACTTCTTGTTGACACTGACGAAAATATTGGGGACCTTTTCCAGTGCGCTGAAGAGATTTTGTCGCTTGAGTCAATGAATATGAACCCCACCATAGAAGAGCGCTTCTAGCTGCGAACAAGGCACCAATGCCCAAAAGAGCGAGAACCAAAAAAGTAGTAAGTATTGTCCGTAAGACCCGCATAGCACCCTAAACCACCACGAAGTGTGGAGCTTATATCAGTGTAACATAGAAGGCGATGAGCACGTCTCCCCAGATGAGACTTAAGACCGTTCCTATGATTAAAAATGGACCAAAGGGGATGGGTTTACCGAAGGCAGCTTTGCCAAGAATAATCATGATGATGCCAACAATGGAGCCGATGATGGTCGAAAGAAAAATACCAACCCAGAGACTGGGCCAACCCATAAGCAGGGCGAGAGGAGCCATAAGCTTCACGTCACCAAAGCCAAAGCCTTTGCCCTTGGTAAAGTACCAAAGACTGTAGAAAAAGGCGACACTTAGAACCATGCCAGCGATGGTCCAGAAGAAGTCCTGGGGTTGCATAATGCCGGCTATTACTAAGCTAATGCGGTAGAGAAGGGCTAGAGCAAGGAGGGCTGTCGTGGCTCCATCAGGTATCAACATGTATTTGTAGTCATAGATGACAATGATGAGAAGAAGGATGCCGACAAGGAGCCAAAAAAGTGGCTGAAGAATGGTGAATGGCTGTTGCGAAAGTTGGAAAAATAAGAAGCCTGCGACATACCACCAGAGAAAAAGTGTGCCCATCATGCTTTCAACTATCACGTGTGAAATTGACAATGGGGCAGAGCAATGACGACATTTTCCTCGAAGAAAGAGGAATGAAATGATTGGGATGTTTTCGAACCAAGAAAGTTGGTGATGGCAAGACTCACACTTGGACCGGCCGCGCATCCATTGCTCACCCGTCTCTGTGCGATAAATAACTAAATTCAGGAAGCTGCCGACACAAGAACCAAAGAAAAAAAGACTGACGCCGATGAGAAAGAGAGGTGAAAACATTATCTAGAAAGCATACTGCATTATGCTCTAAAAACAAAACACCCCCGCCAAAGGCAGGGATGGGTATTTTTGTTATTTAGAGAAGTTTATGGTAGGCAACTGTAAACATCAACGCCTGTTCCATATCCTGAGCAAAGGAATGCCTTGGCAGCGACGCTAAGATCGCTCGGCAAACCTGCTCCTGCGGCGTCTTCACAACGTTTTTCGGCCTCTGCAAAAAACGCCTTTGATTGAGGTGCAAAGCAAACGTAAGTGCTGTTTCCGCTGGTACCCTGATTGTAAATATACATATCTCTCGCACCGTCGCTATTTACAATTCTGTCCACAAATGAAGACTTTAGCTCATCAGAAGAAACACATCCCGCAGTGGAACTAAAAGTTGTTCCGTCAGAAAGCTTATCAAGAACATAGCAGTCTTTGACTACATCATCATCTTTTGGATTGGTGGCATCTATAAGTAAAGGAGCAGCGCTGCCATCATCAATTCCCAGGTTTGTACTGTTAGCATCCTCTTGCCATGGAAAATAGCCTTGAAAAGCATTAAATCTATCAATTGCGCTCAGAAGCTGCTCTGCATCGGATCTTGTCCCCGTGTCTCTTCCACGATTAATCTGCTCAACAGGGTTAATAGCAGAAAGCACAGCTACAGCTAAAATACCAAGAATCGAGATAACAATCAAAAGCTCGATCATAGTGAAACCGGCCGATCGTAAGCCTGAAATGGTGAGTGCGCGAAGTTTGTTCATATGTGCCTTTGTCTGGAAGTACCCAGTTAGTGTTAACTCTATACTAATTCTTACACTCGATGCAAGTGGTAATTTCCCTCATACATCAAAACTGACTGGTTAAGCTATAGATTGGCATAATAATAGCAATAACCATGGCCCCAACCGCTATTCCTAGTACAATCATAATCAGTGGTTCCATAGCTGCGGTTAGGTTTTTTACCGCTTGCTCACTCTCTTGCTGAAAGTATGTAGCCAACTTATCAAGAATTTCATCAAGCTTACCAGTTTCTTCACCGACCGAGACCATTTGACTTAGAATTGGTGGAAATTCCGCATGATTATCTAAGCCCTGAGACATTGGAGCACCTTTTTCCACTTGAGCCTTAACATCTTCAAGAGCTGTCCTATAAACCATATTGGTGACGCCTTTTGTCACAATCTCGAGTGCCGTCAAGAGTGACACGCCAGCACTAAGAAGCAAAGCCAAGGTACGAGAAAACTCGGTGAGAACAATTTTCGTCACCAAAACACCTAGAATAGGAATTCGAAGCTGGAACCGGTGCCAGCGCAGTTTTCCATAATCGGTTTTAAGCCAACTTCGAAAAAGAAAGGTGCCGCCGACTGAAGCCACCAGGACTAACCACCAAAAATGTACAAAAAAGTCAGAAATACCAATGAGAATCTTGGTAGCCATCGGTAAATCTGCCCCAAAGTCTACATACATAGCAGTGAGCTTCGGAATGACGAAAATAGACATGATAATACCCACTACCACCATGGCGAGGAGAACAATCGCCGGATAAATCATCGCCCCACGGGTTTTTGAGCGGAACTCCTTAGATTTCTCCATATTGTCTGCCAAACGCTCTAGAATCTGGTCAAGCACCCCGCCGAACTCTCCCGCTCTGACTAGTTGAACGTATAAATTATCGAAGACATCAGGGTGTTTTTCCAGAGCATCTGCAAAGGTCAGACCTCCCTCAATTTCCTCGAGTATCGTCGCCACCAACTTAGACATCTCTGGCTTACTTTGACGCACTAGAATGGAGAGAGCAGAGGCTAAAGGCAAGCCGGCTGAGATCATCGTAGATAACTGACGCGTAAAATTCACAACGTCATTACTACTCACCCCACCGATCATGGCCTTGATAAATCCGAGCGGATCTTCAGTCAGAGGACGCAAGTGAACCACCAGTAAATTTCGCTCCTTCAACACTTCCGCCGCCTGATGAATAGTCCGCGCCTCAACCGTCCCTTTGAGATTTTCTCCAAACTTGTTTTTGACTGAGTATGTGAAGTATGGCATCTATTTATTTTCCAAGTAGTCGAAGCATTTCTTTCGGCCTAAACGCATGTGAAATAGCTGTTTCTTCACTAATCACACCCTGCTGCATAAGCTGCAGTAGATGATTCTCAAACAACATCATCCCTGACTCACTGCCTGTCTGGATCACTGAGTCGATCTGGAAAGCCTTGCCTTCTCGAATAAGATTGCTAATAGCTGAGTTTCCAATCATGATCTCGAGGGCCGCGCGACGGCCACCTCCCTGAGCGACCAAAAGTCGCTGTGAGACGATCGCTTTAATTGTCGCCGCCAACTGTTGACGGACTTGACCTTGTTGGGCAGCCGGGAAAACATCAATAATACGATCGATCGTCTCAGGCGCTGTGGCTGTATGAAGAGTAGCAAAAACAAGATGGCCTGTTTCAGCGATGGTGATAGCCGAAGAAATCGTCTCGAAGTCGCGCATTTCACCGATAAGCACTACATCCGGATCCTGGCGCAAAACAGAGCGTAAAGCTACCTGCCAACTATTAGTGTCGTGATTTAGCTCTCTTTGGGTAAAAATTGATTTAGCCGGTTTGTACTTAAATTCGATCGGATCTTCAATGGTGATGATGTGTTCGGTGCGAGTCTGGTTGATAAGCTCGATCATGGCTGCCAAAGTCGTTGATTTTCCTTCGCCAGTTGGACCAGTGAGTAATACCAAACCTTGTTTATAATCGGCAAATTCTTTGAGGATCGGTGGCATGTTTAGCTCTTCTAAACTTCGAACTTTATCGGGAATAAGCCGCATAGCCGCACCCATCGAACCCAAGGCATGAAAGACATTGACACGAAAACGCCCCTTGTCTTGGAATTGATAACCGAAATCTAGCTCCTTATTAACGCGAACATAATCCTTTTGCTCTTGGGTCAAAATTGGAGTGATGAGTTTTTCCATCATCTCATCAGAAAGAATCGGAGCACCCTCAACTAGAGTGAGAACGCTATCAAGGCGAATGATCGGCGGCTGGCCCACATTCAAGTGAATGTCAGAACCTCCCTTATCGACTACCGACTGCATAATGTCATGAATATTCATAGTTCCTCCTTATTAAATCTCTGCCACACGTTTAACCTCTTCAATAGTGCTCATTCCTTCCAAAACTTTCAAGTAGCCATCTTGCTTCATCAAGAGAGAACCCTCAGAGACTGCCACGTCTTCGAGCTCGCTCGCTGGTCTCTCATTTAAGATCAACTTGGCAATCGCCTCACTGACATTCATGACTTCAAAAATAGCAATTCGACCCTTAAACTCGGGTTCATTTTGGGGTCGGTCAGCTTTTGGCCTGGAAAGTTGTAAGTTCTTTGGATCTTGATTTCGTTCTTTGCAATACCTATCAAAATTCTTACCCAAGACTTTTCGCATATCCTCAACGACTTCAACTCCAGGAGTGTAGGTTTCTTTATAATTTGGATGTATCAAACGAATAACTCTTTGGGCTGCCACCAAAGTCATTGAAGAAGCCAAAAGAAATGGCTCAGCCCCCATGTCTAAGAGGCGGGGCAGGGCACCAGCGGCCGACGAAGTATGCAAAGTCGCAAAAACCAAATGGCCTGTCAGGGAGGCTTGGATAGCCAACTCCGCCGTTTCGCTATCACGAATTTCTCCAACCATAATGATATTCGGATCTTGTCGCAAGAAAGAACGCAGTCCCGAAGCGAAACTCAAGCCGGCCTTAGGATTAATCTGCACCTGATTCACTCCTGGCATCTCGTACTCGACGGGATCTTCCAGAGTCATGATATTTACCTTAGGGGTATTGATCGTATTTAAAACAGAGTAGAGGGTAGTTGTTTTTCCTGAACCAGTTGGACCTGTCACCAAGACAATTCCGTGAGGGACCTTAATCGCTCGCTGCATCATGCTTAGAGCCAAGCCAGTCAAGCCCAGTTCTTGCAAGGTCGGAACCGTACGATTTTTCTGCAGGAGACGCATGACAATTTTTTCGCCATTGATAGTCGGTAAAGTAGAGACACGCAGATCAATATTCTGTCCCTGACTCTGGAAATTAAAACGCCCATCTTGGGGAATACGTTTCTCATCGATTTTAAGCTTACTAAGAATCTTAATACGCGAAACCACTGCCTCGTGCACTGATGCTGGTAGAACTAATTTTTCGTTCAAAATACCGTCGATACGATAACGAATGCGAGTGCGATCTTCCTGGGGCTCAATATGAACATCTGAAGCCCTTGCCTTGATGGCAAAAGCCAAAATTGTCTCAACAATTTTAGTAATTGGCGCCTGCTTAATGGTTTTTCCCTGTAGCTCTGAGAGATCGCGTTTTTGATCTTCCGCCTCTGTTTGTTGCGTGGTTTGCTCTAAAGCTGCCCCGACTTCTCCGGACAAGGTCTGTGAGTAGTACTCAGCCAGTTTTTGCTCAAGTACCGACGGAATCGCATAGTAGGCCTCAATTTTTAAACCGGTTTTTTGTTGGGCAAAGTCGATCGCAGAAAGATCCAAGGGATCGAGCATAGCAACTTTAAGCAAACCATGTTCTTTCTCAAGAGAAAAAGGCAACATTTTATAATGTCGAGCAGAACCCTCAGGCAATTGATTAATCGCTTCTGGATATACTCCAATCTCATTAAGATTTACGTAGGGAACTTTGTTAAATATCGCTTTAGCCTCGGTAAAGTCTTTCTCAGTGACTAAGTTGCGAACAACAATCAGCTCTTCAACTGTTTTACCAGTACTGATATTCTCCACCATGATGGTGTTGGCCATGTCCTGGTCCAAGTGACCTTGGGCAACGAGAACATCCAAGAGGTTGCTATAATTGGACGAAGTAAACTGAGAATCGCTAGTGATCTGGGCAGACGCAGGCATAAAAATAACTAATAGTAGCTTTACTATAGAGGAAGAACGTTTTTCGAGCAATGACAACCTATCTAACCAGCCAACTTTGGACTTTCTCAAATCAGGAAAATATTCAGACAGAAACCTGCGAAGTCAGTAAGGCAATTTTTCCCTTGGAGCCAATAACAGCAAGCTCTCCTCACGCACTCTGGATAAATCTTGAGCAAGAAACGATCGGCATTGAAGTCATGCGAATACTCCAGGAGGAACTGGGTTTTAGTGCCTCAGCAAGCCATACTCGCTATGTTATCATCCTCCAGGCGGACCAACTCACAGATCAAGCCCAGCACGCGCTTCTCAAACTGCTTGAAGAGCCAGGAAAAAACACTCAGATTATCTTAGCAACTTCTAAACCTCAGCGACTCTTGGCCACGATTCGCTCTCGCTGCATCGAGCAAATATTTGCCAGTAATGACAAATCTCAAAAAACTTCGAAAGGATATCGGGAAGGCTTGGAAACGTTTGACTCTTGGCAGAGTCTGCGCCTTAGCCAGGCAGTAATTATGGCTGAAAAGTACAAAAAACGGGACGAAGCCAAAGAAACCCTTGAGAGAGTCTGCCTGGCCATTCGACTCGAGAGAATGCCGAAAACTAGTGACTCTACGCTTCACGCTACACAGAGCCAGCTACAATTTTGTTTAGGTGCACTTGAGCTTCTTGGAAAGAACATACATCCACAGCTAGTCATGGAAGACTTATTTTTTCGTCTGAACAATCTCGAGGGGAAATAGCTGGACTCACACGGGCTGGTATGATATACCATTGGCTCTACTTGAAATCAAAATATGGCAACTAAAGTAACTAACGCATATCAGGCTAAAGACATCAAGGTTCTAGAGGGTTTAGAGCCTGTCCGCAAACGACCCGGTATGTATATTGGCTCTACCGATGGTAAAGGCCTGCATCACTTAGCGAAAGAAATCCTCGATAACGCCGTTGATGAAGCCATTGCTGGTTACGGAAAAGTCATCCAACTTTATTACAGTAAAGTCGCCGAGTCAGAAATTAAGCTTGCCAAAGGTACCAAAATAGGCGAGGAAGCCATCACTGTTGTAGATAACGGCCGCGGTATTCCTGTGGATATGCATGAATCTGGTGTCTCAGCACTCGAGGTAGTCATGACAAAACTGCACGCAGGAGGCAAATTTGAGGAAACAGCCTACCAGGCTTCTGGCGGTCTTCACGGTGTCGGGTCCTCTGCTGTCAATGCTCTCAGTGCTGTCATGCAAGTTCTGGTTAAGCGCAACAACAAATACTACTATCAGTCATATAGTCGCGGTTTTCCTAGTGCGCCAACAAAAACTATTTCCGAAGAAAAAGTTCTTGAGATTTTTCCCAATGAAGCCACCCAATTCATCACTTATGAAACCGGTACTATTGCTCGTTTTATTCCTGATCCCGAGATCTTTTCCACCACTGCCTTTAACAAAAAGATCATCACTGAAGCTATCAAGGACCGCGCCTATCTTATGGCCGGACTTTACTTTCAATTTCGTGACCTCATCGATGGGGTAGAGTACGATTTTTACTTTGAAAGCGGTATTAAGTCGCTCGTCACACATCTCAACATGAGCAAAAAGACCTTGCATCCGGTCATGTATTGCAATGACGACTGGAAAGATGAAAACACTGGCCACTCAATTGGGGTCGAGATTGCCGTTCAATACAACGATTCTTACAATGAGCGCCTCGAGTCATACGTCAATGTCATCAAAACATCTGATGGCGGCGCCCACGTCAATGGCTTCAGAATGGCTCTAAGTAAAGTCATTCGTGATTACTCAACAGCTCATAACCTCCTCAAAGATAAAGAGTCATTCACCACCGAAGATCTGCGTGAGGGCATGACGGCAGTTATTTTTGTCAAAATGCCTTCTAATGACTTACAGTTTGAGTCACAAACAAAAACAAAACTTAACAACACGGAAGCTCAGTCAGCTGTTTATCAGGTTTTTAAAGATAATTTTACTGAATTCCTTGAGGAAAATCCCTCGGCTGCAAAAAATATTATCGGCAAAATTCTCTTGTCCGCTCGCGCTCGCCTAGCGGCTCGCGCTGCTAAAGAAGCTGTTATTCGCAAAGGTGTTTTTGAGGGCAGCTCGCTACCAGGAAAACTAGCTGACTGTCAGAGTAAAAATGCTGATGAATGCGAGATTTATATCGTTGAGGGAGATTCCGCGGGCGGTACCGCCAAGCAGGGCAGAGATCGAAAATTCCAAGCTATTTTCCCTCTTAGAGGAAAAATTCTGAACACGGAACGCGCCAGACTCGATAAGATTGTTGCCTTCGAAGAGCTGAAGAACTTAGTCATCGCTCTTGGAGCTGGCATTGGCGATACCTTTGATAAAAACAAACTTCGATACCACCGCATTATTCTCATGAACGATGCTGACGTCGATGGCGAGCACATCACCACTCTTGGTCTGACCTTTTTCTTCCGTCACTTACCAGAAATTGTTCAGGGTGGCTATCTTTATGTCGCCATGCCACCGCTGTTTAAAGTCGCTACTACCAAAACAGAACGCTATGCCTACACCGAAGAACAGCGCGACGCCATGATCACGGATTTTGCCAAACACGAATCAAGCTCTAAAGTCTCCGTCCAACGCTACAAAGGTCTTGGAGAAATGAATGAAACACAGCTTTGGGACACCACCATGAATCCAGAAACACGAACTCTGAAGCGCGTCACTATTGAAGACGCTGATATAGCCGACGAAACTTTCAGCATTCTCATGGGAGACGACGTCGCCCCCAGAAAGAAATTTATCCAAACCCACGCCCAAATGGCAGAGCTGGATATTTAGTAAAGGCAATCTATGAACACCTACCTCATTGGTCACATTAAACCTGATACTGATGCTGTCGTGGCACCGATGGCATTGGCTGAACTTTTTCACAAGCAAGAATGTTTTGGTTACTCTGATGCCGAAGTCGTCATCACAGATCCTCTGAATCCAGAAACAGGTTTTCTTTTCGAGAAATTTGGAATTGTCGCACCGCGACTAGTCACACTTGAAGAAATCAAGCCAGAGGACCGAGTTATTCTGGTCGATCATAACGAAGAGAATCAGCGTCTACCTGGACTAAATCCAGACCAAATTGTCGAAATAATAGACCACCACAAACTCAACTGTAATCTGAAGAATCCCATTTATCTGACTTGCAAACCTTGGGGTTCCTCGACAACAATCGCATATTACTTGATGAAACAAAATAATGTTGTGCCAGATCAAAAACTCGCCTCACTGATGCTAGCGGCGATTTTGTCAGATACCGTTGGCTTCAAAAGCGCTACGACTGTGAGTCAAGATCGGGAACTTGGAGCAGAGTTAGCCAAACTTGCTGAAATTGCAGATGTTGAAGGCTTTACTCTCGAAATTTTCAAAGCAAAATCTGATCTTAGTTCACTATCACCAGAAGAAATGGTCACCAATGACTACAAGATTTTTGAGTTTTCCCAAAAAACCATGATTGGCCAGTTGGAAACTGTCGAACAAAACGAACTGCTCGCGGGCAAGAAAACAGAGTTACTCTCAGCCATGGCTACGGTAAGAGAAAAACTCGGTGTTTCTTTAATTTTTCTAGCCATCACCGACATTCTGCAGGTGAATACCAAGCTCCTTATTTTGTCGGAAAAAGAGCAAGTAATCGCAGAGAAAGCTTTTGGTGGTACAACCGATGCTAATATTCTTGATATAGGCGCAAAAATGTCGCGTAAAAAGGAAATCGCTCCGCCTATAGAAACGGCCCTTAATTAAAGAAAATATGACTGACGAAGAACAAAAACTACAAGAAGATCAAGAACTCCGCGCCGGCAAAATTGGCACCGTGGAAGAGTCGCGATACGGCAAACTTCAGTACACCTCGATCGTCACTGAGATGCGCCAAAGCTATCTCGACTATGCTATGAGTGTCATTGTGGCTCGAGCTCTGCCCGATGTTCGCGATGGTCTTAAGCCGGTCCATCGAAGAATTCTTTACTCGATGTACAAGAGTGGCATTCATCACACCAGTGGCTATAAGAAATCTGCTCGCATCGTTGGAGATGTGCTTGGAAAGTATCATCCTCATGGTGATGCACCTGTCTACATGGCTCTGGTTCGCTTGGCCCAAAACTTTAGCATGCGTTATCCGCTTATCGATGGTCAAGGAAACTTTGGATCAGTCGATGGAGATAGTCCTGCCGCCATGCGTTACACCGAGGCTAGACTCGCAAAAATCACTACCGAGCTTCTCACTGATCTAGACAAAACAACGGTGCCTTTTGCCGATAACTTTGATGGCTCTCTTCAAGAACCGAGAGTCTTACCAGCAAAGTTGCCGAACTTGCTTCTGATGGGATCAGAAGGAATTGCCGTTGGTATGGCAACAAAAATTCCCCCTCATAACTTGACTGAAATCTGTAGTGCCATTATTTCCATGATCGAAAATGGAAGTGCTGTACAAAGTGATGAGACATTAACAAAAATCAAAGCTATCGCCGCACTGCCAAGGCAGGAAGAACTTATCGCCCAATTATCGGGAACTGAGCCGGCATTTCTAGCAGGGACTTTTGATACAACGTCCACTATCGATGACATCGTCACTCATGTGAACGGACCAGACTTTCCTACTGGAGGAATTATTTACGACTTTAAAGAAATCACTGAAGCATATCGAACTGGCAAAGGTCGCGTAGTCACTCGCGCTAAAGCCGAAATTGTTGAATCTAAAAAAGGTGGCTTCCAGATTATCGTCACGGAGCTGCCATATCAAGTGAACAAAGCTAGACTCCTCATGAAGATTGCCGACTTGGCCAGAGACAAAAAAATCGTTGGCATCAAGGATCTGAATGATGACTCTGATCGCACGGGTATGCAGATCACGATTGAATTGAAGCGCGATGCTAGGCCAAAAGTTGTTCTAAACAAACTTTTCAAATACTCCGAACTTCAGACTAGCTTCCCAGTAAATATGGTGGCATTGAATGGCGAAGGTACACCTCAGCTCATGAATATCAGACAAATTTTAATGGAGTTCTTGGCTCATCGTCAAACCATCATTGTCCGTCGCGCCCAACATGATTTAGTCGAAGCTGGCAAACGCGCCCACATTCTTGAAGGCTTGCTGATCGCCTTAAAGAACTTAGACGACGTCATCGCTACTATTCGTGCATCTGCCGATAGCAATGTTGCTAAAGACGCTTTGATGTCAAAATTTGGCCTCAGCGAGATTCAATCTTTAGCAATTCTCGACATGCAGCTTAAGCGCTTGGCTGCCCTCGAAAGACAAAAAATTGAAGATGAATACAATTCTATACAGGCGACAATCGGCGACCTTATTTCACTTCTCCAGGACCCCAAGCGCATTGTGAAAGTCATTGCTGACGAAACCCAAGGACTGATCGTTCAGTATGGTGACGAAAGAAGAACTAAACTCATCAAGGGCAAAATCGGCGAGTTCAGCGAAGAAGACCTAATTCCTAACGAACCAGCGGTAATTACTTTGACAGAAACTGGCTATATTAAACGCCTGAGCCCATCCGCATTCCGCTCGCAGTCTCGAGGTGGAAAGGGCAGCGTCGGCCTAAAAATGAAAGATGAGGACGTCGTCCTCACTCTCTTGTCAGCCAACACCCACGACATGGTGCTTTTGTTCACCAATTTCGGACGCGTTTTCAAACTCAAAGCGTTTGAGATTCCAGCTGTTAGTAGGCAGGCAAAGGGCACAGCTGTGGTAAATTTGGTAAATCTAAAACCAGATGAAACCGTTAAGTCTCTCCTCGTGATTGACGAGGCTGCAGACAAAGACAAATACATCAGCCTCGCCACCAGGAATGGTTTGATAAAAAAGACAGCGGTGAGTTTATTCGACAATATCCGTCAAAATGGCATTATTGCCATTACCCTAAATGAGGGCGATGAACTAGTCTGGGGGAAACTTACTTCTGGAAATGACGATATTCTTCTTATTACCCATTCAGGTAAATGCATTCGCTTTAGCGAACAAGAAGTGAAGTCTTCTCAGCGTGATACCAAGGGCGTTAAGGGAATTACCCTCAAGAACGATGACTACGTTGTCGGTGTTGAAGCGGTGGGGGAGGCAGAGAAGGGTTCTCACCTTCTAGTTATTACTGAATTTGGAATGGGCAAGAGAACAGAGCTAACCCAATATCCGGCCCAAAAACGGTCTGGATTAGGCGTTAAGGTATCAGACGTCACCAAACGTACTGGTCCAATTGCTGCTGCGCGCCTGGTAGATGCATCATGTATGGAAATTGTCATCAGCACTAAAGAAGGCCAAACCATAAAATTACCATTATCCAAAAAGTCAATTCCTATCCTAACTCGACCAACCCAAGGCGTTATTTTGATGCGCCTGAAGAGTACTGATCGAATCGTGGCTGTTGCTCTGACTTTCAAAGAACTTGAAGATGACTCTCCGGAGGAGATCGAATAATTAAGGGTGGACTCAGCGGGACTCGAACCCGCGGCCTCCTGCATGCCATGCAGGCGCTCTAGCCAACTGAGCTATGAGCCCATGTATTTTTCAACAAAGAGTATTGTATCACTTTTAGTTTGATAGCTTTCTTTATATATAGATTGGTTAGTGTATGTATATATAATGATTGATATTGCTATATATATTAGTAAATGTATTGATATTCTTAGATAACATAAAAAAGTCCATTGACATCTAGCAGTCTCCCCAGATGTGGTTGTTTCAACGTCGAATTAAAAACAAATCTCATTATCTGAATTTCGTCAAAATAAAGCTTGATAGATCAACAAATGTTTCTGATTGTTTGTTTTGGCAGTCTTAGAACTATACTGCTAATTTATTGAGTGTGAAACTTATCGTGAATTTTGCGAAGTTGAGGTCTAGTAACGTGTGTATAGATTTGTGTCGTCGAAACATTCTTGTGACCAAGCATTTCTTGCACATCGCGGAGGCCAGCACCATTTGAAAGCAGGTCAGTTGCGAAACTATGCCTGATTCCATGGGGACTAATTTTAATTGGCAGATGAGCTTTCTTAGCATATTTATCTACAATGCGCTGTACACTCCTAGCCGTTAGCCTCATTGACTCACCATCATCTACGGGCGTCGCTTGCTTGCCAGAGAACCTGATAAAGACTGGACTCCAATTGTCACTACGCTGACGCAACCAGGAGTCAAGCCACTTCGCAGCTCTTTCACTCAAGAAAACAACTCGAGGCCTACGACCCTTACCAATAACGCCAAATTCTCGTGTTTCCAGATCTATTTGGTCTCGATTAAGGTTTGTGAGCTCACTAACCCGCAGACCAGTAGAAAAAAGAACCTCTAAAATAGCCTTGTCTCTAAGACCAGCTTTTGTCGATATAGATGGCTGTGTCAATAGTTTTTCAACTTTCTCAGAATTTAGAAACCTCATCGGGATTGACTCAGCCTTGGGCAAATCAATTTTCTCAGGATGTAGCACTGGGACGTCCTGCTTAACCAAAAATTTTAGCCAAGACCTCATGGCAATGACATAGTAGCTTTGAGTTCTTTTAGAAAGAGTTCTGCCATATTGATCACAATACTGGGAAAGATAAACGCGATACTTCCGCATTTTTTCCTGATCAAGCTCTGAGAGGTCAGTATTTCCAGCGGCCTGAAACCAGTCGCAGAAACGCTTGAGGTATAAGGTATAATTACGAATAGTTAATCTACTTACATTTCTCTCAACCTCAAGATGCTCAAGAAATGCTAACAAAGCCAGATGGGGGAGAGTAGAAACTGCCATAGAAATGCCCAGACGGGTCACTCCCCTTATTCTAGCAGATAGTCTGTCATTCTGCTAAAAGAGAATATGAAATAATCTGATTGATACATCAAACTAATATTAACGATATGCTTTGATATTCTTAGATCTTCTTTGATAGCTTCTACATCTCAATCTTTGTTACATT